>NZ_CM129665.1:3469827-3826436 GCF_052978265.1 Rhodanobacter sp. UC4448_H15 | reverse complement strand
GTGGCGGTCATCGCCGCCCGACCAGGAGGGGTGGTGGGCGCGGCATCCAATCCAGTGTCAATTGACGACGGCATGTCGTTGCTGGACGTGCTGCCGGGCATCGCGCCTGCCGATGACGAAACCTGGCAAAGTCGCCGCGTGCCGCTCGACGGCGCATTGGCCACTTGCGTGGCGGCGCTGCACGCGGCCGATCCCGAGCGCGCGGCGCTGACCCTGCTGGCCGCGTTGGCGCGGGTCGAGGCGCAGCTGACCGGCGCCGAGTCCGCCGTGGCAACGCTGCACCAGGCCGGATGCACCCGCCAGCTGACCGTGCCGGTGCCCCGCGACGCGCCACGCAAGGCATGGCTGGAGGGCGTGCTGTCCGCAGCGCGCGGGTCGGCCGCCCCGGTCACGGTGGCGTGGATGGTGCTGCAGGAGGCAGCGTTGCCGGACGCCGCCGCCGCGCTCTCCACCTGGCGCCTCGATTTCAGCGACGCGATCGCCCTCGAACTGCGCTGGCGCAGCCCGCTGACGGCAGCGAGCGTGGAGCTGCTGGCCGGTTGCGTGCAGCGCGCCTGGGCGGGCCTGCTCGACGAAGCTGACGCCGAGCCGGATCTCCTCGCTCCGGCCGAACGCCAGCGCTTGCTGGTGCAGTGGAATGACACCGCGGTGCCGCGACACCGCGGCGACAGCGTGTCCGCGCTGTTCTCCCGCACCGCCGCCGCGCATGCGGATGCACCGGCGGTGGTCGAGAGCGGGCACGCCCTGAGCTATGCCCGACTCGATGAGCGGTCCAGCACCTTGGCCCGGCATCTGCTCGATGCCGGCGTCGTGCCGGGCGACATCGTCGGCGTCGCGCTGGAGCGTTCGGCGGGGGCGCTGGTGGCAATCCTCGGCGTGCTCAAGGCCGGCGCGGCCTACCTGCCGCTCGATCGCAGCCACCCGCCGGAGCGGTTGGCGTTTGCGCTGGCCGATGCGGGTGCGCGGATGGTGCTGGTCGCATCGGTCGCGGCTACGCTGCCGTTGCCCGATGGAGTGGCGTGCCTTGCGCTGGATGTCGTCGAGTCCGTACCCGTGCCGCACGACGCGCCGCTGCCCGTGGTCGACGGCGATGCGCTCGCCTACGTGATGTACACCTCCGGCTCCACCGGCACCCCCAAGGGCGTAGCGATCGCCCATCGTTCGATCATCCGGCTGGTGTGCGGCGTGGATTACGTGCGGCTGGATGCCGACACGCGCATGTTGCACGCCGCACCGCTGGGCTTCGATGCGTCGACCCTGGAAATCTGGGGCGCGCTGCTGAACGGCGGTCGCGTGGTGGTCCATCCCGAAACGATCCCCACCGCTGCCGGCCTGGCCGCAACCATTGCCGGCGAAGGGGTCGGCACGGCGTGGCTGACCTCGTCGCTGTTCAACGCCGTGGTCGACGAGGCGCCGCGTCGGCTGGAGGGATTGCGCCAGCTGCTGATCGGTGGCGAGGCACTGTCGGTCGACCATGTGCGCCGCGCGCTGGCGGCCTTGCCCGGCGTGGAGATCATCAACGGCTACGGCCCGACCGAGTGCACCACGTTCACCTGCACCTGGCCGATCCCGCGGGACCTGCCGGCCGACGCGCGCTCGGTGCCGATCGGCCGGCCGATAGCCGACACCCGCGTGTACGTGCTCAATCGCGCCGGCGAGCTGGTGCCGACGGGCGTGGTCGGCGAGCTGCACGTGGGCGGCGACGGCGTGGCGCGCGGTTACCTCGGACGGGCGCAGCTGACCGCCGAGCGTTTCGTGGCCGATCCGTTCGGCGCCGCCGATGGCCGCCTGTATCGCACCGGCGACCTGGTGCGCTGGCGCGACGACGGCGTGCTGGAGTTCGTCGGCCGGCGCGACGGCCAGGTCAAGATCCGCGGCTACCGCATCGAGACCGGCGAGATCGAGGCAGCGCTGCTGCGCCAGCCCGGCGTGCGCGCCTGCGCCGTCGTGCTGCGCGATGACCCGCCGCTGGGCAAGCGCCTGGTCGCCTACGTGGTCCCCGCCGCCACCCGCCCCGACCAGCCGGCGCTGCGCCGCGGCCTGGCTGCCGAACTGCCGGAGTTCATGCTGCCGGCCGCGTGGGTGGTGCTGGACGCGCTGCCGGTCACCACCAACGGCAAGCTCGACCGCGCCGCACTGCCGGCGCCGGGCAGCGCACGGCCGGAACTGGCCACGACCTACGAAGCCCCGGTGGGCGAAGCCGAGACGCGCCTGTGCGCCGCCTTCGCCACCAGCCTCGCGCTGGACAAGGTGGGCCGCCACGACAACTTCTTCGAGCTGGGCGGCAGCTCGCTGCTGGCGGTGCGGCTGATCGATCGCTTGCGCCGCGACGGCGATGCCGCGCTGGACGTGCTGACCTTCTTCCGCGATCCCACGCCGCTGGCGCTGGCCCGCCACCGCGATCACGCCGGCGCCGACGGCATCGAACCGGCGCGCCTCGCCCGCCCGCGTGCCGCCGGCGCGCAAGCCGGTGCCGAGCCGATCGCGATCATCGGCATGAGCGGCCGCTTCCCCGGCGCCGCGGACATCGAGAGCTTCTGGCAGAACCTGTGCGAGGGACGCGAGTCGATCACCCGCTTCGCGCCGGGCGAGCTCGACCCGTCGATCCCGGCGAGCCTGCGCGACGATCCGGCCTACGTGCCCGCGCGCGGCGTGATCGACGGCGTGGAGCTGTTCGACGCCGCGTTCTTCGGCATCAGCCCGCGCGAGGCGGAGTTGATGGACCCGCAGCAGCGGCTGTTCCTGGAGCTGTGCTGGGAGTGCCTGGAACGCGCCGGCCATGCGCCCGGCGCGCAGGACGGCCCGGTCGGCGTGTTCGCCGGCATGTACAACGCGACCTATTTCCAGCACCACGTCAGCGCGCATCCCGACCAGGTCGGGAAGCTCGGCGCGTTCCAGGTGATGCTGGACAACGAGAAGGATTTCATCGCGCCGCGGGTGGCACACAAGCTGGACCTCACCGGTCCCGCGGTGAGCGTGCACACCGCCTGTTCCACCTCGCTGGTGGCGATCTGCCAGGCGATGGAGAGCCTGCGCAGCGGCCAGTGCGAGATGGCGCTGGCCGGCGGTGCCTCGATCACCTGTCCGCCGCGCAGCGGCTACCTGTTCCAGGACGGCGCGATGCTGTCGCCGGACGGCCACACGCGAAGCTTCGACGCCGAGGCGAGGGGCACGGTGTTCAGCGACGGTGCGGCGGTGGTGCTGTTGAAGCGGCTGGCCGACGCGCAGGCCGATGGCGACCCGGTCATCGCGGTGATCCGCGGTGGCGCGATCAACAACGACGGCGGCACCAAGGCCAGCTTCATGGCGCCCAGCAGCGAGGGCCAGGCCGCGGTGGTCGCGATGGCGCAGCGCAACGCCGGCGTCGACGCGCGCAGCATCTCCTACGTGGAAGCGCACGGCACGGCCACGCCGATCGGCGATCCGATCGAGGTGGAGGGCCTGGTCAAGGCGTTCCGGCGCGACACGCCGGATACCGGCTTCTGCCGCCTCGGTTCGGTCAAGAGCAACGTCGGCCACTTGGTGATCGCCGCCGGTGCGACCGGCGTGATCAAGACTGCGCTGGCGCTGGCCGAGCGGCGGATTCCGCCGAGCCTGCATTACGCCGCGGCCAACCCGGCGATCGACTTCGCCCGCTCGCCGTTCGTGGTCAACGATCGCCTGCACGACTGGACCAGCGCGCCCGGCGTACCGCGCCGCGCGGGCGTGAGTTCGTTCGGCGTGGGCGGCACCAATGCGCACGTGGTGCTGGAGGAAGCACCCGCACCGACGCCGAGCGAGGCGACCGCCGGGCCGCAACTGCTTTTGCTGTCGGCGCGCACGGCCACTGCACTGGGTACGGCGGCCACGCGGCTGGGCACACACCTGGCGGACTCTCCGGAAGTCGAGCTTGCCGACGTGGCGTGGACGCTGGCGGTCGGACGCAAGGCCTTCGCCCATCGGCTGGCCGTGGTCACCGAGTCCGCCACCAGCGCCAGCGCGCAGCTGGCCAGCGCGGAAATCGCCGCGGCGGCGACGCGCAGCACGCCGGCGCGGGCGAGCGACGTGGTCTTCCTGTTCCCGGGCCAGGGCGCCCAGTACGCCGGCATGGGTCGCGCGCTGCATGCCAGCGAGCCGGTGTTCCGCGACGCATTCGACGCTTGCGCCAGCGCCTTGCGCAAGCAGGGCGGTTTCGATCTCGCCGCGTGCGTGTTCGCCGACGACCCGGCCGCGCTGCTGCCCACGGCGGTGATGCAGCCGGCGACGTTCGCCATCGAATACGCGCTGGCGCAGTGGTGGATGAGCCTGGGCCTCGTGCCGGCAGCGATGATCGGCCACAGCGTGGGCGAGTTCGTGGCCGCCACGCTGGCCGGCGTGTTCAGCCTGCGCGACGCGATCGCGCTGGTGGCGCGGCGCGGCGAGCTGATGCAGGCGCAGCCACCGGGCGCGATGCTGTCGGTGCGGCTGCCGCTGGATGCATTGCAGGCACGCCTGCCGGCGGATCTGGCGCTGGCAGCGGAGAACGCGCCTGGCGCCTGCGTGGTGGCCGGGCCGGCCGAGACGGTCGAGGCTTTCCGGGCGGCGCTCGAAGCGGACGGCATCGCCGCGCGCCTGCTGCAGACCTCGCACGCCTTCCATTCGGCGATGATGGAGCCGGTGCTGGCACCGTTCCGCGAGGCGCTTGCCGCCGTCGAACTGGGCCGCCCGCAGCTGCCCCTGGTGTCGACCGCGCTGGGCGACTGGCTCGACCCCGCGCAGGCCGGCTCGATCGATTACTGGACGCAGCACCTGCGCGTGCCGGTGCGCTTCTCCGGCGCGCTGGCGCGGGTGCTCGACGCGCCATCGCGCGTGCTGCTGGAAGTGGGGCCGCGCCACACGCTGACCACGCTCGCCCGACAGCAACTCGGTACCGCGCGCGAACGCATCGTCGCCGTGCCCAGCCTGGCCGATGCGGCGGACGTGGAGCGCACGGCGCTGCTGCAGGCCGCGGGCCAACTCTGGTGCCGCGGCATGGCGCTTGATCCGGCACGACTCGACCATCGCGCGCGCCGCCGCCGCGTGCGCCTGCCCACCTATCCGTTCGAACGCCAGCGCTGCTGGCTGGATGCCGCACCCGCCACGGCGCCCGCGCCATCGTTCGCTGAACCGACACCCGTCGCCGCCGCGCCCGCGGCCGAGGAAGCCCCCATGCCGCAAGTCGCCATGCCCGCCGATCGCCGCCCCCGGCTGGTGAACCAGCTCAAGGCGGTGTTCGAGGACATCACCGGGATCGAACTGGACGACGCCGACAGCACCAGCAACTTCATCGAGCTCGGGCTGGACAGCCTGATGCTGACCCAGGTCGCGCTGCACCTGTCGCGCGTGTTCCCGGTCAAGGTGACGTTCCGCCAGTTGATGGTCGACCACGCCAGCCTGGACCGGCTGGCGGCGTTGCTGGACGAGCAGATGCCGCCGGACGCGCCGACGGCGGCGCCAGTTGCCGCGCCGGTCGCCGCCCCCGTGGCTGCGCCGACGCTCGCCGCGCCAACGCTTGCCGTGCCGGCGCTGCCGACGGCGGGAGCGGGCGGCAACGACTACGTGCGTCACGTGATCGACCAGCAGATGCAACTGATGGCACAGCAGCTGGCCTTGCTCGGGGGAACGGCGAGCGCCGCCGCACCCGTCGCGCCCGCACAGCAAGCAGCACCACCGGCCAGCGTGGCGACGCCACCGGCGGCAGCACCCGTGTCGACCAGCGCGGATCGCGACGAGGAAGCGGCGCTGGCGCACACCCGCTACGACGTCAAGAAGGCGTTCGGCGCGATCGCGCGCATCGACAACGGCCAGCTGGAACTGTCCCGCCACCAGCGCGAGCGGCTCGATCGTTTCATCGAGCGCTACGTCGCGCGGTCGCGCAAGTCCAAGCAGTACACCGAGGCGCAGCGCCCGCACATGGCCGACCCGCGCGTGGTGAACGGCTTCCGCCCGCTGACCAAGGAGATCGTCTACCCGCTGGTGGTCGAGCGCTCCAAGGGCTCGCGCCTGTGGGACCTGGACGGCAACGAATACGTGGATGCGCTGAACGGCTTCGGCATGAGCCTGTTCGGCTGGCAGCCGGATTTCGTGCTGGAGGCCATCCGCCGCCAGCTCGACCTCGGCTACGAGATCGGCCCGCAGCATCCGCTCGCCGGCGACGTGGCGCGACTGGTGTGCGAGGTCACCGGACACGACCGCGCCGCCCTGTGCAACACCGGTTCGGAAGCCGTGCTGGGTGCGCTGCGGGTCGCGCGCACGGTCACCGGGCGCAGCACCGTGGTGCTGTTCAGCGGCTCCTACCACGGCATCATCGACGAGGTGATCGTGCGCGGCACGAAGAAGCTGCGTGCGGTGCCGGCCGCGCCCGGGATCATGCGCAACACGGCGGAGAACGTGATCGTGCTGGACTACGGCACGCCGGAATCGCTGGAGATCATCCGCGCGCGCGCGCACGAGCTGGCCGCCGTGCTGATCGAGCCGGTGCAGAGCCGGCGGCCCGACTTCCAGCCGGTCGATTTCCTGCGCGAGGTGCGCAAGATCACCGCCGCGTCCGGCACGCTGTGCATCTTCGACGAGATCGTCACCGGCTTCCGCGCCCATCCCGGCGGCACCCAGGCGCTGTTCGGCATCCAGGCGGACCTCGCCACCTACGGCAAGGTGGTCGGCGGCGGTTATCCGATCGGCGTGATCGCCGGCAAGCGCGAGTTCATGGATGCGCTCGACGGCGGCAGCTGGCAGTTCGGCGACGACTCGGTGCCGACCGTGGGCGTGACCTATTTCGCCGGCACCTTCGTGCGCCACCCGCTGGCGCTGGCGGCGGCGCAGGCGGTGCTCGAACACATCAAGGAGCAGGGCGCCGGCCTGCAGGAGCGGCTCAACGCGCGCACCACGGCGATGGCCGCCGAGCTCAACGCGTTCTGCGACGAAGTCGGCGCGCCGATCGCGGTCAAGCACTTCGCGTCGTTCTGGAGGACCCAGTTCCTGGAAGATCATCCCTTGCAGGATCTGCTGTTCGCGATGATGCGCAGCCGCGGCGTGCACATCCTGGACAACTTCCCGTGCTTCTTCACCTCCGCGCACAGCGAGGCGGATTTCCGGCAGATCACGCAGGCCTGGAAGGATTCGGTGATCGAACTGCAGGAGGCCGACTTCCTGCCGCGGCGCACCGCCACCGCCCGCACCGTGATGGACGCGCGCCAGCCGCCGCTGCCCGGCGCGCGCATCGGCCGCGAACCGGACGGGCGTCCGGCGTGGTTCGTGCAGGTTCCCGGGCAACCGGGCAGCTACACCAAGGCAAGTTGATCGCGATGAGCATCGGAACCCCAGCCAGGGACGCGGCGCTCGCCGTCGACTACGACCCCTTCGCCGACGGCACGCTGTCGCGCGTGGTGCCCAGCACCGAGCCGCAGCGCGAAATCTGGCTGGCCGACCAGCTCGGCGCCGAGGCTTCGCTGGCCTACAACGAATCGGTCTCGCTGCACTTGCGCGGCGTGCTCGATGCGGCCGCGCTGCACGCGGCGTTGCAGTCGCTGCTGGATCGGCACGATGCGCTGCGCGCCAGCTTCGGCCCGGATGGCGAAGCCCTGTGCATACGCGAGCAGGTGAGCTTCGAGCTGCCGTTGCTCGACCTGTCGGCCGCCGATCCGGCGCGGCGCGAGCAGGCCGTGGCCGAGCATCGCGCCGCGGTGGTGGAAACCCCGTTCGCGCTGGGCCGCGACCACCTGCTGCGCGGCGAGTTGCTCCGCCTGGCGCACGACGAGCACGTGCTCATCCTCACCGCCCATCACATCGTCTGCGACGGCTGGTCGTGGTGGGTGCTGGTGCGCGAGCTGGGCGCGCTGTACGCGCAGCGGCTCGGCCACGCGGTGGAGGCGCTGCCGCCGGCCGAAGCGTTCGCCGACTACGCGCTTGCCCAGGCCTGCCAGCCGGATGCCGCATACGCGCAGGACGAGCAGTACTGGCTGGCGCGCTTCGCCGGCGAGATCCCGGTGCTCGACCTGCCCACCGATCGCCCGCGCCCGGCCCGCCGCAGCTTCGGCTCCGCTCGCGAGGACTGGACGCTGGATGCGGAACTGGTCGCGGCGATCCGCCGCCTCGGCGCGCGCCAGGGCGCCAGCCTGTTCGCCACCTTGCTGGGCAGTTTCGCCGCCTTGCTGATCCGGCTGGCACACCAGTCGCGGGTGGTGATCGGCATCCCCACCGCCGGGCAGGCGATCGACGGCCACGACGCCCTGGTCGGCCACTGCGTCAACACCTTGCCGCTGCTGTTCGAGCCGGACCTGGACCGGCCCGCCGCGCTGGCCATCGAGCAGGCGCAAACCACCTTGCTCGACGCGCTGGAACACCAGCGCCTCACCTTCGGCAGCCTGCTGCGCAAGCTGCGCATCGGCCGCGACCCTTCGCGCCTGCCGCTGGTCAGCGTGATGTTCAACATCGACCAGGCGCTGGACCACGAGGACTCGGCGTTCCCCGGCCTGCAGCTGGAATTCGCCAGCAATCCGCGCCGCTACGAGAACTTCGAGCTGGCGATCAACGCGGTGCAAAGCCATGGCGAGCTGCGCCTGGAATGCCAGTACAACCGCGAGTTGTTCGACGGCGCCACGATCCGCCAGTGGCTGGGGCACTACCAGACCCTGCTGCAGGCGATGGCCGCCGACGACTACACGGCGTTCGGTCGGCTGCCGCTGCTGGCCGACATCGAGCAGCGCAAGGTGCTGGAGAAGTTCAATGCCACCCACGTCGACTATCCGGCCGGGCAGTGCATCCATGAACTGGTCGAGGCGCAGGTGGCGCGCACGCCGCAGGCGATTGCCGTCAGCCATGAAGGCGCAACGCTGAGCTACGCCGGGTTGAACGAGCGGGCCAATCGGCTCGCCCATCACCTGCGCGCGTCCGGCGTGCGCCCCGACCAGCGCGTGGCGATCTGCGCCGAGCGCTCGCTGGAGCTGGTGGTCGGCCTGCTGGCCATATTGAAGGCCGGCGCGGCGTACGTGCCGCTCGACCCGGAATATCCACCCGAGCGCCTGGCCTGGATGCTGCAGGACTGCGCGCCGGCAATGCTGCTGACCCAGCAGGCGCTGGTGCCGCGGTTGGCGCCGCTGGCGCCGGCCGTGCCGCCGTTGGCGCTGGACCAGGCCGCGCCGGCATGGGCCGAGTGCGAGGCATCCAACCCGCTCGCGGCGGCAAACGGCCTGCACGACCGCCACCTCGCCTACGTGATCTACACCTCCGGCTCCACCGGCCTGCCGAAGGGTGCGATGAACGAGCATCGCGGCGTGGTCAACCGGCTGCGCTGGATGCAGGAGATGTTCGCCGTCGATGCACGCGACGTGGTGCTGCAGAAGACGCCGTGCAGTTTCGACGTCTCGGTGTGGGAGTTCTTCCTGCCGCTGATGAGCGGCGCGCGGCTGGTGATGGCGCGTGCCGGCGGCCATCGCGATCCGGCCTACCTGGCCGACACCATCCGGCGCGAGCAGGTCAGCACGATCCATTTCGTGCCTTCGATGTTGCACGCCTTCCTCGACCACGGCGATACCGCGGCGTGCGCCAGCCTCAAGCAGGTGATCTGCAGCGGCGAGGCGCTGCCGGCGGTACTGGCCGCGGCGTTTTTCCGCCAGTTGCCCGGCGTGGGCCTGCACAACCTGTACGGCCCGACCGAGGCGGCGGTGGATGTCACCGCGTGGGCGTGCGTGGCCGGCGACGACGCATCGAACATTCCGATCGGCCGCCCGGTGGCCAACACGCGCATCTACATCCTCGATGGCTATGGCCAGCCGGTGCCGGTGGGCGTGGCCGGCGAGATCTTCATCGGCGGCGTGCAGGTCGGTCGCGGCTACCTCAACCGCGAGACGCTGACCACCGAGCGCTTCCTGCCCGATCCGTTCGCCCACGACGCCGACGCACGCATGTACAAGACCGGCGACCTCGGTCGCTGGCGTGCGGACGGCAACATCGAATACCTCGGCCGCAACGATTTCCAGGTGAAGCTGCGCGGTTTCCGCATCGAGCTGGGCGAGATCGAACACCGCCTCGCCACGCA
Organism: Rhodanobacter sp. UC4448_H15; assembly: GCF_052978265.1. The sequence continues at coordinate 3,816,403 of NZ_CM129665.1, read as the reverse complement.
CCCGGCGGTGGCGCAGGCGGTGGTGCTGGCGCGCGAGGATCGCCCCGGCGACATGCGCCTGGTTGCGTACATCGCCGGCGCGGCTGGCGCCAGCGCCGATCCGGCGGCGCTGTCCGCGCACCTGCGCGCGAGCCTGCCCGAGTACATGGTGCCGGCGCACTACGTGATGCTGCCGGCAATCCCGCTGTCGCCCAACGGCAAGGTCGATCGCACGCGATTGCCGGCACCCGACATGGCGGCGGGCAGCGGAGCACGCGAACAGCAGGCGCCACGCGATGAACTCGAACAGCGCGTGGCCGCAGCGATGGCCGCGACGCTCGGCGTGGACGCGCCGGGCGTGGACGACAACTTCTTCGACCTGGGCGGCCATTCGCTGCTGGCCTCGCGCTGGATCGCCCGGCTCAATCGCGAACTGGGGTTGACCCTGTCGTTGCGCGCCGCGTTCGACGCCCCCAGCGTGGCCGCGATGGCGGCGGCGATCCGCGCGCTGGGCGCCGATCCGGCCCAGGCCCGCCCGGCGCCGCCGTCGATCCCGCGGCTCGCCGATCGCGACACCGCGCCGCTCTCGCTGATGCAGCAACGCGTCTGGTACCTGGAGCAGCTCAATCCCGGCCAGGTGGTCTACCACGCGCCGTCCGCGCATCGCCTGCGCGGGCCGATGAACGTGGCGGCCTTCGAACAGGCGCTGCGCGACATGGTGCGGCGCCAGCCGACCTTGCGCACGGCGATCGAGCTGGACGACAAGACCGCGGTCCAGCGCATCCATGCCGAGCTCGAGATCGCGTTGCCGCTGGAGGATCTTTCCGGCGTGGACGCGGCCGGGCGCGAGGCCGTACTGGCCCGGCGGCTGGAGGAGCTGATCGCCGAGCCGTTCGACCTGGGCACGCCGCCGCTGTTCCGGGTGAGGCTGTTCCGGCTCGCTGCGGACGAACACGTGTTCTTCTTCATGCCGCATCACGTGATCTGGGATGGCTGGTCGTTCGACCTGCTGTACGAGGAGATGTCGGCGCTGTACGCCGCGCGTGCCGCCGGCCGGGAACCTGCATTGCCGCCGCTGGCGGTCGAGTACGCCGATTTCGCCGCGTGGCATGCGCAATGGATGCGTGGCGACGAGCTGAAGCGCCAGCTGGCGCATTGGCGCAAGCGCCTGGCCGGCACGCTGGAGCCGCTGGCGTTGCCGGTCGATCGCCCGCGTCCGCCGCGCATGAGCGGCGCCGGTGCCACCGAGTGGATCCATCTGCCGGCGGACCAGGCGGCGGGCATGCGCCAGCTCGGCCAGCAGGGCCAGGGCACGCTGTTCATGGTGTTGCTGACCGCCTGGTGCGTGCTGCTGCATCGGCTCAGCGGGCAGGGCGAGGTGATCGTGAACACGCCCGTGCGCGGTCGCGACACGCCCGAGCTGGAACGGGTGATGGGCTTCTTCGTCAACGCGCTGCCGCTGCGCGTGCAGCTGGAAGACGGCGCCTCGTTCCTGGACGCGCTGCAGGCGGTGCGTGGCGTGGTGCTCGATGCGTTTGCCTGCGCCGACGTGCCGTTCGAGCAACTGGTGATCGACCTCGACCTGCGCCGCGACGACAGCCGCCCGCCGCTGAGCCAGGCGATGTTCTCGTTCCAGGACGTGCGCCTGCGCCCGGGCCGCTGGGGCGAGCTGGAACACCAGAACATCCCGGTGTTCCAGCACGGCGCGGCTGACGACGTCGGGCTGTGGTTCATCGAGCACGCGCAGGGACTTTCCGGCGGCCTCACCTACAACACCGACATCTTCGACGCCGCCAGCGTGGCGCGCTGGATCGATTACCTGCGGCAGATCCTGGCGCAGGCGGTGGCCTCGCCGCAGCGCGCGCTGGGCGACATCGAGCTGATGGACGCGGCGGAACGAACGCAAGTGCTCGTGGAGTGGAATGCGACCGCGGTGGACTACGACCGCACGCTGGGCCTGCCCGCGCTGATCGAGGCGCAGATGCGCGCCGCGCCGCAACGCATCGCTGCCGAGTGCGGTGGCGAGCGCGTCGACTATGCGTGGCTCGACCAGGCCAGCCGCAACCTCGCGCTGGCGCTGGGTCGTCACGGCCTCGGTCGCGGCGACCGCGTGGGCATCTGCGTGCCGCGCAGCCTGTCGATGCTGGTGGCGGTGCTCGGCGTGTTGCGCAGTGGCGCCGCCTACGTGCCGCTGGACCCCACCTTCCCGCCGGATCGCCTGCACTACATGGCCGAGCATGCGCAGCTGCGCCATGTGCTGGTCACCGACGCGGCACTGCTGCCGGCGGCGGTCGCCGAAGGTCGCGAACTGCTCGACGTCGACGCACTGGCCGCGCAGCCGGCGGGCGAGGGCAACTTGCCGCCGGTGCACGGCGACGACACCGCCTACGTGCTGTACACCTCCGGCTCCACCGGCAAGCCCAAGGGTGTCGCCGTGCTTCACCGCAACCTGGTCAACTTCCTGCTGGCGATGGCGCGCGAGCCGGGTTTCACCCGGGACGACACCGTGTGCGCGGCCACCACGCTGTCGTTCGACATTGCCGGGCTGGAGCTGTACCTGCCGCTGACCGTGGGCGGGCGCGTGGTGATCGCCACCGACGAGGAGCAGCACGATCCGAACCGGATGTGGGACCTGATCGAGCGCAGCGGCTGCAACGTGCTGCAGGTGACCCCCTCGGTGCTGCGCCTGTTGCAGGATGCCGGGCGGGATCGCGCGCTGGATCAGCTGCGCCTGTTCGTCGGCGGCGAAGCGCTGCCGTCGGCACTGGCGCGCAACATGGCGAGGCGCTGCCGCGAGCTCTGGAATCTGTACGGCCCCACCGAGACCACGATCTGGTCCAGCGTGGCGCGAATCCGCCCGGATCTCGATACGGCCCCGCTGGGCAAGCCGATCGCCAACACGCGGATCTACGTGCTGGACGCGCAGGGTAGGCCATTGCCGCCGGGCGTCATCGGCGAGATCTGGATCGGCGGCGATGGCGTGGCCGCCGGCTACCTGTTCCAGCCCGAGCTGACCGCCGAGCGCTTCGTCGACGATCCCTTCGTCGGCGGCACCGCGCGCATGTATCGCAGCGGCGACCTGGGTGCCTGGCGCCATGGCGTGCTGCATTTCCACGGGCGCGTCGACCACCAGGTCAAGCTTCGCGGTTTCCGCATCGAGCTGGGCGACATCGAGGCCGCCGCCGACAGCCACCCGGCGGTGCACGAATCCGTGGCGGGGGTGCGCCGCTTCGGCGACAACGACCTGCGCATGGTGCTGTACGTGGTGATGGACGGCGACGTCGAGGCGGGTGCCCGCGAGCTGCGCGAGCACCTGCGCCAGCGCCTGCCCGGCTACATGCTGCCGCAGCACATCGAGACCCTGGCGCAGCTGCCGAAGACGCCCAACGGCAAGATCGATCGCAAGCAACTGCCCGAGCCCGTCGCCGCGGCGGTCGTGGCGCAGCAGCGTCCCGGCCGGCAGGCCGAGCCCGCGACCGACGCGATGAGCGATGCGCGCGAACTGTATCTCGCCGGCCTCTGGCGCGAGCTGATCGGCGTCGAGGAGATTCGCCGCAACGACAACTTCCTCGACCTCGGCGGGCACTCGATGCTGGCGGTGGAGTTCGCCAGCCGGGTGCGCAAGGAGACCGGCGTGAGCCTGCGCCTGCTGAACGTGGTCACCGGCACGCTGGCATCGCTGGCCGCCGAGCTGCCCGAAGCCGGCGCGGGTTCGCCGCGACCGGCGGAAGGTTCCCTGTGGTCGCGTCTGCGCAAGCGCCTCGGAGGGGGCTGAGGTGCGGGCTCGACGAGGGGCGTGCGCGGAACGTGCACCGTGCCAGCCTGTCGCCCGCGGCGACTGCTACCATCGTGTCAGCCCCGCCGACGGTGCGGGGCGGGTTGGCGAGCGAATGCACGCGTGCATCCGTCCATGGGGCGCGGCACCGATCGTGATGGCCTGGCTCAGTCGTTTCTTCACCCCGAGTCACGCGCTCGATCCTGATCACGCCGCATGTTCACATTAAGCCTTCTCTACCTCGCGCTCACCATCGTCCGGCCACAGGATTTCTTGCCCGCGCTGGAGGGCATTCCGCTGTTGCCGGTGGTGCTGCTGCTGGCTTTCGCGGCGTGGATGATCCGTGCCGGCAAGAATTTCGACGCGCCGCAGTTCCTGCTGTTGCCGGTGTTCCTGCTGGTAGGCATGGTGTCGATGGTCGCCAACCACTGGTTCGGCGGCGCGCTTGCGCTGCTGGAGAGTTTCGGCCCCATCGTGATCGCCTTCTTCGTCTTCGCCTCCGCCTGCACCACGCAGCGCCGGGTGACCATCGCGATGGCGGTGTTCGTGCTGTGCGCCTGCGTGCTGGCCCAGCACAGCATCGTGCAGGCGAACACCGGCATGGGCTGGACCGGCGTACCGCTGGGTGAGGACGGGCGCGTGCGCTACGTGGGCATCTTCAACGACCCCAACGACGTGGGCCTGCTGTTTGCCGCCACGCTGCCGATGGCGTTCTTCCTCAGCAGCGGGGGCGGGTTCCTGCGCCGGATCTGGTGGCTGGCCGCCGCGGGCCTGCTGCTGTACGGCATCTACCTGACCAATTCGCGCGGCGCCATGCTGGCGGTGCTGGTGGTCGGCGGCATCTTCGTGTGGCGACGCCGCGGCATGTTCACCGCCGGCGTGCTCGGCGTGCTGGGTTTGCTGGTGATGCGCCTGCTGTCCTCGCGCATGCAGGAGCTGGACCCGGACGAGTCATCGGCGTTTGGTCGGGTGGATGCCTGGTACGAGGGCATGCACATGTTCTTCTCCAACCCGCTGCTCGGCGTCGGCCCCGGCAACTTCACCGACTACAATCAGCTCACCGCGCACAACTCCTGGGTACTGGTGCTGGCCGAAACCGGGTTTCTGGGCTACACCCTGTGGCTGGCATTCACCACCTACGGCTTCTGGATGATGATGACCGTGATGCGCCACCAGCCCGAAACGGCCGTCGAGTCGGCGCAGGCCGGCACGTGGCAGGGCGAGCGGGCGATCGCGTTCACCCTGCTGTTGTCGCTGTACGGGCTGTTCTCCGCGGCGTTCTTCCTCAGCCGCAGCTACACCGTGGTGATGTACCTGCTGGTCGCGCTGGTGGTGGGCCATTACATGGGCGCGCGCCAGCGCTGGCCGGGCGTGCCGCTGCTGCGCCTGACCGATCACTGGATGCGCTGGCTGGCCGTGTCGGTGGCCACCATCGTGGCGTTGTACGTCATCACCACCATCTTGCTGATCGGCTCATGAGCATTCGCAGCGGCGCCTTGCGCAACACCCTGTTTTCCTCGATCGGCATCTACGTCGAGTACTCGCTGGGGATGCTGGCGGCGATCCTGATCGCGCGCCAGCTGGGACCGCAGCATTACGGCATCTACGGCCTGTTCATCTGGTTTGCCGCGATCGGCGTGGTGGCGACCAACTCGGGCATCACCACCGGCGTGATCAAGTTCGTCGCCGAGCTGCGCGGCGCCGACCAGCACGAGCTGATCGTGCCGGTGGTGCGTTACCTGCGCCGCATGCAGATGTGGCACCTGCTCGCGGTGATGGCGCTGGCGCTGGCGCTGTACCTGCTGTTCGGCGCACGTTTCGCCGCCGACCTGCGCGTGACCGAGTTCGTCATGCTTGCCGCCGCCGTGGCGTTGCGCGCGCCGTACATGTTCAACATCGCCGTCGCCAAGGGTTTCGAGGCGTTCGACGCCACCGCCAAGGTCAGCCTGATCTCCGCGCCGCTGAACCTGCTGATGGTGGCGGCGGCGATGCTGATGGGGGCGTCGATCTTCTGGTTCCTGGTGGTCTACCTGATCTCCGGCGCGGTGTTCCTGCTCACCTCGCGCCACCAGGCGCGGCGCCTGCTGGCGCGGCATGCCGGCGCGGGGGCGGTGCCCGAGGTGTTGCAGCAGCGGGTGCGCCGGCACCTGCGCATCGTCTCGGTCACCATCATCCTGGGCTTCCTGATCGCCAGCGACGTGGAGATCCTGTTCCTCAACCTGTTCGACAGCGCCGCTTCGGCGGGCTATTTCAAGGTCGCCTACCAGCTGGCGACCGGGATCATGCTGCTGGTGCCGGGCGTGTTCGGGGCGGTACTGCTGCCGATGATGGCCAAGGCGCAGAGCCAGGGGCGCGAGGCCGGCGGCCGGCGCTTCGTCGCCGTGACCAGCTATCTCGCCCTGCTGGCGGCGCCGGTGGTGGCCTTCGGCGGCACCTTCGCCGGCGCGGTGATCGGCCTGCTGTATGGCGCGACCTATGCCGCCGCGGCGCCGGTGTTCGGCTGGTGCCTGTTCGCCTGCGCCATGGGCACGGTGACCCAGGGCGCCACCAGCCTGCTGGTCAGTGCGGATCGGCAGAACGTGGTGCTGATCCTCACCATAATTCTTGGCGTGCTGAAGATGCTGCTTGATTACGTGCTGATCGCGCGGTTCGGTCTGTACGGTTCGGTGGCGGCCATCGTGATCCTGTTGTTCGTCATCGCCGCCTCTTACCTGACCATCGGCATCCGCATCAGCGGCGTGCAGCTGGAGTGGCTGCGGCTGCTGCGCATCGTGCTGGCCGCGGCGCTGGCCGCCGGGCTCGCCTCGCTGGTCCACGCGGCGCAGCTGGGGCCGATCCCGACCCTGCTGCTGGGCGCGTTCGTGCTGACCGCGTCCTACGCGCTGCTGACCCTGTTGTTGCAGTGCTGGAGTCGCGCCGACATTGCCCAATTGCAGAGCCTGCACCAGCGCTACGCCGCCGGTCGACCGCGTCCGCTCGGCCGTCTGCTGGCGTGGGCCGGTGCGCGCGCCTGGGGGGATCCATGAAGACATCGTGGTACGAGAAGGCGTTTTCCCGCGTGCTCTACCCGCTGTGGGAGAGCGGCCTGCGGCGGCGGCACACGCTGGCCTACCTGGCCGACTACCAGCGCGACCAGTGGCTGGCGCCGGAGCAGATCGCCGCGCTGCAGTGGCAACGCCTGAAGCGGTTGCTGGAGCACTGCGAGCAGAAGGTTCCGTATTACCGGCAGCGCTGGCGCGAGGCCGGCGTCGCCGTCGCCGACATCCGCAACCTGGATGACTACGCGCAGCTGCCGGTGCTGACCAAGGCCGACATCCGCCAGCACTTCGATGCGTTGCAGGCCGAGGGCTGGCACGACCGCGTGCTGACCAAGGCCACCGGCGGCTCCACTGGTGACCCGCTGCGTTTCGGCTACACCCGCGAGAGCTACGAGCGGCGCACCGCAGTGATGTGGCGCGGCTACGACTGGGCCGGCTCGCGCATGGGCCGGCGCACCTTGTTCGTGTGGGGCGGGGCCGTGGGCACGCCGCACCGGCTTCAGCAGTTCAAGGACCGCGTGTACAACGCGGCGTTCGCCCGGCGCGTGCTCAACAGCTTCGGCATGACCGAGGCCAACATGGCCGGCTACGCCGACGCGATCGACGACTACCGCCCGCAGGTCATCGTCGGCTACGTCGGCCCGCTGGTGCGGCTGGCGCAATGGCTGCTCGACACCGGTCGCCGCGTGGCCGCGCCGCGGAGCATCATCGGCGCCGCGGAGTCGCTGCACGAGTTCCAGCGCGAGATCATCGAGCGTGCATTCGGCTGCCCGGCGTACAACACCTACGGCTGCCGCGAGTTCATGCTGATAGCCTCCGAATGCGAGCGTCGCGAAGGCCTGCACGTCAACGCCGATCACCTGGTGGTGGAGTTGCAGCGGCACCCCGGTGCGCCTGCCACCGAGCCGGGCGAGGTGGTGATCACCGACCTGTTCAACTACGGCATGCCGTTCGTGCGCTACCTCAACGGAGACGTCGCCACCGCGAGCGACCACGTCTGCAGTTGCGGTCGCGGCTTGCCGCTGCTGCAGCGCGTGGATGGCCGCCTGCTCGACGCGATCCGCACCCCGGCCGGCCACCTGCTGCCCGGCGAGTTCTTCCCGCACATGCTCAAGGACGTGCCGGGGCTGGTGCGCTTCCAGGTGGTGCAGCGCCGGCTCGACCAGCTCGAACTGTCGCTGGTGCGTGGTCCCGGCTTCGACGAAGCCTCGCTCGCCTACATCCGCCGCGAGCTGGCCAAGGTGGTCGGCGACAGCCTGCAATTGAACGTCCATTTCGTCGACGACATCCCGCTCACGCCCAGCGGCAAGTGGCGCGTGTGCATCTCCGAACTGCCGGCCACGCCCGCGGCATGAACATCGTCCACGTCGTCGAGAACCTCAACCGCGGCGGCCTGGAACGCATGGTCATCGACTTGGTGACCATGCAGCAGCGGCAGGGTCACCGCTGCCGCGTGGTCTGCCTGTTCGAAGCCGGCGCGCTGGCGCACGAGCTGGACGCCCAGGGCATTCCCGTGCACGCCTGCGGCAAGCGCCGCGGGCCGGATCTGCGCGCCCTGCTGCGCCTGCGCCGCGCCCTGGCGACACCCGCCACCGAAGTGCTGCACACCCACAACGCGGTGGCGCACTACCACGCGGTCTGGGCCAGCACCGGGCTGGGCATCGGCCGTGTCGTCAACACGCGCCACGGCATGGGCGCCAACCGCAACTCGCGCCGGCGCGAGGGCCTGTATCGACGCGCGCTGGCGCGCACCGATGCGGTGGCGCTGGTGTGCGCGGCCGCGCGCGACGACGCCGTGCGCCGCGGCATCGTGCCGCCGGGCAAGGCCTGCGTGGTGCCGAACGGCATCCGCGTGGATCAGTTTCTGTCCGCCTCTCCCGACCATCGTGCGCGCCTGCGCGAGAGACTGGCGCTGCCGCCGCAGGCGCGGCTGATCGGCAGCGTGGGCCGGCTCAACTGGACCAAGGATCAGGCCAACCTGATCCGCGCCTTCGCCGTGGTGCGCCAGCGCGTGGCCGATGTCGTGCTGCTGCTGATCGGCGACGGCGAACTGCGCGCCGAGCTGGAGCAGCTTGCCGCTGCGACGATGCCGGGCGGGAGCGTGCGCTTTCTCGGCGATCGCAGCGACGTGCGCGAACTGCTCCCCGGGCTCGACCTGTTCGCGCTGTCCTCGCTCAGCGAGGGTTATTCGATGGCCTTGCTGGAAGCCTGCGCCAGCGCCCTGCCCATCGTCGCCACCGCGGTGGGCGGCAACGGCGAGATTGTGCGCGAGGGCGTGAATGGCAAGCTGGTGCCGGCCGCCGACGCGGAGGCGCTGGCCGCGGCGATGATCGCGCTGCTGGAGGCGCCCGCGACCGCGCAGGAACTCGGCGCGCACGGGCGCGCATGGGTCGAGGCGGAAGGCTCGCTGGAGCGCATGGCCGCGCGCTACGAATCGCTCTATCGCGGCGAGCGGGAGCCGGCCGGCGCATGAAACTGCTGATCACCACCAACCTGTTTCCCACGCCGTGGGACCCGCTGCGCGGCGCGTTCAACCGGCAGCAGTTCGAGCGCCTGGGCCAGCGCCACGAGGTGCACGTGCTGACCGCGGTGGATTTTCGCGAGCGGCTGGGCGGCGTGCGCGGCACGGTCGACGTGCCCGGCCTGCGTCGTGACCACTTCACTTTCGTGTTTCCGCCGGGACTGCGCTCGCTGCATGCCGGGTGCTGGTTCGCTTCGCTTTGGCTGCAGCACGGCCGGCGCCTGCGCGCGGAGAAGTACGACGCGATCCTGGCCAGCTGGGCCTATCCCGATGCGGTGGCCTCGGGCTGGCTGGCGCGCCGGCTGGGCGTTCCCTACGTGGTCAAGGTGCACGGCAGCGACCTGAACGTGATGGCCGAGGGTGCGTTGCGCCGGCCGCAGATCGGCGCGGCGTTGCGCCGTGCGGGCGCAGTGGTGGCGGTGAGCCAGGCACTGGCCGACAAGGCGGTGGCGCTGGGCGCGGACCCGACGCGGGTGCACACGATCTACAACGGCGTCGATGCGCAGCGGTTCTCGCCCGGTTCGCGCGAGGCGGCGCGACAACGTCTGGGCCTGGGCGCCGAGCAGCCGTTGCTGCTCTACGTCGGCAATCTGAAATCGACGAAGGGTTGTCTGGACTTGCTGGAGGCGTTTCCCGCCGTGCTGGCGCAGCGGCCGCAGGCGGCCCTGGTCTACGCCGGCGCCGGCGCCTGCCGCGACGAACTGCTCGCGCGGGCCGCCGCCCTGGGCTGCGCCGAACGCGTCAGCCTGGTCGGTGCCGTGCCGCATGCGCAACTGGGCGACTGGTTCCGCGCCGCTGACCTGCTGTGCCTGCCCAGCCACAACGAAGGGGTGCCGAATGTGGTGCTGGAGGCGATGTCCTGCGGCATCCCGGTGGTGGCCAGCCGGGTCGGCGGCATCCCCGAAGTGCTGCCGGAGTTTGCCGGCATGCTGGTGCCGGTGCGTGATCCGGCAGCGTTGTCCGCCGCCTTGCTGGAAGCCACCGGCCGGGCATGGCAGGGCGAGCGCATCGTCGAACACGCGCGGGGTTTTCGCTGGGACGACAACATCGACCGGCTGGAGCGGGTGTTGTGCGAGGTCGTTGCCGGTCACCCGTGACCCGCGGGGCGGGCCGGTCAGGCGTCGTCGGCTTTTGTCGCTGGCGCGTTGTCTGTTTGCGCGTTCGTCGCGAACATCCGCTCGAAACCCTTCTGCAAGCCGATGCGCGGTTCCCAGCCCAGTCCGCTGCGTGCCGCACTGATGTCGAAGTTGGCCAGCGGGCGCAGCGAGCGGACCCGGTAGCGGGTCAGCGGCACGCTGCGGTGAAGCAGCTTGCCGAGCAGTTCCACACCGGCAGCCAGCGCCATGAACACGCCGGTGGGCACGCGCAGCAGCTTCAGCTCGTCGCCCAGCTTGCCCTTCACCCTGGCCAGGTAATCGCCCTGGGTGACGATCTGCGGGTCGACCACGTTGAAGATCCGGCCCGTCGCGGCGGGTGCGTGCGCGGCCAGCAGCAACGCGTCGACGACATCGTCGACGTAGACCAGCGGCAGAGTCTGCTGCGCCGGGCCGACCGCGATCCAGCGCCCGGCCAGCGCCAGCGTGCCGTTCGGGGTCACGCGCTCGGCCCCCGGCCCCACGATCTGGCCCGGGCGCACGATCACCGCCGGCAGCGCGCGCTCGCGGATCGCGTCGCTGACGATTCCTTCGGCGGTGAGCTTGGTCTGGGTATAGGCGCCGCGGCGGTCGGGCCAGGGCTCGAACGCCGAGTTTTCGGTGACGGCCACCGCCGGATCGCGGCCGGCGTGGTCGAGCACGCTGAGCGAGCTGACGTAGACCAGCCGCTCCGCCGCATGCCTGGCGCAGGCGTCGACCACATTGCGGGTGCCCCACACGGTGCCCGCCTCGAAGTCGCCGGGGCCGCCGCGCATCGCCGCGCCGACGTGGTAGACCACGCGCGCGCCCTGCACGGCATGGTCGACGATCGCCGGATCGCCGAGATCGCCCACCACCACCTGGATGCCGGCGCTCTCGGCGGCCGGGTCGGCCCGGCGCACCAGCACGCGCACCGATTGCCCGCGTGCACGCAGCGCGGCGACCAGCGCGCGGCCGAGGAAACCGGCGGCGCCCGTCACCAGCGCGTCGACCGGCGCCAGCGGCACGATGCGTGCGGCCAGTTCGTCGCGCCGTTCGCGATCCGCCTGCGCGCACACCGTTTCCATCAGCGCGACATGGCGGCGGCCTTCCTCCGCGCTGATCGGCGGCGTGGTGCCCTCATGCAGCGCCTGCGCAAATGCCTGCGCGCCGTGCTGGATGCCGGGCGAGGGGCGCAGCCGGCCGGTGGCGAAGCGCAGCACGTTCCACGGCACGCGCACCACGTCGCGCAGGGCGTTGGTGAAGGCGGTGAGCACGATGCCGATGAACTTCGGGCCGGGCAGCACGCGCTTGATCCGGCAGATCTGCAGGAAACGGTCGGCCTCGATGATGCCGCGCGTGCCCTGCACGATGATGCGGTTCTGCATCGGGCGGATGTTCCACGACAGCAGCAGCCGGCCGACGCCGTCCGCGCATTGTGCGCGGGCATCCCATTCGTCGAACTTCAGGTTGGTGCTGCGGCCGCTGGAGCGATAGCGCACGTCCAGCTCGCCGATCGGGCCGAGGAAGGATTCGAGCACGTACAGGCCGTGCACGCCGAGGTCGCGGAACGGATACGAGCCCTGCTTGACCATGCCCGGCAGCGGGCCGCCCGCGTACGGCGGATAGTCCGAGCTGCGCAGCACGTCGAAGCTCAGCACCTCGCCGATGCGCCCGGCCTTGACCCAGGCCTGCGCCTGCATCACCACCGGATCGAAATGGTCGGAATGGTCGACCGACAGCAACAGGCCCTTGTCGCGCGCCTTGGCGATCATCGCATCGCACTCGGCGACGGAGTCGGCCATCGGCTTCTCCACGAACACGTGGCAGCCCATGTCCAGCGCCTGCAGGGTCAGCGGCGCGTGGCTGGACGGCGGCGTGAGCACGTACACCGCATGCGGGTGGCGTTCGGCGAGCCGGGTGAAGTCGCCGGTGACGAACTCGATCCCGAAGCTGGTGGCCAGCGCCTGCGCGGCCTTGGTGTCGATGTCGCAGATGCCCGCGATCTCGACGAACTCGAGCCGGCGCAGCGCGGCGATGTGGTGGCGAGCCACGTAGCCGGCACCCACGATGGCGATGCGCAGCTTCCCTTCGATTCCCGCGTTCATCCTGTCCCCTGTTGTTTCCACTGATTCATGCCTGCTTGCGTGCAAGCGCCGATGATACTTCGCGCAACACCTCGTCCACGCGGTTGTCCCACGTTTGTCCGGCCACCGCGGCCACGCGCGCGTCGGCTGCCGCCGGCGTGTCGTCCCGCAGCGCCCGATCCAGACCGTGCAGGAAGCCGTCCCGGTCCGCCGCGATCTCGACCCAGCGCGCGAACTTGTCGATCTCCGGCTGGCTCACGCTGACCACCGGCTTGCCGGTGGCCAGGTACTCGCGCACCTTCAGCGGATTGGCGTTCGCGACCTGGCGGTTGTGCCGGTACGGGATGATCGCCACGTCGAATGCCTTGGCCCAGCGCGGCAGCTCGCGGTACGGCTGCGCGCCGACCAGCCGCACGTTGTCCAGCGCGCGCAGGCGCGACACGTCCACGGCGGCGTGGCCGACCAGCAGGAAGCTCCACTGCGGGCGCTCGCGCGCCAGCCATTCGATCAGTTCCAGGTCGATCCATTCGTGAAGGGAGCCGAAATAGCCCACCACCGGGTGGACGAGCTCCCGCGCCGCGGCCGGCACCGCCGTGGCGGGGTCGCGCGCCTGGCCGAACAGGGCCGTGTCGACGCCATGGGGCGAGAAGCGGGTGGCTGGGTTGATGGCGTGCTTGGCCTCCAGCAGCGCCGGCGGGGCGACGAAGACGAGGTCGGCACGGCGGGCCAGATCGAGGTCGCGTGCGGCGATCAGCTCGCTGTCCACGCCCGGGTGCGCCGCGTAGTCGTCGATGCAGTAGTACACGCACAGGCGCTCGCCCAGTTGCTGCGCCAGGAAACCCGGGTGCGGCACCGCGAACCAGGAGATCGGCGTGACGTCGCCCAGCACGCGCATGGCGCGGCGCACCGCCCAGCGGCCGAACACGCGGTTCAGCCAGTCGACCCCCGGCACCCGCCGAAACGGCAATTGCGGCACGGTGCAATGCCACAGGTTGGGGCGCACCGGCACCGGCGCGCGCAGGGCCGCGCGCAGCTTGCGCCAGGCGCGGCGCAGGTCGCGCCCGCTGGCCTGCGGCGCGCGCATGCCGGGCGAGTCGACGTACAGCAGCGGTGCGGCATGGGCCAGGCGTTCGGCCACGTGATGGCTGCTGGTACGGTTTTCTGCGTACCAGTCGTTGCCGAAGTAGATCAGGCCATATCCCTGCAGCACGCGTCTCTCCGCGGATCGCAAACGTGGGTGTGTGGGCCGGCGCCGTAATCCCCGCGCGGCCGCCCGAAGGACGGCGGACATGCGAAAATCGCCCGGCTTGGTGCCGAATGAAGATATCCTGTGCGTCGGATTCGGATGGCGGCAGCAGCCCCTGCGCACGCCATCGACGACAAGGGTGGATTATGCCTGCAAGCAAGGATTTCTGCCGGTGCCGGCACAGCGTGCGCGGCAGCGACGGATGGTCGCCATGATCGGCTGGTTGAAGCGCATGCGGTTGCTGCGTTGCCTGCCCGCTGCGGTGGTACTCACCGCCATGCCTCCCGGCGGCGCCCGCGAGCTGTACCTCAGCTTCGATGACGGCCCCGACCCGCAATACACGCCGGCCCTGCTCGACCTGCTGCGGCAGCACCAGGTGCGCGCCACGTTCTTCCTGATCGGCAGCAAGGCCGAGCGCCACCCGCAGCTGGTACGGCGCATGCTGGACGAGGGGCACCGGCTGGGCAACCACTCCTGGAGCCATCCGGATTTCAACCGGCTGTCGCTGGCCGGGATGATGGACGAGATCGACCGCACCGACCGGGTGCTGCAGGCGTTCGATGGCGTGCTCCACCACGGCGTACGCCCGCCCAGCGGCGCGTTCTCGCTGGCGCTCACGCTGCGCCTCGCGCGCGAGCGGCGACGCCTGCTGTACTGGTCCTACGACAGCCTCGACTACCAGCACCGGCCGCCGGCAGAACTGGTGGCGGCGATGCGCGCGCAGCCGCCGCGGCCGGGCGACGTGCTGCTGATGCACGACGACAGCGACTGCTGCACCCGCATGCTGGAGACGCTGCTGCCGCAGTGGCGTTCCGAGGGTTTCGAGTTCCGCCCGCTGCCCACCGGCGCCGACCTGGGCGCAACGGCTGAAGGAGTGCACGCATGATCGTCGCCTGGCTGATCGCGGGTTTGCTGGCGCTGTGCGCGATCGCCGTCACCGTGGCGATCCGCGCGCGCAACATGCAGTACTGGCTGGGCGGCTACCTGCGCCGCCGGCGTCCGCCGGCGGTCGACGGGCCGATCCACGTGATGTTCTGCTTCGTCGACCATTTCGAGCCGGCCTGGGGCAAGGTCGACCTGGCCACCCAGCGCGCGCGCGTCGACCGCTGGTGCCGTGACTACCGCGCCCTCGCCGCGATGCACCGCGACGCCGACGGGCGGATGCCGCAGCACACGTTCTTCTATCCGGAAGAGGAATACCTGGAAGAACACCTGGACAAGATCGCCGCGCTCTGCGCGGAGGGCTACGGCGAGATCGAGATCCACCTGCACCACGACAACGACAACGAGGCCAACTTCCGCCAGACCATCGAGCGCTTCAACAACCTGCTGCACGAGCGCCACGGCGCGTTGCCGCGCGATCCGGCCACCGGCCAGCTGCGCTTCGGCTTCATCCACGGCAACTGGAGCCTGGACAATTCGCGCGCCGACGGCCGCTGGTGCGGCATCAACAACGAGCTGATCCTGCTGCGCGAACTCGGCTGCTACGCCGACTTCACCCTGCCGTCGGCGCCCAGCGACACGCAGACGAAAACCAGCAACGCGATCTACTACGCCACCGACGACCCGCTGCGGCCCAAGTCGCACGACAGCGGCGTGCCGGTGCGCGTGGGCGGGACGCCCAGCGGCGACCTGATGATCGTGCAGGGGCCGCTGGGGCTGAACTGGCGCGAGCGCAAGTTCGGCGTGCTGCCGCGGATCGAGAACGCGGACGTGCGCCGCGGCTGCCCGCCCACGCCCGAGCGGGTCGACGCGTGGGTGAAAACCGGCATCCACGTCGAGGGGCGGCCGGAGTGGGTGTTCGTCAAGGTCCACACGCACGGCACCCAGGAGCGCGACATGGACACCCTGCTCGGCGACGCCGCGCAGCGCATGCACCAGCACCTGGAGCGCGCCTACAACGACGGCAAGCGCTACGTGCTGCACTACGTGACGGCGCGCGAGACCTACAACATCATCAAGGCTGCCGAGGCCGGGCATCGCGGCGACCCGCATGCGTTCCGCGATTTCCTGCTGCCGCCGCCACCGCATCGGCTTGCCGGGGCGTAGCGGCGCCGCGCTCGCGCGGATCACCGCGGCGTGGTCCCGGCATCATCTCCGTCCTCGAAGGAGGAAACAGATGGACTGGCGCACGAAGGGAATGCTGCAGAAGGTGCTCGGCGTGATGCCGGGCGGCGCCGCGGTCCACTACCAGCTGCAGCGGCGGTTCGGCGGGCTGCGCGACTTCGATCGCGAGTTCGACATCAAGATCGACGACTGGCGGCTGATGGCCAACCAGCTGCGCGAGGTCGGCGTGCCGGTGGCGGGCGCGCGGCTGTTCGAGATCGGCAGCGGCTGGTATCCGACTTTTCCGTTGTGCTGTTTCCTGGCGGGCGCGCGGCGCGTCGTCACCGTCGACCTCAACCGGCACCAGCGCCGGGATCTGGTGCGCGCCTGCGCCCGGGGCCTGGAGCGGCATGTCGCCCTGATCGCCGAGGTGGCCGGCGTCCCCGTGGCCGAGGTCCGGCAGCGCCAGCAGCAGCTGGCCGGCGCACTGGAGAGGTCAGCCGATCTGGCCGTGGCCACCGCGGGCGTGGTGGACTATCGGGCGCCGGCGGACGCTGCCCGCACCGGGCTGCCGCCGGACCGGATCGACTGCGTGTTCTCCAACAGCGTGCTGGAGCATGTGGCGTCGGAAGCCATCGGCGGCATCTTCCGCGAGGCCAGGCGCATCCTGCGCCCCGGCGGGATCATGTTCCACTCGGTCAACTGCGGCGATCACTACGCCTATGTCGACTCCCGCATCACCCAGCTCAATTACCTGCAATACACCGATGCGCAGTGGCAGCGCTGGAACAATGCGTTCCTGTACCAAAACCGGCTGCGCGCCGACGTCTTTGTCGAGCAGGCCGAGGCGGCCGGTTTCGCCATCGTGACCCGGGTGAGCTCGCCCCCCGCCAGGCGCCTGCGCGAGCTGGCGGAACTGAACATCGCCCCGCAGTTCGCGTCGATCCCGGCCGAACGCCTGTGCATCACCTCGATCGACTTCATCGCGCGCAAACCCGCCGCCTGAGCGGGTCCGTGAAGGCCGCCTGCCGGGCGCCCGGCAGGCCTTCCGATCCGCCCGGGGAAAGCGTGAAACGCCATGTCTGGCGATGCGGAAAACGCATACAATGACGCTACTTCCGGCGCCAGGAGTGCGGCCGCGGAAGCTGCGACGCCTCGGGCAGCCGGACGGATCAGGCAGACAGCGCGCCGCGGCTGCGTGATCCGCGCGGCAAGCGTGGGGTGGCGGCGAGTCGAAGCTTCAAGTGGTCACTGGATGCAGGAGCGGTCGGGTACCCATGGCACTGGTCAGCGTAGTCATCCCCACTTTCAACCGGGCCTATTGCCTGGCGCGCACGCTGGACAGCGTGCTCGCGCAGACGCATGCCGAACTCGAGATCCTGCTCGTCGATGACGGCTCCACCGACGAGACGCCCGAACTCGTGCGCCGGCGCTATGGCACCGAGCGTCGCGTCCACTACATCGCGCAGGCGAACGCGGGGGTCGCAGCGGCGCGCAACCACGGCATCCGGCTTGCACGCGGCGAGTTCCTGGCGTTGCTCGACTCGGACGACGTCTGGCAACCGTGGAAGCTCGAGCTGCAGCTGCGCTGCCTGCGGCAGTTTCCCGAGCTCGGCATGGTCTGGACCGACATGGAGGCGATCGACCCGAACGGGCGCGTGTTCAACCACGCGTACATCCGCAGCATGTACAGCACCTACGCACTGTTTCCCCAGGATCGGCTGTTTCCGCAGAGCGTGCCGCTGCGTTCGGTCGCGCCGTCGATGGAGGCGGTGGTCGGCGCGGCATCCTTGCGCATGGGCATGATCTTTTCGCAGATGATCATGGGCAACCTGGTGCACACCTCCACCGTGCTGATCCGCCGCGAGCGGCTGGAAAAGGTGGTGGCCTTCGACGAGACCCTGCGCTATTCCGGCGAAGACTTCGATTTCCACCTGCGTACCTGCCGCCACGGGCCGGTAGGTTTCCTCGACCTGCCCACCATCCAGTACCAGCGCGGCATGCCCGACCGCCTGACCCGTTCCGAATACCGCATCCATACCGCCACCAATTTCCTGCGCACGATCACTCCCTTCATCGAGTCCGCGCGCAGCGAGATCCACCTGCCCCGGCGGATGATCGAAGGCGCCCTGGCCGATGCCCACGAGTGGATCGGGGAGCTGCAGTTCGAGGCGAATGACATGGCGGCGGCGCGATCCCACCTGTTTGCGAGCATCCGCCATCGCTGGTGGCAGCGGCGTGCCTGGGAGCTGTTCGTGTGCTGCTACCTGCCGGCGGTGCTGCGCGGCTGGCTCCGGGCGCATCGCCGGCATCTGCGCCAGCGCACGGTTGCCTCGCCATGACCCTGCCCCCGGTGGCGCCGGGTACACCGGAGCCCGCGGTGACTGACGATTCGCACGGCCCGGCACCGACGCTGCGCATCATCGGGGACGTCGCCGCCTGGGACGCGATCCGCGCGGCCTGGGATGCACTGCACCAGGCCAGCCCCACGGCCTCGACCCCGCTGGACTTTGCCTGGTTGCGCCATTGGTGGGACGTTTACGGCCCCGTATATGGCCAGGGCGGTCTGCGCATCATCACGTTGTGGCGTGGGTCGCGCCTGGTCGGCGCGCTGCCGCTGTACCTCGACGTGGGTCGCGGCGGCTGGCTCGGGGTGCGCTGCCTGCGCTTCCTCTCCACCGGGGAAGAGGAGTTCGAGGAGGTCTGCGCCGACTATCTGGACCTGCTGCACCTGCCCGGCGAGGACCGGGCCTGTGCGCAAGCCGCGTGGCGGGCGATCGACGCCATGGCCTGGGATACCCTGGAGCTGCTCGATCTCTCCGAACATGCGGCCCTGTTGCGCTGGCGCAGCGACTTCCCTCGCCACGCCCGCCTGCAACTGTCGTCGCGCGGGGCCTGCCCGATCGCCTGGCTTGGCGACGGCTTCGAGGCTTACCTGGGCAGCCTGTCGCCCAAGACACGCAAGCACGCCCGCCAGTACCTGCGCGACGCCGAGCGTGCCGGCATCGTGGCGGAGCTGGCCGATGCCGCCACGGCCGACCGTCATTTCGACGATCTCGTGCGCGTCCACCAGGAGCGCTGGGTGGCGGCCGGTGAACCGGGTTGCTTCTCGGCGCCACGTTTCACCGAGTTCCATCGCGGCCTGGTGAGGCGGTGGACGGCAAGCGGGCGTGTGGTGCTGGCGCGGTTCTCGCACCAGGGAAGGATCTTTGCCGTGCTCTACGGTTTCGTGACCGGGCGCAAGTTCGACCTGTACCAGTTTGGCGTGGCGCCGCTGGATCCCGGTGTGGTCCGCAGCTCGGGTACCGCGGCGAACCTGCTGCTGATGCGGCAGCTGGCACAGGGCGGCATCTCCCACTACGATTTCCTGCGGGGCGTCAGCACGTACAAGAAATCGCTGGCCACTGAACAACGCCAGCTGTTTTGCGCGACGTGCCGCAGGCATACGGCGCGCGCACTGCTCGACCGCCTGCGTCAGCTGTGCGTACGCGCAATCCGCCGCTTCATCAAGCTGGTTTCGCCGGGCTGAGCGCGGGGTGCTCCAATGAAAAAGGCCATCGCGTCACACCTGCTCTGCCGCAGC
This sequence comes from Rhodanobacter sp. UC4448_H15, assembly GCF_052978265.1. Next base: position 3,797,016 of record NZ_CM129665.1, on the reverse strand, counting down.
GGTTTGCGCCGGTTGCTGCACCGGACCGTGCGCTGGTCCGGCGTGCTCGCGCTCAACTACCATCGCATCGGTGATGCGCTGGGTACGCCGTTCGATCGCGGCCTTTGGAGCGCCAGCGCGGAGGCGTTTGCCGAGCAGGTCCGTTTCTGCAAGGCACAGCTGGAGATCATCGGCCCGGCCGACCTGCCGCGGGTACTCGCCGCCCGGCGCGGCCGCTACGCCATGATCACGTTCGACGACGGCTACCGCGACAACTACGAGACGGCGTTGCCGATCCTGCGTGGCGAAGGCGTGACCGCCACCTTCTTCGTCGCTACCGGTTTCATCGACGCGCCCAGCCTGCCGTGGTGGGACGAGATCGCCTGGATGGCGCGCACCAGCCGGCGCGAAGCGCTGCAGTTGCCGGCGTGGTTCGATGCGCCGATCCACTTCGACGAGCCGGAACGGGAAGCGGCGGTGCGTCGGCTGCTGCGCAGGTACAAGGAGATGCCGGCGCAGGACACGGTCGCGTATCTCGATGCCGTGGCGGACGCCGCAGGCACCGGCCGTGCCGATACCCGCGCCGGCGATGCGCTGTGGATGGACTGGGACATGCTGCGCGATATGCAGGCAGCGGGCATGACCATCGGCGGGCACACGGTGCATCACCCGGTGTTGTCGCGCATGTCGGCGCAGGGTCAGCGCGACGAGATCCAGGGTTGCGCGCGCCGGCTCGCCGAGGAACTGGGTGCGCCGATGCGCTGCTTCAGCTATCCGGTCGGCAACCGGGGCGCGTTCGACCAGATCACCCGCGACTGCCTGCGCGAAGCGGGCGTGGAGCATGCCTTCAGCTACTACGGCGGGCACGCCCGCTACGATCGCTGGGACGCCTACGACATCCCTCGCGTGGCGGTGGAGACGGAGCTGGACACCGACTGGTTCCGCTCCCTCGTGACCTTGCCGCAGCTGTTCGCGTGACGGCCGCGCCGACGACGACCGCTGTCCCGACGCCCGCGCTGGGCGGCGATCTGGTCAGCGTGGTGATGCCGGTGTACAACGCCGCGGCGTGGTTGCCGCGGGCGGTGGAGTCGGTGCTGGCGCAGAGCCATCGCAACCTGGAGCTGATCGCGGTGGACGATGGTTCGCACGACGATTCGCTGGCGATCCTGCAGGGCTTTGCGCAGGCCGACGCGCGCGTGCGCGTGCAGCGCCAGCCGGCGAACGGCGGCGTGGCCGCTGCACGCAACGCCGCGCTGGCTGTCGCCCGCGGCAACTATGTCGCCTTCCTGGACGCCGACGACTGGTGGCACCCGGCCAAGCTGGAGCGGCAACTGGCCAGCCTGCGCGCCAGTGGCGAGCGCATCAGCTACGCGGCGTACTGGCGGGTGGCGGAAGACGGCCGGGTGCTCAGCCGGGTGGACCCGCCCGCGCGGCTGGAGCATCGCGACATGCTGGCCAGCAATTTCATCGGCAACCTCACCGGCCTGTACGCGCGCGAGCTGGGCGACGTGCCGTTTCGTCGGATCGGCCACGAGGACTATGCGTTCTGGCTGGAGCAGGTTCGCCGCGCCGGCGCGGCGGTGCGCGCGGACAGCGCCGAACCGCTGGCCTGGTATCTGGTGCGCGAGTCGTCGCTGTCGGCCAACAAGCTGCGCGCGGCGCGCTGGCAGTGGACGATCTATCGCCAGGTCGAGAAGCTCGGCTTGCTGCGCGCCTCGCTGTGCATGCTGCGCTACGTGTGGCACGCCTTCGCCAAGCGCAGGCGACCGCGCCGATCGCCCTGACCGACGCGCGTCAGGGGCGCGCCGGGGCGGCGCCGCTGCCCGCGTCCTGGCGCATCAGCCACTGCACCACGCCGGTGCCGCGGTGGTTCCAGTTGAAGCGTCGCGCGGTGCTGGCGTTGCGCGCGCAGGCGACGGCGTACGACGACGCCAGCGCATGCATGCGCCGGTCCAGCGCATGCTGCAGCTGCGGGTCGGTGCTGAAATAGCGGGCGGCGGCCACCGGCAGGGTCAGCTCCACGTTGTGCGAATCGCTGTACCAGCCGTCGGAGTTCTCGATGGCGACCAGCCTGGCCCGGTCGACGTGGGCCGACGACCAGTACCAGCTGATCTGGCCGCTAGGTCCGCTGCACGGGTCGCGCCAGTCCTTGCCGACCGTGGCCACGGTTTTGGCGTCGATCCAGCCGTAGCGCTCGAGGTAGCGGCCGAACGCGGTGATCATCGGCGGGATGCGCGCGTCCCCGGTGGCCAGCCAGGCATGCCACAGGCCGTCGATGATGTTCTGCGTCATCCACGGCGAGCTGCCCGGCACGTCGGTGGCCGCGTCGTACGGGTTGCCTTCGTGCATGTCCCAGCTGCTGCGCCAGGAGCCGTCATTGCCCAGGCCGTCGGGATTGTGCTGCTGGTGCTGGTACAGCCAGCCCACGCGATCGCCGATGTCTTGCAGGTATTCGCGCTTGCCGGTGAGTTCCCACGCGCTGACGATCTGCAGCAGGCCCAACCCGGCCTGCCGTTCGGTGAAGAACTTCTGGGTGAGCCCGGTGTAGGGGCCGGCGGGAATGGTCCAGCCGCCGGTATCCCACGCTCCCACCATGCGTTCGACCAGTGCCGTGTCGTCCTGGCTGTCGTCGCCGGTGAGGCCGAGCGCGAGCAGGGTCGGCTGGATGTAGACGTACTTCGGGTCGCAGGGGTTCACCTCGCCCAGCTTGAAACCGCCGCCGCACAGCGGCCAGCCCGGTGCGCCGAAGCGGCGGATGTGCGCCATGTAGAAGTGGTAGCTCTGGACCGCGGCGGCGAGGTAATCGACGCGGCCGGTGCGCACGTACTGCTGGAACAGCGCGGTGGGGCGATCGAACAGCCACGCCGAGCCGTCGCTGCGCGGAAGTTTGCGCGCCCAGGCGAACTGGGTTTCGAAGTAGCGGTCGTAGGCGCCGGGGGGTACCGCCGGCACTTGCGGGCCGGCGATCAGAGAAGCGGTCATCCATTGCGGGCTGAGCGTGGCCAATACGCCCGGCACGCGCACGCCGTCGGCACCGTCCACCAGCTCGTCGGCGTAGGCCCAGCCCGGCGCGGCGGTCGCGGTGGCGCCGACCGGCGCGAGGGCGAAACGCAGCTGCGCGCTGTCGCCGGCCAGCGTGGCGTGGAACTGCGCGCGCACGGCGCGGATGCCGCCGCCGTCGAAATGCCAGCGCAACGTGGCCTCGACATGCGCCGGCACGGGCTGGCCGCGCGCGTCCTCGATGCGCACCCGTCGCGCGTCGTCCAGCATGCCGGGCGGGAACGGGATGCCGACAGTCACCGCCACCCGATCGCCGACGGCGCCGTGGCGATGCAGGGTGATCGTCTGCCACTGCGCGCCGATGCCGGTCGGCGCCAGCCTGGCGATCGGTGGCGGCGCGCTGGCGCCTTGCGCGTGCGCGGTCGCGAGCAGCAGGCCGAGGCCGGCGAACAGTGCGCCCAGCCGCCGGACGAAGCCGCGCGCTGCGCGTGTCACCGGGCCGCGTCCCGTGCCGCCAGCTGGCGTTCCCACGCGAGCGCGGTGCGCACGATGAACTCCAGGTCGTCGTGGCGCGGCGCCCAGCCCAGGCGCTGGCGCAGGCGGTCGGCGCGGGCGATCAGCATCGGCGGATCGCCCGCGCGGCGCGGCTGCTCGGTCACCTGCAGGGTCGCGCCGCTGACCCGGCGCACCGTCTCGATCACCTCTCGCACGCTGTAGCCGTGGCCGTAGCCGCAGTTCAGCGTCAGCGACTCGCCGCCCGTGCGCAGGTGGTCGAGCGCGCGCAGGTGCGCCGCGGCCAGGTCCTCGACATGGATGTAGTCGCGGATGCCGGTGCCGTCGGGCGTGTCGTAGTCGGTGCCGAAGATGGCCAGGCCGGGGCGCTTGCCCACAGCATGCTCGCAGGCCACCTTGAGCAGCAGGGTGGCGTTGGGCGTGGATTGCCCGATGCGGCCGAGCGGGTCGCAGCCGGCGACGTTGAAATAGCGCAGGATCACGTAACGCATCGCGCCGGCGGTGCCGAGGTCGCGCAGCATCATCTCGGACATCAGCTTGGAGCTGCCGTACGGGTTGATCGGCTGCAGCGGGGTGTCCTCGTCGGCCACGCCGCCGGCCGGCGTGCCGTACACCGCCGCGGTCGAGGAAAAAATGAAGCGGTCCACGCCGGCCTCGACGCAGCAGGCGAGCAGGTTGCGCGTGTTGCAGGTGTTGTTGCCGTAGTACTTCAGCGGATCACGCACCGATTCGGGCACCACGGTGTGGGCGGCGAAGTGCATCACCGCGTCCACCTTGTGCTCGGCCAGCAGCCGCGACACCAGCGTCTGGTCTCCCACGTTGCCCACCACCAGCTCGGCGCCGCGCACGGCATCGGCGAAGCCGCTGACCAGGTTGTCCAGCACCACCACCCGCTCGCCGCGTTCGCTCAGCTGCTGCACCACGTGGCTGCCGATGTAGCCGGCGCCGCCGGTGACCAGGATCGTGCTCATGGATTGCTCCCGCCGGAAATCGGAAAATTGTCCCGCAACCACGTCGCGATGTCGTCCAGAAGGCGGCGGCGATCCACCTGCAGGGCGTAGGTGTGGTCGCTGCCGGCGAACAGGCGCGCGCTGATCTGCGGGCGGTCGGCCAGGCGCCCGAAGCACTCGCGGAACTGGCGCGGATGGTTGAAGTAGCGGGTCACCCCCCCGCTGTAGATGAAGTGCAGCCTGAGACCGCGGTCGAGCATGGTGGCCAGTTCCCGTTGCACCTGTTCGCGCGGCGGGAAACGTACCGCGAAGACGTCGTCGCCCTGGCTGGCGCGCGCCTGCAGGCTGCGGCTGATGAAGCGTTGCCAGCGCGAGCCGCTCCACAGCCGCGGCAGGTAGTGGCGCAGGCGAAAGCCCAGCGTGCGGTAGGCGTAGCCATCGAGGAAGACGGCGCCGGCCACGCGCGGCTCGTCGAGCGCCACGCCGTGCGCGTTCTGCGCGCCGGAACACAGGCCGAGCAGCACGAAGCGGCTGCAGCCGGCGTGACTGGCGAGCAGGCTCATCGCGTCGGCGACGTCCGCCTTCACCTGCTGCGCTTGCGAGCCCGCTTCGTCGGCGGCGCTGCTGTCGCCGAGCGAGGAAAGGTCGAAGCGCAGGGTGGGATAGCCGTCGGCGTTCAGCCGCCGGGTGAGTTCCACGTGCAGCCGGAACGGCCCGACCCGATGCACCATGCCGGCATTCAGCACGATCACGCCGACCGGCGCGGCAGGTGTCGCCGCATCGGGCAGCCCGGCCACGCCGACCAGGTGCTGCGCGCGGCCGAAGCGGAAGGCGCGTTCCGTGCTCATGCCGCCGCTCGCAGGTGGTCGCCGACGGCGCGGATCAGGTCGGGGGCGAGGATGGCGTGCTCCAGCCGATCCAGCACATCCCAACTGGCCGTGGACGACAGCGCGACGACCGCGCTGCCGGCGCCGAGCTGCGCGGGCCAGTCCGCATGCGTGGCGGCGGGCTGCGATGCGAACACGCGCACGGGAATCGTCGCCGGCGTCGCGCGCCAGCCGTCGAGCTGCCGGCGCAGGTCGGCGCCGACCGGAAAGCCCAGCCATTGATCGGCCGCGTCCTCGCGGCCGCGCGGCGCGGGGAAGCGCATCGGGTCCGCGCGCAGGGCCTCCTGCGCCGCGTCCAGCCGGGTCACGGATTCGTGGCCGTCCAGCAGCGGGTCCCACAGCAGGAGTTCCGCCAGGCGGCCGGCCGCGGCCGCTTCCAGCGCGATGGCGCCGCCCAGTCGTGCGCCGAAGCCGATCACCCGGCTGCAGCCGGAGCGTGCACGCAGTTCAGCCGCCGCGGCAACCGTGTCGGCCACGCAGCGGGTCCAGTCGCAGGTATCGCTGGGGCCGGCCGAGTCGCCGGTGCCGAAATAGTCGAAGCGCAGCGCGGCGACGCCTTGCAGCGCCAGTGCATCGGCGAGCTGGCGGTACACGCGATGGCTGCGAATCATGTCCTGGCCCAGCGGCGGGCACAGCAGCATGGCCGTGCGCGCCGGCCCGGCGACCGGATGATAGAGACCGAACAGACTCTCCCCGCTACCGAATTGGCACGGTTGTGCCGGTTCGACGCGCATCCGTCACCTCCGGTAGGCCACGCCGAGATAGATCTCGTTGGCATGGTAGCTGGCGCCGACGGTGTCGCTGTGACGCACGCGACGGGTGAACGACGCGTTCCAGCTCCAGTGCTCGGTGCGCTGGGTGGCAAGGATCAGGCCGAAGTTGGTGGTGCGGTCGGTGCGCGCCATCGTGTTGTATTCCATCGACTCGGTGTTGCCGAACAGCGACAGCGTGGTGCGCGGGTGCAGTCGGTAGTCGAGGCCGAGGGTGCCGCCGCGGCCGCGCTGGCTGTCGGTGGGGTCGTTGACGTAATCGAAGTTGCGGTACAGCGGCGCGATGCGCAGGTTCCAGCGCGTGCCGACGTAGGTGTAGACCACCTCGTAGCGCCGCTCGGTATAGACCTGCGAGCTGATCACGGTGGCACCGGTGTTGATGTTCGACGGTGCCGGCGCCGATTCGCCGGGGTTCTGGTCGAGCTGGTTGATCAGGTCTTCCGCCGCGTCGCCGTACTGGCGCGCACCGCGCAGCAGCAGGGTGCTGTTGGGGGTCATGCGCCAGGCCACGCTCAGCCGCGCCAGCGGCGTGTTGATCGACTGCGCCTGGTCGAACGAGAGCCGTGACCAGCCCACCGAGGCATTGACGTCGAGCTGGCTGAGGCGGCTGACCGAGCTGACGAACAGCTGGGTGCGGTTGTAGGCCGGACCGGCGTCGGCGTGGTCGAAGGTCACCCGCTCGGTTTCCGCGTTGGCCGACAGCGATGCGGTGGGGCTGAGATCCTTGAACAGGCGCAAGGCCAGCAGGCCGCGCGAGGAATCGAACTCGTTGGTCTTGGACGCGCGGCTGTCGATGTAGCGCAGTTCGGCCTGGCCGCGCACGGTCGGGTTGAGCCGGAAACGCAGGGTCGGGCCCAGCGTCAGCACGTTGGTCTGCTGCTGGTTGTCTGGCGCATTGCTGGAGAAGGTCGACAGCGGCTGCACGCTGGCCACGTCGCGCACGGTGAAATCCAGTCGCTCGGGCAGCACCGTCCAGTTCGCCTGGCCGGCGAGCTGGGCCAGCGTCTGGTTATCGAAGGCGTGCGCCAGGTAGTCGCGGTACTCCAGGTTGCCGACCACGTCGGCCTGGAAGGTGGAGCCTTCCTGCTGATAGCTGAAGTCGAAGCCCGGGATCAGCATGTTCTGGCTGATCGGGTCGGTTTCGGTCAGGCCGATGTTGTCGCTGTGGCCCACGCCGACGCGCCAGCCGTAGTCGAACTGCGCCGCCGATGCGCCGGTCGAGGCAATGACCAGCATCGACCCCAGTACGCAATTGCGGGTGCGATATGTCGACATGTGTGCGTGCCCCCTTGTCTTGTCCATGATCGTCGAGCCCTGAACCTGCGGAAACCGCATCCGATGGCTTGCCCCTGGCGCTGCGAGTCTGGCAGATCCGCGCGGAACCGTGCGGTGGGGCGGAGTGTCGCAACGCCCCGCCGGACGGCCTCACGGTGCGTGGTTGAACACCACTCCGGCCACCTTGTTCGCATCGAAACTGGCCACCGCCTGGCTGATCGCCGCCGGCGTGTCGCGGCCGTAGCCGGCCACCACCACCACCTGGTCGGCCAGCTCGGAGAGGATGCGCGCGTCGGGCGAGCCCTTGATCGCCGGCCCGTCCAGGAACAGGTAGCGGTCCGGGTAGCGGCAACGCAGCGAATCGACCACCGCGCGCATGCGGAACGAGGAGAAATACTCGCCGCTGTTCTCGCGCGTGGAACCGGCCGGGATCAGGCGCAGGCGCGGGATGCCGGTCGGGTAGATGATCGACTTGATGCCGATCGACGGCTGTTCGAGGAAGTTGATCAGGCCCTCGCTGCCGCGCGCCACCCCCAGCGCCTCGTGCTGGGTCGGGTAGCGCAGGTTGCAGTCGATCAGCAGGCTGGTCTTTGCTTCGTCGAAGGCGAACGCGAGGGCCAGGTTGCGCGCCACGAAGCTGCCGCCCGACTTGGGGCTGACCGGCACCACCATGGTCACGAAGTTGCGCTCGCCGCCGAGCCACAGCAAGCGCGTGCGGATCTCGCGGAAGGCATCGGACTGCGTTCGCACCGACTCGTCGCGGTGGATCAGCCGGCGCTCCTCCAGCTGCCGCGGCACCAGTGCACCGGTTTCCGACATCAGCGCGATCGAATGGCCCGGTGCAGCCTTGGCCTCGTCGCCGGCGGCCGCGGCCCGTTCGCGGGCCTCGGGCTCGCGCGAGAGCAGGTTGATTACCGACTTGTCATCGTCCCGAGCGTTCATGCCAGTCCCTTCAGCTTCAACCAGAACAGCAGCGCATAGGCCAGCACCACGCACAGCACGATCGCCACCAGCGCCAGGTTGCGCCGCCGCTCGCGCTGATGGTCGCCCGGTGTCGGGTAAAATGGAACGGTCGCCAGTACCGGCAGGCCGGTCGCCTGTTCCAGTTGCTCCGCCGAGCGCACGCGCGGATCGAAGCGGGCGAAGCCGAACAGCACGCCGAACGGGACCGCCAGGCCGGCGAGGATGCCGGCGATGCCGAAGTGCATGAAGCGCAGTCCCGAGGGCACCAGCGGCATCACCGCGGGGTTCTGCACCACGAACGAGGCGCCATCCTGGTCGGAGTCGAGGTTCATCGACACCCGCGCGCTTTCGCGGCGCTTGAGCAGGTCCTGGTAGACGTCCCGGTTGACCGTGTAGTCGCGGGTCAGCTCGGCGGTGACCGCCTCGGAGTTGGCGATGCGCTTGCTGCGGTCAAGCTCGGAGTCGAGCCGCGCCTGCGCCGCGCCCAGCCGCGCGGTGGTGGCGGCGATGTCCGAGCGCAAGGTGGCGAGCTGGCTGCGCATCTGCTGGTAGAGCGGGTTGAACTGCACGGCGCTGCCGTTGGTGCCGGTGTCGCCGATCGCGCGCGGCGCCTTGGCCGATTGCTGGTCGGCGCTGGCCAGCAGGCGGCGCAGGTCCTCGATCTGGTGGCGGGTACGCACCACGTCGGGATATTCGTCGGTGTAGGTCAGGCGCAGCTTGTCCAGTTTCGACTGCAGTTCGGCGAGCTGGCTTTCGTAGATGCCGTTGGAGGTCTGCACCGCGTTGACCTCCGACTCGCCGGAGAGCTGGCGCTCCAGCGAGCCGGCCTGCGAGCGCTTCTCCATCAGGTCCATCTGCGCCGTCTCGATCTGGTTGCGCAACTGGCTGATGCTGGCGTTGGTGTCGGCCTCGCTGCCCGGGCGCGCGTCGGCGTTGGCGTTGCGGTAGTCCTTGAGCTTGTTCTCCGCGTCGGTCAGCTTCTTGCGGTAGGCCTCGACCTGGCTGTCGATGAAGTCGAAGGCGTCGCGGCTCTCCTTCATCTTCGAGGCCACGCTTTCGCTGATGAACAGCTGGCCGAACGTGCGCGTCACGTCGAAGGCGCGCCGCGCGTCGCTGTCGTGGTAGCTGATGGTGATGAGGTTGTCGCGCGAGATCGTGACCAGGGTGCGCGCCTTGATCTCCTGGATCAGCTTGTCCTGGTCGACCGGGGAGGGTTTGTGCGCCATCCAGCCGCCGGCCACCAGCACCTGGTCCATGACCTTGCGGCTGAAGATCACCGCCTTGGCGATGCCGGCGCGGTTGGTGTTGCCGGTGGCGGCGGCGGCGCCTTCCATCAGCGGCGTGATGATGCTGCTCTTCTGCGCCAGGATGGTGACCGAGGCGTCGTAGCGCTGTGGCCAGTTGATGCCGGCGATCAGCGCCAGCATCGCGATCGAGGCAAAGATGACCGCCAGCGACACGCGTCGTCGCTTGGCCTCGGTCCACAGCACCGGGAGCAGTGCCAGCAGGGGATTGGGTTCTTCGTTCATGGACGGGTCGACTCGCGTGCCTGTGCCGGCAGCTCAGAACGCCCGCTGCGGCACGGTGATGACGTCACCCGGCTGCACCGGGTAGTTGGTCGTCAGGTTGCCCTTCTGCAGGATGCTGTCCAGCCGGATCGCGTACGACTGCGTGGCGTCGCCCGATTTGCGGTACAGCTCGGTGCGGTCGGGCGCGGCGAATTCGGTGGTGCCGCCGGCGGCGAGCACCGCGTCGAGCACGGTCATGCCCTGGCGGTAGGGGATCGACACCGGCGTGCGCACCGCGCCGGTCACGCGCACGCGCGAAAGGTATTCATGGCTGCGCAGCGAGGTGAGGATCACCGCCACCTGCGGGTCGCGCACGTAGGCCTGGAGCTTTTCCTTGATCTCCGCGGCGACCTGTTCGGGCGTGCGGCCGCCGGCCTGCACGTCGCCGATCAGCGGCACCGTGATCATGCCGTCCGGGCGCACGGGTACGCTGACGCTCAGGTCGGGGTTGTGCCACACCGACACCTGCAATTGATCGTCCACACCGATATGGTAGACGGCGACCGCCTGGGCTTCGGGGTTCACCGAAGGTGCCTGCGTCGAGCCGGGACCGGTGGCACAGCCGGCAAGCACGAGCAACAGGCCGAGCATGAGCAGTTGGCACAACGATTTCATGGCAATCCTCCTGATTGTCTTTCAGAATGTGCAGAATATCACGGCAGGAACGTCGACAACCGGATATGCGGACACGGCGCGCGGACTGCGCCGGACCGGCCGTCGGCCCGCTTCGCGCCGCGCCCCATCAAGGAAATCACGGGACAGTTACCTATGCAGCAGCTGGAAAACACCAGGGTCGCCATCGTCGGGCTGGGCTATGTCGGCCTGCCGTTGGCGGTGGAGTTCGGCCGGCGCTACGACACGGTCGGATTCGACATCCGCGCCGCACGGGTGGACGAGCTGCGCGCCGGCCACGACCACACGCTGGAGGTCGATGCGGCCGAGCTGGCGGCGGCCACCCGCCTGCGCTTCAGCGCCGAGCTGGAGGGCATCCGCGGGTGCAACGTCTACATCGTCACCGTGCCCACCCCGATCGACGCGGCCAAGCGCCCCGACCTGACCCCGCTGGTCAAGGCCAGCGAAAGCCTGGGTCAGGTGCTGGAGCGTGGCGACATCGTGGTGTACGAATCCACCGTCTACCCCGGCTGCACCGAGGAGGTCTGCATCCCGATCCTGGAGCGCGTCTCGGGGCTGGTCTTCAACCGCGACTTCTTCGCCGGCTACAGCCCGGAGCGGATCAACCCGGGCGACAAGCAGCACCGGGTCACCAGCATCCTCAAGGTCACCTCCGGCTCCACCCCCGAGGTAGCCGACTTCGTCAACCGGCTGTACGGCTCGATCATCACCGCCGGCACTCACCAGGCCAGCTGCATCAAGGTGGCCGAGGCCGCCAAGGTGATCGAGAACACCCAGCGCGACCTCAACATCGCGCTGGTCAACGACCTCGCCAAGCTGTTCAACACGCTGGGCATCGACACCCTGGAAGTGCTCGAGGCGGCCGGCACCAAGTGGAACTTCCTGCCGTTCCGGCCGGGTCTGGTCGGCGGCCACTGCATCAGCGTCGATCCGTACTACCTCACTCACAAGGCGCAGGAGGTGGGCCATCACCCGGACGTGATCCTGGCCGGCCGGCGCACCAACGACAGCATGGGCGAGTACATCGCCGGCCAGGTGGTGCGGCTGATGGTGCGCAAGGGCATCAACCCGGTGCATGCGCGCATCCTGGTGCTGGGATTGGCGTTCAAGGAGAACTGCCCGGACCTGCGCAACACCCGCGTGGTGGACATCGTGCAGGCGTTGCGCGGCTACAACACCGCGGTGGACGTGTACGACCCCTGGGTCGACGCGGCCGAGGCGCGGCACGAGTACGGCCTGGACCTGGTCCAGGCCCCTGCCGCCGGCGCCTATGACGCCGTGGTGGTGGCGGTCGGCCACCGCGAGTTCGCCGCGCTGGGCAGCGCCGGCATCCGCGCCTTCGGCAAGCCGTCCAGCGTGCTGTACGACGTGAAATACGTGCTGCCGCGCAACGAGGTGGACGGCCGCCTGTAGCCAGCGCCGCGCGCCGCGACTGCGTATCATGGGGAGGTTTCCCCGCCGCAGGCCGCCCGCGCATGAAAGTCCTCGTCACCGGCACCGCCGGCTTCATCGGTTCCCACGTCGCCATGCGCCTGCTTGAGCGCGGCGACGAGGTGATCGGCATCGACAACCTCAGCGACTACTACGACGTGGAGCTGAAGAAGGCGCGGCTGGCGCGCTTCGCCGAGCACCCGGGCTACCGTCACGAGCCGGTCGACCTCGCCGATCGCGCGGCGATCGAGGCGGTGTTCGCCCGCCACAAGCCGCAGCGGGTGATCAACCTGGCGGCGCAGGCCGGGGTGCGTTACGCCGCGCAGAACCCGCACATCTACGTGTCCACCAACGTCACCGGCTTCCTGCATGTGATCGAGGGTTGCCGTCACCACGACGTCGAGCACCTGGTCTATGCCTCGACCAGTTCGGTGTACGGCGCCGACACCAAGATGCCCTTCTCCGAGCACCAGTCGACCGAGCATCCGCTGACGCTGTACGCGGCCTCGAAAAAGGCCAACGAGATGATGGCGCACAGCTACGCGCACCTGTACGGCCTGCCGTGCACGGGGCTGCGCTTCTTCACCGTCTACGGGCCGTGGGGCCGGCCGGACATGGCGTTGTTCCTGTTCACCCGCGCGATCCTGGCGGGCGAGCCGATCAAGGTGTTCAACCACGGCCACCACAAGCGCAGCTTCACCTACGTCGACGACATCGTCGAGGGCGTCGTGCGCACGCTGGACAAGATCCCCGGCAAGGACCGCGGCTGGGACGGCAACGCACCCGACCCGGCCAGCAGCGGGGTGGCGCCGTACCGCATCTACAACATCGGCAACGAGCAGCCGGTGGAGCTGCTGCGCTACATCGAGGTGCTCGAACAGTGCCTGGGTCGCAAGGCGCAGATGGAGATGCTGCCGCTGCAGGCCGGCGACGTGCCGGACACCGAGGCCGACATCTCCGACCTGATCGCCTCGGTCGGCTACCGGCCGCGGGTGGGCGTGGAGGAGGGCGTGGCGAATTTCGTGCGCTGGTATCGCGACTATTACCGGGTCGGCGGGCAAGCCTGATCGACGTGGCGCGCGCCGCGGCAACGCCGGGGCGGCACAACCGCTACAATTACGGGCTGACGCCGTGCGGGTGCAGCCAGCCCATCCAGATGCCCAGCACGACCATGCCGATCAGCACCAGCGACAGGCCGATGCGGCGGGTCAGCGCCCACACCGTTCGTCGGTCGTCGTCCTTGTCCTTCATCATGAAGAACAGCGCCTGGCCGAGATTGAAGATCACCACCAGCAGTACCACCACCAGCGCGACTTTGTAGATGGTTTCCACGTGATCGGTCCGAGCGATTTCGACAGCGGCAGTATAGCCACCCGCGGCAGCCGCACCGCGTGAACGGCTTTCGCCGTCCGTCGTGGTGGGCGTTGCTGCTGACGGCGGCCGGCGCCTTGCTGTTCCTGCGCCTGGGCGTGTGGCAACTGCATCGCGCCGACTTCAAGGAATCGCTGCTGCGGCGCTATGCCGCAGCGGAAACCGCGCCATCGCAGGACTTCGCCATGGTGGCCGCCACGCCGCCGGCGGGCAGCTTTCCGCGCGTGCAGGTGCACGGCCGTTACCTTGCCGACCGGCTCTACCTGCTGGACAACCCCAAGCATGACGAGCGCGGCGGCGTGGAGGTGTTTGCGCCGTTCGAACTGGCCGGGCACGCGCCGCTGCTGCTGGTCGACCTGGGTTTCCTGCCCGGCAGCGGCAACAGCAAGGCGCCGCAACTGCCGCCGTTGCCGGCCACGCCGGTCGAGCTGCGCGGCTTGTACGTGCCGCCGCCGCCGACCGGTTTCGAGATGGGCGGCAATGCGCTGGCGCGGCAGACCCGCTGGCCGAAGCAGAGCATCTACCTGGCGATGGGCCAGGTGGCCGCCGACCTCGGCCGGCCCTTGTACCCGCGCGTGCTGGCGCTGGATGCGGACGCCTCCTCGATCTACGTGCGCCAGCACACGCTCGACCTCTCGATGCCGCCGGCGCGACACCGCGCCTATGCGTTCCAGTGGTTTGCCTTCGCCGTCGCCGCGGTGGTGATCCTGCTGGTGCTGCATCGCAAGCGCCCTCCGCGCGGGCGATGATGACCCCACCGATGTCCTGTGATGAATGTCCACGATGAACACCGCTGACCCCAACCGCACGCGCAAGAGCCGCATCCACCTGTTGCTGATCGCACTGGTGTTCCTGGCGCCCATGATCGCCGCCGGCGTGCTCACCTTTGCCGGCTGGCAGCCGGGCACCAAGGGCAACGGCCAGCCGATCGTGCCGCAGCGCAATTTCCTCGACGAGCACCTGCGCGTCGTGCTGGCCGATGGCGGCGATTACGCCTGGCGCGACAGCGAGCCGCGGATGACCCTGGTGGCGCTGGCCGGCCCGGATTGCGCCACGCAATGCCTGGCCACGCTCACCGCCATGGCCAAGGCGCGGGTGATGCTGAATCACAAGCAGGATCGCCTGCGCCTGCTCTACCTGGGCACGCCGCCTGCCGATGCGGCGGCACGCGAGGCGATGTCGACGTACTGGCAAACCGGCCGCGATGTCGACGGCAAGCTCGACGGCTATCGACCCGCCACGCCCGACAGCGTCGGCGCGCTGCTGGTGGAATCCAACGGCACCGCGCTGTCGTTCTATCCGCCCGGCTTCGATGCCGCCGGCCTGCTGCGCGACATGCGCAAGGTGATCAAGTGATGTCGGCGCGTCAGCGGAAGTTTCTGCGCGGCTTGTCGCTGCTGGCGGCGCTGTTCGCCTTCGGCCTGGTGATGTTCGGCGCCTTCGTGCGGCTGTCCAACGCCGGGCTGTCCTGTCCGGACTGGCCCACCTGCTACGGCCAGGTCACCTGGCCGCAGCACGCGCAGGCGGTGGCGCACGCCGACGCGGCGTTCCCGGACCGTCCGTACGAGGCGCACAAGGCTTGGCGCGAGCAGGTGCATCGCTTCCTCGCCGGCACGCTGGGCGTGATGGTGCTGGTGCTGGCGCTGGCCGCCGCGTGGCGGGACCGGCGCGTGCGCGCGATGGTGGTGGTCGGCGCGATATGCGCGGCGATCGGCGTGACCATGTACATGCGCGGCGAGCATGTGTTCTCGTCGGTGCTGGCGGGCGTGGCGATCGCCGCGCCGCTGTTCGGCGCGTGGCGACTCGGTGGTGGCGGCGCGCGGCGGATCAGCGTGCTGGTGTTCGCGGTGATCGTGTTCCAGGCGATGCTCGGCATGTGGACGGTCACCTTGCTGCTGAAACCGGTGGTGGTCACCAGCCACCTGCTCGGCGGCATGCTCACCTTCGGCCTGCTCTCGTACGTGGCGCTGCGTTTCGCCGGCGTCGCCGCGCCGGACCAGCGCCTGGCCGCGCTGCGCAGCCTGGTGGTGGCGGGCGTGGTGCTGCTGGCGTGCCAGATCGCGCTGGGCGGCTGGACCTCGTCCAACTACGCGGCGCTGGCCTGCGGCTACGGCCCGGGCTCGTTCCCGCAGTGCCTGGGCCAGTGGGCGCCGCCGACGGATTTCCGCGAAGGCTTCATCCTGTGGCGCGGCATCGGCGTCAACTACGAAGGCGGCGTGCTGGACATGGCCGCGCGCAGCGCGATCCAGATCGCGCACCGGATCGGCGCACTGGTGGTGTTCTGCTATCTCGGATGGCTGGCGTTCAAAGCGGCGCGCGGGGGTTTGCGGGCGCACGCGCTGGCGATCGCGCTGATCCTGCTGGCCCAGGTGACGCTGGGCATCAGCAACGTGTATTTCGGCCTGCCGCTGCCGGTGGCCACCGCGCACAATGGCGTGGCGGCCTTGCTGTTGTTTGCCCTGCTGGCGACGTTGGCGCGCACGCAGGCGGCCGTGCCGATATCAGAGGAGTCGTGAGCGAGATGGAGTTGATCCGCGAATATCTGCAGCTGACCAAGCCGCGCGTCGTCGCCTTGCTGGTGTTCTGCGCCGTGATCGGCATGTTCCTCGCCGTGCCCGGCCTGCCGCCGTGGCGCGGCCTGGTGTTCGGCACGCTGGGCATCTGGATGGCGTCCGGTTCGGCGGCGGCGTTCAACCACCTGATCGACGAGCGGATCGACAAACTGATGGTGCGTACCGCGCGCCGCCCGCTGGCCACCGGCAAACTCACCGCGCACCAGGCGCTGGCGTTCGCGGTACTGCTGGGCATCGCCTCGATGCTGGTGCTGGCGCTGCTGGTCAACACGCTGACCGCACTGCTGACCTTCGGCGGATTGATCGGCTACGCGCTGGTCTACACCCGCTACCTGAAGCGCGCCACGCCGCAGAACATCGTGATCGGCGGCCTCGCCGGCGCGATCCCGCCGGTGCTGGGCTGGACCGCGGTCACCGGCGAGTTGCACGCATTCGCGCTGCAGCTGTGCCTGATCATCTTCGTGTGGACGCCGCCGCACTTCTGGGCGCTGGCGATTTTCCGCCGCGAGGATTACGCACGCGCCGGCGTGCCGATGCTGCCGGTCACCCACGGCGTGGTCTACACCCGCTGGCAGGTGCTGTTCTACACCATCCTGCTGGTGCTGGTGACCCTGCTGCCGGCGATCACCGGCATGAGCGGGTTGCTCTACCTGGCTGGTGCGATCGTGCTCGACGCGGGCTTCCTCTACTACGCGATCCGCCTGCTCAACCCGCCCGACGAGCTGTACCCGATGAAAGTATTCAAGTACTCCATCGTGTACCTGATGGCCTTGTTCGCCTTCCTGCTGCTCGACCACTGGCTGGTCGACCCGCTGCTGCAGCATGGGGCGGTGCTGCAGCAGATCGGTTGAACGGTGGCGCGGGCTGCGCGCGCGTCGGTGGGGGGCTTCGGCGGGGGATTTTCGGATGAGTTGTCGGCGGCGACGGAAGGCGAGCGCGGTGTCGCCGCCTTCACCAGACGAAGCTGGTCGCGACCGTGTCGGGGCGGAGCATCCTGAAGCAGACGGGGTGGCAGCTGCCTTCCGGCAGGTCGGGGCAGAGCGTTTCCGCCAGCGTCAGGGTCAGGCGGCCGGCATCTGCGTCCAAGGCGGAAACCCGCGCGGCGCTGAAATCGAAGTAGCGGCCGGCTGCCGCGTGCGCACCCTTGAAAAGGCTCTCCTTGGCGGAGAACGCGATCGTGAGGAGCATGTCGTCGGACAAGTGACCGTGCTGCTTCTCCAGCAAGGCGAGTTCGCCCGGCGTGAAGGCGAGTTCCCGCACCGCGTCGCGGGCGGCGGCCTCGATGACCTCCTCGAAGTCGATGCCGATGCCCCTCACGGCCGACGCCTGGACGGCGATTGCGCCAGCGAGGTCGCGCGTGTGCGTGATGCTTCCCGTCACGCCCGCCTGCCACCGTGGTTCCCTCGATGATCCGATGCCAGGAATCGACGCAACGACGCCGAGGCGCTCGATCGCGTGGCGGGCCGCGATCCGGCCCGCCAGAAACTCGGCCTGCCGTTTGGGCACGGCCCTCTGCAGTGCAGCCGGAAGCGGCACGCCATGCTGCTCGAAGGCAGGCAGGGCGAACGCCGCGGAAGAGAACTCGATCACGAAGGCCGGGGGCAGTCGTGGGTCATCATCGCCCACTTCCAGCCAGCGTGCGCTGCGCAGCAGCGCGTCGTGCCCGTCGCATTCGGGCGAGGGTCGGCTGGATCTGTCTTGCGCTGTCAAGAATGTCTCCCTGCGTCCATCGGCTCCCGACGCAATCGAGGCCGCGGACCATCTTTGGTGCCGCGAGTGGTGCCGGGAGTCGGGGGCAAGCATAGTGGGATCGGGCAGCGCGCGCCGTCGTGGCGTTCGTTTCCCACGCCGGTGGCATGCAGTTTTTCTATCCATTTTCCGAGGTCACGCGCGGCCCGGCGATTGACAGTTTTGCACTGCGGCACGACAATGCGCGCGCCCTGCGGCGCGCTGCGCCGCACGGCTTCCAGTCCTGACAAACCAAGGCATATGGACGTTTACCCTAGTCGCAACGTCGACATCCGCTCGCTTCGGGTGCCGGCGCCGCACAACAACAAGTTGAACGCCTGCGGCGACCGCCTGCGGTCGGCTGGTGCTTTCCACTAGGGAAAGTCCGGCCCACTCCTGAGGACGCCGACGGCGTCGTTACCAGGAGATGAGCCGATGAAGCTCCTTCACGATTTCTTCCGCTGGCCGTTTGCCGGCGTCCGTGCCGTGGCGTCCCAGCCGGCGGCGTTGCCGCGTGATTTCAGCGTGACCGTGCCGGCCCCGTTGGCCGGGTCGGCGAGCCCTTCGCCGCAAACCCTGGAACCCTCGCGCAACGGACGACGCGAGCCGGCCTCGTTCCTGCGCTCGCCGCGTCGCCGGCGGCTGGGCCGCGCGCACCGATGATCCACCGCTGCGGACGCTGCCCCGGGCAGTCCGTCCGCGCCCTGCGCATTCGCTGACGCCACGCGCGTCTTTCCCGGCCACGCGTTACCCGGACGCACCCGATGAGCAAGCCATTCCCGACGCGCGGCCGCGATGCCGCCGGTGCGCCGCCGCCCGCCCTTGCGGCCACGCTCGGGCATGCGTTTCGCAGCCCCGAGGCGCTGCTGGACGCGTTGCAGAGCAACCCCGGCGGGCTCGACGCCGAACAGATACGCGCGCGCCTGCAGCGTGACGGCCTGAACGAGGTCTCGCGCGAGAAGCCGCCGCACTGGTCGCTGCAGTTGCTGCGCGCGTTCCGCAACCCGTTCATCGTGGTGCTGCTGGTGCTCGCCGGCGTGCAGCTCGCCACCGACGGCAACGATCTCACCGGGCCGCTCATCATCGCGGTGATGGTGGGCATCAGCGTGTTGCTGAGTTTCACCCAGGAGTACCGCTCCTCGCGCGCCGCCGAGCAGCTCAAGGCGATGGTGCGCAACACCGCCACCGTGCGGCGCCGCGCCTCGGACGGCCACAGCGAGCAGATCGAGGTGCCGGTGCGCGAACTGGTGGTGGGCGACATCGTGCAGCTGGCCGCCGGCGACATGGTGCCGGCGGACCTGCGCCTGCTCGGCGCCAAGGACCTGTTCATCAGCCAGGCGATCCTCACCGGCGAGTCGGTGCCGGTGGAAAAGGCGGCGCCCGCGGCGACGGTGCCCGGCGTCGTCGACGACCCGCTGGAACTGGCCAGCGTCTGCTACATGGGCACCAACGTGGTCAGCGGCACGGCCAGCGCGGTGGTGCTGGCCACCGGGGCGCGCAGCTATCTCGGCTCGCTGGCGCACAGCATGGCCGGTGCGCGCGTGCAGACCAGTTTCGATCGCGGCATCCGCTCGGTGAGCTGGCTGCTGATCCGCTTCATGGCGGTGATGGTGCCGGTGGTGTTCGTGATCAACGGGCTGGACAAGCACGACTGGGGCGAGGCGTTCCTGTTCGCGCTGTCGATCGCGGTGGGGCTGACCCCGGAGATGCTGCCGCTGATCGTCACCGCCAACCTGTCCAAGGGCGCGCTGGCGATGTCGCGGCGCAAGGTGGTGGTCAAGCGGCTCAACGCGATCCAGAACTTCGGTGCGATGGACGTGCTGTGCACCGACAAGACCGGCACGTTGACGCTGGACCGGATCGTGCTGGAGCGCCATCTCGACCTCGACGGCGAAGCCTCCGACCAGGCGCTGGAATACGGCTACCTCAACAGCCGGTTCCAGACCGGCCTGAAGAACCTGCTCGACAAGGCGGTGCTGGCGCATCGCGACCTGGAGGCGGCGGCGACGCGCTATCGCGTGGTCGACGAGATCCCGTTCGACTTTCAGCGCCGGCGCATGTCGGTGGTGCTGGCCGACGGTGCGGGCGAGCACCTGCTGATCTGCAAGGGCGCGGTCGAGGAGATGTTGTCGATCTGTGCCTGGGCGCAGACCGGCGGCGTGATCGAGCCGATGACCGGGGAACGCCGCCGCGCGATCAAGGCGATGACGCACAGCCTCAACGAGGACGGCCTGCGCGTGCTGGTGGTGGCCGTGCGGCGACAACCGGCGCAGGCGCATGCCTATGGCGTGGCCGACGAGGAAGGACTGGTGGCGGTCGGCTGCCTGGCCTTCCTCGACCCGCCGAAGGACTCCGCCGCCACGGCGATCCGCGCGCTGCACCAGCACGGCGTGGCGGTAAAGGTGATCACCGGCGACAACGAGGCGGTGACCCGCAAGATCTGCCGCGAGGTCGGGCTCGACGTCGGCGAATCGGTGCAGGGCCGCGACATCGAATCGCTCGATGACGCTGCGCTCGATGCGCTGGTCGCGCGCGTCACCGTGTTCGCCAAGATGTCGCCGCTGCAGAAGGCGCGCGTGGTGCGCTCGCTGCAGCGGCTCGGCCACACGGTGGGCTTCCTCGGCGACGGCATCAACGACGCGCCGGCGCTGCACGATGCCGACGTCGGCATCTCGGTCGACACCGCCACCGACATCGCCAAGGAGTCGGCCGACATCATCCTGCTGGAGAAGAACCTGATGGTGCTGGAGGAGGGCGTGCTCGAAGGCCGCGTCACCTTCGGCAACATCATGAAGTACATCAAGATGACCGCCAGCTCGAACTTCGGCAACGTGTTCAGCGTGCTGGTGGCCAGTGCGTTCCTGCCGTTCCTGCCGATGCTGCCGTTGCAGATCCTGGTGCAGAACCTCTTGTACGACATCTCGCAGCTGTCGATCCCGTTCGACCGCATGGACGAGGAATACCTGAGCAAGCCGCGCAAGTGGGATGCCGGCGACATCGGCCGTTTCATGGCGTGGATCGGCCCGGTCAGTTCGATCTTCGACATCACCACGTTCTGGCTGATGTGGCACTACTTCGGCGCCAACTCGCCGGCGCACCAGTCGCTGTTCCAGTCCGGCTGGTTCATCGAGGGCCTGCTCTCGCAGACCCTGATCGTGCACATGATCCGCACTCGGCGCATCCCGTTCCTGCAGAGCGTGGCCTCCGCGCCGGTGCTCGGCTTGACCCTCGCGATCATCGTGCTCGGCATGCTGATCCCGTTCAGCACGCTCGGCGGCAAGATCGGCATGGTGCCGCTGCCACCGATGTACTTCGCCTGGCTGGCGCTGACCCTGGCCAGCTACTGCGTGCTGACCCAGCTGGTGAAGGTCATCTACATCCGCAGGTACGGGCGTTGGCTCTGATCGCCATCCGCGTCTCTGATTCCGCACCCCGGGTGATTGCGCCGATCGGCGCGGGTCACATCTGGCGGAACAGGTGCAGATACGTGCGGCTCACGGGCAGCACCTCCGCGCGGCCCTTCAGGTGGATGTCCGCGGTCTCGTTTTCGCCACGCAAGACATGGCTGATCGCGCGGAGATTCACCACCACGGAACGGTGCACCTGCACGAAATGCGCAGCATCCAGTTGCGCCACCAGTTCCTTCAGCGGCGTCCGGATCAATCCCCCGGCTGTCTTGCCGTCGTCGCCGCGCCATGCAACCAGGGTGTACTTCTCGTCAGAGCGCAGGAAGTCGATCTGGTCGACCGAAACCAGGCGCAGCGCCTGCCCGACCGAAACGCGGATCCAGCGCAGCGGCGTCAGTGCCGCCTTCTTGCAAAGGTGCGCTTCCAGTTGCTCCAGAAGCGTGCGGGTGTCGGGTACCGGTTGCGCGGCGCGCAATCGTTCCTGCAGACGCGCCACCGTGTCGCTCAGGCGTGCCAGTTCCACCGGCTTCACCAGGTAGTCAAGCGCACCCTGTTCGAAGCCCTGCACAGCGTACTGGTCGAACGCGGTGACGAAGACGAGATGTGCACGGCGATCGATGAAGCGCGCCACCTCCACGCCGGACAGGGCCGGCATATGCACATCGAGAAAGCAGATGTCGGGCCGCAGCGCCTCGAACTGCTCGACGGCCTCGCGGCCGTTGCGCGCCTGGGCGACAACATGCAGTTCGGGCCAGGCCTGCGCAAGCAGCCGCATCAGCTGCTTGCGCAACAGCGGCTCGTCATCGGCGATCAATGCAGTGGGGCGCGAACTGCTCATGCCGGCCTCTCCCGCGCAGGAAACTCGAGTTCGGCGCAGACGCCCTTCGGTTCGAGCGGCAGCAACCGCAACTGCGTATCGCCGCCGAAAGCCAGCTGCAGGCGCTCGCGCAGGTTCGAAAGTCCGGTGCCCAGCCCATCGCCGGCCCGCCCCAGGCCGACGCCGGTGTCGATGACTTCAGCGCGGCAGCGCCCGTCCCTCACGCGCACGCGCACATCGATCCGGCCGCCTTCCTCGCTCGGGTCGATGCCATGCCGTACGGCGTTCTCGACCAGAGTCAGCAACGTCATCGCCGGAAGATGCGATGCCAGGGCCGCTTCATCGGCGTGCAGCGTGAACTGCAGGCGGTCGGGCATGCGCATGTGCATCACTTCCAGATACGCGCGCACCAGCTCGATTTCCTGTGCAAGTGTGGTCATCGGCTCGTGCAGGCGCGGGACCGCCGCACGCAGGTACGCGATCAGGCTGCCGAGCACCGCGGAGGCCTGCGGCGAGCCGGAATCGACCAGCTCGCGCACGTTGGCCAGCGTGTTGAACAGGAAATGCGGCTCGACCTGCGCCTGCAACAGCCGCAGACGGGCTTGCGCGGCATTGCGCTCGTACTCGCTGCGTTCCAGCTCGAAGGCCAGCGCCTGGCGCTGCGCGTGGCCGTTGATGTGCCGGTACAACGCCGTCATGGCGATCCATGGCGTCAGCAGGAGGCCCAGCCCGGTGATCATCGCGAAGCCGGACAGCCGGTCTGCATTGCGCGGCCAGGGCACTGCGTCGCCAAACGTGGTCAGCGAATAGGCGATCGCCACGGCGAACGGCACCGCAATCGCCACGCCTGCGACCTGCAGCACCCAGCGCGCCATCCAGCGCGGCAGGCGCCTGGGCCAGCGCTCGAACAGTCCGAAGACCATCAGCTGGAACAGGCCCAGGAACATCATGCGGACAAACAGCACGGCCCACGGACCCTCCCAACTCGGCAGCAGGAGAACGCTCAGCACCAGGCTCGTCATCAGTACGAGCCGCACGCGTCGCCAGCCCAGCAGGCGGGGGTGCAGACCTCGTGGTTCTAGCGCGGGAGCCGTGGTCGCCATGGACCAACTATAAAGTAGGGTGCGGGTGGATTCGCACTGTGCGACCCGGCTCCGCAGCCCATCGCCGCCGTTCGTCCACGGCGATCGTCAGTCGACCCGCCCAGGCCGTCGTCCATCGCAAACGGCTCGCTTTCGCGCCTTCCCGCGGTCAACGTTTCGCTCGCGAAATCCGGCACGGGAGAGGGGTGGGACATGACGTGGCAGTTGATGGTGCATATCGTTGGCGGAGCCCTGGGTCTGTTGTCCGGAGCCGCGGCCATGATCGCGGCGAAGGGCAGTCTGCCCCATCGCATGGCGGGTCGCGTCTTCTTTGCCTCGATGCTGGTGATGGCGGTCATGGGTGGATATATCGCCGTCCTGGCGGGCGTGCGTGTCTCGGTATTGGCGGCGGTACTGACGGCCTATCTGGTCAGTTCGGGCCGGCTCGCCGCCCGGCGCGCCGACGGCGAGGCCGGCATCCTGGAATGGCTTGTACTGGCCGTCGGGGTTTCGGTTGCCGCCTATGGCCTGCATCTTGGCATCGAGGCCCGGAGCGGCCGCGCAGACGTGCTCGACGGCACGTTCGTCGTTCCCGCGGCGATCTACTTCGTGTTTTCCGGGATCGCCGCCTTCGGTGCCGTCAGCGATGCATGGACGCTCGCGCGTGGCGGCCTGAAACGCCGATCCCGAGTCCTGCAGCACCTCTGGCGAATGTCCGTGGCGCTCTATATCGCGGCCAGCTCGTTTTTCACCGGGCAACAGGACCTCTTCCCGGAGACCTTGCAGGGCTCGTTCCTGCTCCAACTGCCGGAGCTTCTGGTGATCGGCCTGCTTGTCTTCTGGGCGCTGCGGGTCGCGCTGTCGAAGCGGTACCGCGCGCAGAGGCCTGCGAGGGTGGATCAGACAAAGGAAGTGAAATCGCCATCACTCTGAGGAAACGACGGATTCGTGCAACTTCGAAATTCGCCCGAAATGCGCAGGGGAGCGGAACTCGTCAGCCGCCGCTGTCGTCCCCTGCAGGGGCTGGTCGTCCATGCGGTCCTCGCGACTGCCCCAACCATCAGTCCGCCTCGCGATCATCCCCGACCATCGAATGCACGCGCCGCGCCGCGTAACGCCGCGCCACCACCGCGCACACCATCAACTGCAATTGATGGAAGACCATCAGCGGCAGCACCAGCGCGCCGAGGCCGCCGGCCTGGCCGGCGAAGAGGATCTTCGCCATCGGGATGCCGCTGGCCATGCTCTTCTTGGAGCCGCAGAACACGATGGTGATCTCGTCCTCGCGCGAAAAGCCCAGCCGGCGCGCGGCCCAGGTGACGGTCGGCATCACCACCGCCAGCAGCAGCGCGCAGGCGGCCAGGATGGCGAGCAGGGAAGACGGCGGCGTGTCGTGCCACAGGCCTTCGACCACCGCAGCGCTGAAGGCGGTGTAGACCACCAGCAGGATCGTGGCCTGGTCGGTGAAGCCAAGCAGCGGCTTGTGCCGGTCCACGAAAGTGCCGATCCAGCGTCGGGCGAAGTGGCCGAGCGCGAACGGCAGCAACAGCAGCAGCACGATGTCCAGTACGCCATGCCAGGAGACGCCGCTGCCGTGGCTTTCCAGCAGCAATCCCGCCAGCAACGGGGTCAGCACGATGCCGAGGAGGTTGGACGTCGACGCGCTGACCACCGCGGCCGGCACGTTGCCGCCGGCGATCGAGGTGAACGCGATCGACGATTGCACGGTCGACGGCAGCAGGCACACGAACAGCAGGCCCAGGCTCAGCTCTGGCGTCAGCACGGCGTCGCCGAGCGGGCGCAGCGCCAGGCCGAGCAACGGAAACAGCACGAAGGTGCTGGCCAGCACGGTCAGGTGCAACCGCCAGTGCGTCATGCCCTGCACGATCGCTTGGCGCGGCAGCTTGGCGCCGTGCAGGAAGAACAGCAGCGCGATGGCCGCATCGGTGACGAGGTCGAACACGCGTGCCGTTCCGCCCTCGCAGGGCAGCAGCGAGGCCAGCAGCACCGTGCCGAGCAGGGCCAGCGTGAAGTTGTCGGGAACCGCGCGACGCCCAGGAGCGTGGGCGGTAGAAACTTTCGAGGCGAAAAAGTGGCTGCGTGAGAACAGATTCATGACGATTCGCTGGCCCATAGTGGTTCTATGGGCCAAGAAGCGGCGGGAATATGGACCACGCAGGCGCTTTTGCAGCCCGGAAGATTTCTAGCGCCCACGCTCCTGACCATGCAGGCGGTTCAGTCCAGCGTGCAGCGGGCGCGGCGGCGGTGCCGCCACCAGGAGACCAGCAGCACCAGCAGCAGGATGCCCAGCAGCACCCACAGGCTGGCCTGGCCGCGATGCATCCACGTCAGCAACCACTGGTGGTTGTCCGCGCCGACGAAGCCCAGGTAGACCCAGAACGGCACGCTGATCAGCGCGGCGCTGCCGTCGAGCAGCAGGAAGCGCAGGAACGAGACCCGGTGGGTCATGCCGGCGGTGAGATAGATCGTGGTGCGCATGCCGGGCAGGAAGCGCGCGATGAACAGCACGCGGTTGCCGTAGCGGTGGAACTTCTCCTGCACCTTGGCGTAGCGCGCCGGGGTGAGGATGCGCGCCACGAAGCGCCATTGCAGGATGCGCGCGCCGTGGCGGTAGCCGAGCAGGAAGATCGCGCAGTCGCCCAGCAGCACGCCGAACATCGCCAGCGCGACCATCGCGTGCACGTTGGCATAGCCCAGACCGGCGATCACGCCGCCAGCGACCAGGGTGATGTCTTCCGGCAGCGGCAACCCGGCGCCGCAGATCATCAGCGCGATGAAGACCGCCAGGTAGCCGTTCTCGGCAAAGATCGTGACCAGCTGCTGCAGCAGATCCATCAGTGTTTTCGTGCCTTCTGCCGTCGCGTCCCGGTCGCGGCCGTGCATGATCCCACAGCCGCGGCGCCCTTGCGGCGCGCCGGGACAGCATGCCGCACGGCGCGTGCGGCCTCCGGCAGCGCGGCGGCGTTCATGCCGGCGCCGTCGGCGGGGCCACGCGGGCGGCCAGCAGTTCGCGCAGCTCGGCCTTCTCGGCGCTGTCCAGCGCGCCTTCGCGGCTCTTGGCGGTGAGCGCGTCGCGGCGCTGGCGGACGGATTCTTCCTCCATCCGCCGCAGGGCGTCGAAGAACTCGGCGGCCTGCGCCTCCGCTTCGCCCACCACGGTGGCGGCCATCAGTTTCTGCAGCGCCGGGTATTCCGGCCGCTCGGCGAAATGCTCCACCAGCATCGCCGGGTTGATGCCGGGACGCGCGCGCGCCAGGTCGAGCAGTTCGGCCAGGAGCTCCACGCCGGGCTTGTCCAGGCGCAGGAAGCGGTAGGGTTTCTCCACCCGGTCGGCCATCCCCGGCTGGGTCAGCAGCAGCGAGATGGCGCTGCGCACCAGGCTGCGCTGCACCGCCATCGGACGCTGCACCGCGCGATGGGCGGCGGGGTCGGCCTGCAGCATCGCGCGGGCGCCGCTGCGTTTTTCCAGCTCCTGCGCCATCAGGTCGCGGAAGGCGCCGTCAGGCAGCTTCGCGATCAGCGGCCGCGCGCGCTCGGCGAGCCGCGCGCGCCCGTCGAGGCTGGCCATGTCGACATCGCGCGACAGCTCGTTGAAGAAATAGTCCGACAGCGGCATCGCTTCCTTGATGCGCCGTTCGAAGCCGGCCTTGCCTTCCTTGCGCACCAGCGAATCGGGGTCCTCGCCGTCGGGCAGAAACAGGAAATACGCCTGGCGGCCGTCGCGCAGCCGCGGCAGCGCGGATTCCAGCGCCTTCCACGCCGCGGCGCGGCCGGCGCGGTCGCCATCGAAGCAGAACACCACGTCGGGCGCGGCGCGGAACAGCAATTCGGTGTGCTCGGGCGTGGTCGCCGTGCCCAGCGTGGCCACCGCGATCGGCAGGCCGGCCTGGTGCAGCGCGATCACGTCCATGTAGCCCTCGACCACCACGATGCGGGTCAGGTTCGTGTTGGCCTGCTTCACCTGCCACAGCGCGAACAGCTCGCGGCCCTTGTGGAACAGCGTGGTCTCCGGCGAATTGAGGTACTTGGGGGATTGCTCCGAGCTGAGCACCCTCCCGCCGAAGGCGATCACGCGCCCGCGCCGGTCGAGGATCGGGAACATCAGCCGTTCGCGGAAGCGGTCGTACTTGCTGCCGCGTTCGCCGGTGGAAACCATGCCGGCCTCCTCGAGCAGCTCCATGCGGCGCGGGCTGCTGCCCAGCGCCTTGCTCACGCCGTCGTAGCCGGCCGGCGCCCAGCCGAGACGGAAGCGCGCGATGGTATCGGCGTCCAGGCCACGCTTCGTGCAATACGCCTTCGCCTCGACGCTGCCCGGCAGCTGCTGCTGGTACCAGCTGGCGCTGGCGTCGAGCAGGGCGTAGAGATCGGTCTTGTCCTCGCGCGGGCGCTCGTCGCGGCCGCCTTCGCGCGGTACGGTGAGGCCCACGGACTGCGCCAGTTCCTCCACCGCGTCGGGGAACTCCAGCCGGTCGTAGTCCATCAGGAACTTGATCGCGCTGCCGTGCACGCCGCAGCCGAAGCAGTGGAAGAACTGCTTGGCCGGGCTGACGTAGAACGACGGCGTGCGCTCGTTGTGGAACGGGCAGCAGGCGGTCCACTCGCGGCCGGCCTTCTTCAACGGCACGCGCCGCTCGATCACGTCGACGATGTCGACGCGGGCGAGCAGTTCATCGATGAAGCTGTCGGGGATCAGGCCGCGCATAGACCGCCTAGTCTAGTCGGTCGCCGCCGGGGAGGCGCACTGGCGCCGACCGGTGGCATACCGCGAGGCGACCTGGCGCCGGCGCGTGGTCGGGCCGGCTAGAACAGGCTGATCACGCCGACCAGGGCCAGCACTGCGAGCAGGAACAGGATCACGAAGCACGCGAACAGCACCTTGGCGATGGTCGCGGTGGCGCCGGATACGCCGCCGAAGCCGAGCCAGCCGGTGATCAGCGAAATGATGGCGAAGATGATGGCCCACTTCAGCATGCGGTCCTCCGGAAGGCGATGGGGTTTCCGGAGGTTGTAGCGGGATCGGCGTGAAGGCGGCGCATCGCCGACCGGGCGGCGCGTCAGCCGGCCAGGCGGGCCTTGATGCGTGCGGACACCACGCCCATGTCGGCGCGGCCGGCGGCCTTGTCCTTCACCGCGGCCACCACCTTGCCCATGTCCCGCGGCGAGCTGGCGCCGGTGTCGGCGATCGCGGCGGCGATCAGCGCGTCGATCTCGGCTTCGCCCAGCTTGGCGGGCAGGTAGGTTTCGATGACGGCCATCTCGGCGCGCTCCACCTCGGCCAGGTCTTCGCGCTGGGCGGCAACGTACTGACTGACCGAGTCCTTGCGCTGCTTCATCATCTTTTCCAGTACGGCGAGCACCTGGCCATCGTCCAGCTCGATGCGCTCATCCACCTCGCGCTGCTTGATCGCCGCGAGCATCAGCCGGATCACGCCCAGCCGCGGCTTGTCGCCGCCGCGCATGGCGGTCTTCATGTCCTCGGTGAGCTGCTGCTTGAGCGTCATGGCGATGCCTCGTTGGGTGGAATTCCGATTCGTCGGAAACGGCAAAGCCGGCGTTGTCCCTGGGAACAACGCCGGCCATGGCCTATCCGGATGCTTGCGGCGGCAGCGAGAACCCGCGCCTGCCGCATGACTGTTGCCGCTCGACCCGCCGACGCGCGGCGGGGAGGGCGCTCAGTACAGGCGGACCTTGCGCGAAACGTCGCGCGAGAGGCGACGCAGGTGGCGCTTGACGGCGGCAGCGCGCTTGCGCTTGCGCTCCTGGGTCGGCTTCTCGTAGAACTCGCGCTTGCGCGTCTCGGCCAGCACGCCGGCCTTCTCGCAGGTACGCTTGAAACGACGCAGTGCGATCTCGAACGGCTCGTTCTCGCGAACTTTTACGTTGGGCATGGAAACTCCAGGTGGTAATCTGCCCGCCTGTGCGGGACAGTGGAAAGTGGTGAGCCGCGAATTATACCGTGGATAACAAAGATTTTTCAAAGCCGGCCCACCGGCCGGTGCTGGGCATCGAGAGCTCCTGCGACGAGACCGGCGTAGCCATCCTGCGCTGGCAGCCGGATGCCCCGGGGGCGGGCCTGCTGGCCCATACCCTGTACAGCCAGATCAAGTTGCACGCCGATTACGGCGGCGTGGTGCCCGAGCTGGCCAGCCGCGACCACGTGCGCAAGCTGCTGCCGCTGATCCGCGAGGCGCTGGCGCAGGCCGGGCTGGGCGTGCGCGATCTCGGCGGGGTGGCCTACACGGCCGGTCCCGGCCTGGTCGGCGCGCTGCTGGTGGGGGCCTCGGTGGGCCGCGCGCTGGCCTGGGCGCTGGACGTGCCGGCCGTCGCCGTCCACCACATGGAAGGCCACCTGCTGGCCCCGCTGCTGGAGCAGGACCCGCCGCAGCCGCCGTTCGTGGCCTTGCTGGTGTCCGGCGGCCATTCGCTGCTGGTCGAGGTCAAGGCGATCGGCCAGTACACCATCCTGGGCGACACCCTGGACGACGCCGCCGGCGAGGCCTTCGACAAGACCGCCAAGCTGATGGGCCTGCCCTACCCGGGCGGACCGGCGCTGGCGAAACTGGCCGAACAGGGCCGGTCGGGGGTGTTCCGCTTCTCGCGGCCGATGACCGACCGGCCCGGGCTGGATTTCAGCTTCTCCGGCCTGAAGACCCAGGTGCTGCTGGCCTGGCAGAAATCGGACCAGAGCGAGCAGACCCGCGCCGACGTGGCCCGCGCCTTCGAGGAGGCGATCGTGGAGACGCTGCTGATCAAGTGCCGCCGCGCACTGGAGGCCACCGGCACCCGCCGGCTGGTGATCGCCGGCGGGGTGGGCGCCAACCGCAGGCTGCGTGCGGATCTGGCGGCGGCAGGCGAGAAGGACGGCTTCCGCACGTACTTCCCCCGCCTGCAGTTCTGCACCGACAACGGCGCGATGATCGCCCTGGCCGGCGCGATCCGGCTGGCCAGCGGCCAGCAGCAGGACGAAACCGTGCAGGTGCGCCCGCGCTGGGACCTGCAGACGTTGCCGGCTGCCTGAGCTGCCGTAGGGCGGGCACCGCCCGCCGCTCCTGGTCTTGGTACGTCGAAAAGCCGGCGGGCAGTGCCCGCCCTACAAAGCGGTTACGCGCTCACCATTGCGTGCGCCCGGGCAGCAAGCCCTTCAGCTCCGCGTCGGTGAGGTTGCGCCACTGGCCGGGTTTCAGGTGGGCCAGCTTCACGTTGTCGATGCGCACGCGGCGCAATTGGGTCACGCGATAGCCGAACGCCGCCGCCATCAGGCGGATCTGCCGGTTCAGGCCCTGGGTCAGCACGATGGCGAAGCCGAACTTCGCGATCCGGCGCACGCGGCAGCGCTGGGTCAGCTGGCCGTGGATGCGCACGCCCTTGCTCATGCCGGCGATGAACTCGTCGGTGACCGCCTTGTTCACGCCGACCAGGTATTCCTTCTCGTGGTGGTTTTCCGCGCGCAGGATCTCGTTGACGATGTCGCCATTGCTGGTGAGCAGGATCAACCCTTCGGAATCCTTGTCCAGCCGGCCGATCGGGAAGATCCGCTGCGGGTGGTCGACGAAATCCACGATGTTGCCGGCCACGCTCTGGTCGGTGGTGCAGGTGATGCCGACCGGCTTGTTCAGCGCGATGTAGACCGCCTTCTTCGCCGCCGGCGTGGCGGCCAGCACGCGCGCCCGGACGATCTCGCCATCCACGCGCACCTCGTCGCCGTCCAGCGCCTTGGCACCGGTGCCGACCACCTCGCCGTTGATGCTCACGCGGCCGGCGAGCAGCCACTCGTCGGCTTCGCGGCGCGAACACAGGCCGGCTTCGCTGATGTACTTGTTTACGCGCATAAGGCCGGGAATCGGGAATGGGGAATCGGGAATCGGGAATCGGTGAGGTTGGGTGAGGTCGCTCTGATCGGATTTCGTATGGTTTTCGGGCATTGGGCGAGGCGCGTGGCTCACGTTCTGCAGCTTTTACCTATTCTCGATTCCCTATTCCCGATTCTCAGCTCCTCAGCCCCACGCCGCGCCTGAGCAGTTGCAGCGCCGCGATCGACAGCCCGGCGATGAACCCCAGCATCACCGCGAAGGCCCAGCCCACCGACACGTCGCTGATGCCGAGCACGCCGTAGCGGAAGGCGTTGACCATGTACAGGATCGGGTTGGCGTGCGATATCGCGCGCCATGGCTCGCCCAGCATGTCGATCGAGTAGAACACGCCGCCCAGGTAGGTCAGCGGCGTGATCACGAAGGTGGGCACCAGGGCGATGTCGTCGAACTTGCTGGCGAACACTGCGTTGATGAACCCGGCCAGCGCGAAGATCACCGCGCCCAGCAACACCGCGGCCAGCGCGGTCAGCGGGTGCGCCACGTGCAGCGACGTGAAGAACAGCGCGACCACCAGCACCAGCGCGCCGACCACCAGGGCGCGTGCGACCGCGCCGATCACGTAACCGCAGAGGATCGCCCAGTTGGCCATCGGGGCCACCAGCATCTCCTCCACCGAGCGCTGGAACTTCGCGCCGTAGAACGAGCTGGAGATGTTCATGTAGCTGTTGTTGATGACCGACATCATGACCAGGCCGGGCACGATGTACTGCATGTAGCTGAACCCGCCCGCAATCGGGCCGATGCGGCTGCCGATCAGCTTGCCGAAGATGATGAAGTACAGCGTCATCGTGATGACGGGCGGGATCAGCGTCTGGGTCCAGATGCGCAGGATGCGCACGATTTCGCGCCGCGCGACGGTGTACAGCGCGACCAGGTTGGTGGAACTGCTCATGCCGCCTTCTCCCGCTCCGGGGTGCGGCCTTGTTCGACCAGCCGCACGAACAGTTCCTCCAGCCGATTGGTCTTGGTGCGCATCGAATGCACCGTGATGCCGTGGTGGGTGAGTGCGCTGAACAGCGTGTTGAGATCCTGCTTGCGGGCCATCTCGGCCTCCAGGGTGCGCTCGTCGATGCGGCGCAGAGCGATGCCGGCCACGGTCGGCAGCTCGCCCGGCGGTTCGGCCAGGTCGAGCACGAAAGTCTCCACGTCCAGCGTCGCCAGCAGGCGCTTCATGCTGGTGTTCTCGATGATGGTGCCGTGGTCGATGATCGCGATGTTGCGGCACAGCGACTCGGCTTCCTCCAGGTAATGCGTGGTCAGGATCACCGTGGTGCCGGCCGCGTTGATGGCGCTGACGAAGTGCCACATCGAACGGCGGATCTCGATGTCCACGCCGGCGGTGGGCTCGTCCAGGATCAACAGCTTGGGCTCGTTCATCATCGCGCGGGCGATCATCAGGCGCCGCTTCATGCCGCCGGACATCTCGCGCGCCTGATGGAACGCCTTGTCCCACAGGCGCAGCTCCTTGAGGTATTTCTCGGCGCGTTCGGCGGCGAGCCTGCGCGGGATGCCGTAGAAGCCGGCCTCGTTGACGCAGATGTCGAACGGCTTCTCGAACTGGTTGAAGTTGATCTCCTGCGGCACCAGCCCGATCAGCTGCATCGCCGCACTGCGCTCGCGCATGACCGAACGGCCGAACACCAATGCATCGCCGCTGCTGGCGTTGACCAGCGAGGAGAGGATGCCGATCAGGGTCGACTTGCCCGCGCCATTGGGGCCGAGCAGGGCGAAAAAGTCGCCCTGCTGCACGGTGAGGCTGACGCCCTTGAGCGCTTCCACGCCGTTGCGGTAGACCTTGCGCAGATTGTCGACGACCAGCGCGGGGGGCGAATCGTTTTGGGTGAAGGACATGGGCTGCGCCAAGGGGGACAAGCCGCTTATTATACGGGGCTGACCATCACCGTCCGGGCCCGCCCGACGCACACACTGTTTCGGGAAAACCATGGCCGAATCCTTCCAGCTCCGTCTCGTCGACGCCCGCATGCTCGCACCGACGGTGCGCCACCTGGTGTTCGAGCGTGTCGACGGGCAACCGCTGGCGTTCCAGCCGGGCCAGTTCCTGCAGGTGCATTTCCACTACGACGACGGCACGCCGACCAAGCGCAGTTATTCGGTGGGCAGCGTGGGCGACGGCTCCTCGCCCGTGCCGCACATCGAGATCGCGGTGAGCTACGTCGAAGGCGGCGCCGCGACGAAGCTGCTCGGCGAGCTGCCGGTCGGCGGCGTGATCGACGCCAGTGGCCCGTACGGCCGCTTCTGCCTGCAGGAGGCCGACACCCACCCGCGCTACCTGCTGCTGGCCACCGGCACCGGGGTCACCCCGTACCGCGCGATGCTGCCGCAGATCGAGAAACTGCTGGCGGGCGGCAATCGCGAAGTGGTGCTGCTGTACGGCGCCCGCAACGAAACCGAACTGCTCTACGGCGAGGAGTTCGAGGCGTTCGCGCAGCGCCACCCCGGCTTCCTGTTCCACGGCTGCCTCAGCCGCGAGGCCCGCGCCGTGCCGCGCCCCGGCGATCGCGCCGGCCACGTGCAGCACGTGCTGGCCGAACTCGGGCCCAGCGCCGAACGCGACATCGCCTACCTCTGCGGCAACCCCAACATGGTCGATGCCGCCTACGCCGCCCTGCAGGAGTTCGGCCTGCCGGTGAAACAGATCCGCCGCGAGAAGTACATCTCCTCCCGCTGACGTCGCCGACCTTCCCGGTTCACGCCTCTTCCACGCGCGCATCACGCGCGGGGCGGTATGCAGGCGGACATGGAAGCGGCATGGCGTTCTTGCCCGGCTGAAACGTGACGCACATCACAGTTTGCGATGCGCGCCGGCTCCGCCGCTAAAGCCCGTACAAGCGCTGCCGAAAAGCCACTTGAGTCGCCCCGTCACAGGCGGGTTTGCGCAAGAGGTGCAGGGCATGAGGAGTTCGTGGAGCAGCAACGTGGTCGGAGGCGCATGGATGGCGCTGGCTCTGCTGGGCGCCTTCTCGGTGGCCAAGGCCGCCAGTGGGCGCATCTCGTTTTCCGGCGCGGTGGTCGAACCGACCTGTACCGTGCCGGCCCACTACCTTGCCGCCAGCATCGCCGCCCCGGCCGTCGACGCCCGCGCGCCGCTGCGACTCGCCTGCGGCCAGACCGCGACCGATCCAGGGCGGCCGTATTCGCGCGTGGTGCTGGATCTGGATGCGACGCGTGTCGCCGGCGATCGCCTGCTGACCTATTTCACCCGCAACCAGCATGGCGCAACCGCCGCGAAGCTTGTCGTGCACACCTACGAGTGAGGAGGGGTCGGACCCGCCATCCGGCGTTGTCGCGCGTCCTTCAGGGGTAGGTCAACGTATAGGTGGCTGTCGCCGTGACCGACCCCGATGCAAGCGCTCCCGTGGTCCGGTAGTAGCGTGCGACCAGCGGGATTTGCGACGCACCACTGGCCGCGTTGAAGGTGACGGCCGTGCCCAGCGCGACCGGATTGCCGCTGGTTCCCGGCGCGCCGTTCCAGACGATCTGGATACCGACTCCGGTTGCCGTCCCGCTGTTCGACAACACGCCGTTGGGTCGGTTGACCGGGTTGGTCGAGTCCAGCGTGATCGCCAGCTTGGCGTTTGCCGAGCAGGTCAGCGGGATCGCGAAAGGCTTGTCACCCGTGGTCACGCCGGTCCCGCCGGCGAGAGCGCTGGTGGTGACCGTCGGCAGCGGCACGGTCAGGCTTGACGGCACGCTGCAGGCCGGGGCCACGAAAGTCAGCGATCCGGCCAGCACGATGGATGCGTCGACAATGTTGTTGCTGACGGTGCCGGCCTGAAAGTCGGCGAGCGCGCCGGACACCACCGTGCCGTCGGCGATATTGCCGGTCTTCACCAGCTCGACCGTGACGGGGTCCGCTTCAGTCCAGGTGGAGCTGCCGTCCAGGCTCTGGAACGGCCAGGGGCCGATGAGTCCGGGGTAACTGCCCGAAGTCTGGGTGATCCGGAAGCTGATGCCGGTGGTGCCGATCGGGAACAGGTATTGCCCGGCAGCGGGAGTCGCGCCGGCACGGTTCGTCAGGCCCCAGTAGTTCTGGTTGCCGTTGCACTTGAAACTCACCGGTTGGCTGATTCCGGTCAGGCCGGAGGTGTAGAGCGTGGCGCCCACCGGGATGCCGGGATCGTTGACGATGGTCGCCGGGACGCCAACGGAATACGTGCCTGTTGAGTCGCCACGGCTGAAGGAGCAGCCGGCATGCGCGACGGGCGTTGCTGCCAGCAGGGTGCAAGCCAGCAGCAGGAGCCACCGGTTCGGCAATCGGAATGCCCGCGGGATGGAGGTGATGGGACCGTTGCTCATGGGCGGGCCTCTGCAAGCTTTGCTCGAAGGTCGGGTGCGACGCAGGTGGCCTCGATCCGCCGGATTCCCGCAGCCGTGCCGTTCGACTTTGCGAGGTCATAGGGGAGGGTGCACGACTGCGATGCGCCATCATCCGTTTGCCAGTTCACCCGCAGCGAGCCGCTGTCGTTCGGCAATCGCGCCATGATCTGCCCGGCCTGGCCGACCACGCCCACCAGCGTGCCGCGCGCGTCATCCACTTCGGCACCGAACGGCAGCGTGTTGCCGTCGGCCAGGCGGGTCTGGATCAGCACGAAGCGGCCGCTTTCGCTCTTGAACTTGATCAGCACCACCGCGCCGGCGCGCGGCGCGATCTGCGCGCTGGTGTTGTCCAACTGCACGTCCAGCGACAGGCCGGTGGGGTCGATGTCGATGCGGTTGAGCTGGTACGGGGTGAGGTACGGGATCAGCGCATAGCCGTTGTGCCCGATCCTCACGCCCGCGGCGTTGATGACCCGCGCGCCGGCGGCGTCCCGTGCCTCGACGAGGCCCACGGTGTCGCCCAGCGGCTGGCCGAAGGTGACGCCGCCGGGATGCGCGACGATGCCGCCGGCCAGGTTGAACGAGGCCTGCGAATAGCCGCTGCCCGCGCCGACGCCGACGTTGACCTGCACGTGGCTGCCGCGATAGCCGGCGTTGACGCTGCCGCTGGTGCCCACCGAGCCGCTGTCGCGACCGTTGTCGTGGGTGGCGGTGACGCCGTAGTTGAACTGGTCGTTGCTGCCGGCGGTGCCGCTGACGGTGGCCTGCTCCTGCGTGGCGTCGCTGCCGGTGCGGCTCAGCGCGCCGGTGAGGATCGGCGCATGCGCGCCGTTGCCCAGCGGGATCGTGAGGTTGAGCATGAAGCGGTTTTCGCTGCGCCCGAACAGGTTGCGCTCGCGGCTGGCCGAGACGTTGTAGTTCAGCCGGCCCACCGAGTTGTTGTAGCCGACCTGGAACTGGGTGTCGGTGCCACCGCGGTTCCAGTAGTCGCGCGCCGAACCGGTGACGTACAGCGAGCCGCCGGTCGCGCCCAGGCGCTGGCTGAGGTTGATGCTGAAATTGTTGCGCTGGCGATCGACGCCCACGGTGTCCAGCGCGCCGGTGTAGTTGATGCCGGCCAGCGCCGCCTGCTGCTGCGGGGTGAGCAGGCCGGCCACCGGCACGCCGTTGATCAGGATCGGCCGGGCCGGGCCGCTGGCGAACACCGGCAGGCCGCGTTGCGCGTAGTCGCGCGCGCGCGCCGCATCGCGCAAAGTCAGGTAGCCGCTGGTGGAATAGCGATAGGCCGCCACCGACAGCGAGGTGCCGGTGGGCGCCATGATCTTGCTGTAGCTCAGCCGTACGCTCTGGCCGGACATGGTGTCGAGGCCGGGGATGCGCGTGCGCGCGCCGGTGATGTCCATCGCGAACGCGCCGTAGCGGGTGTTCAGCGCGCTGCCCAGCAGCATGGCGCCGTAACCTTCCGAGCCCACCACGCCGGCATAGCCGGTGAGCAGGTTGGTGAAGCCGTGCTGCAGGGTGGCCTGCACCACGTTCGGCTCGTCCTCGATGGTCTGCTCGCGCATCTGCCCCGCCGCGATGCTGAAGCGGTTGACGCCGGGGCGCAGCAGCTGCGGCACCGAGGCGTAGGGCACCGAGAAGCTGTGCACGCGGCCGCTGGCTTCGGTCACGCTGACTTCGAGATCGCCGCCGTAGCCGGTCGCATAGAGGTCGTCGATCACGAACGGGCCGGGCGCGACCGTGGTCTGGTAGATCAGCATGCCGTTCTGGCGCACCACCACCTTGGCGTTGCTGTCGGCCACGCCGCGCACGGTGGGTGCGTAGCCGCGCAGCGACTGCGGTTGCATGCGGTCGTCGGTGGCGATCTGCACGCCGCGCAGGCCGAAGCTGTCGAAGATCTCCCCGCTGGTCCAGGAGTCGCCCACGGTCAGCTGCGCGCGCAGTGCGGTCAGGTCGCGTTGGGCGTAGGTGGCGATATTCTGCCAGTGGTGCGTGGAGCCGGCCGCGCCGGTGCCCGATTGCCAGTCCAGCGTCGAGTCGTGGCGGACCCGCCAGGCGCCCAAGTTGATGCCGGCATCCAGGCCCAGGTAGGTCGAGGTCTGGTGCAGGCCGCCGGCGCTGGTGCGGTAGCTGTTCAAGTTGTAGTTGAGCAGGCCCGCGGTCACGCCTTCGTCCCAGTACTGCGGGTCGACATAACCGCGCGCCACGCGGCCCAGGAACGCCTGCGGCACGCTGGCGTCCAGTCGCAGGTCGCCGAGGTCGAAGCCGAGGCTGGCGCCCGGGATCACGCGCGTGATGTCGACGCAGGCGGCAGGGTCGGCCATTTCCGCAAGCAGCGCGTCGGAGAGATCGGCCGGGTGCAGACCCAGGGTGTCCAGCAGCGCCGGGGTCACGCAGGGCGTGGCGCTGGCGTCGGGCGAGGGCGCGGCCAGGCGCACGTCGCGGCGGCCGACCGGCGCGTCGTTGAGGTAGATGTCGACGCTGTAGTTTCCGGCAGGCACGAAATTGCCGCGTTCGAAGCGCGACAGGTCGGTGGTGTTCTGGCCCGCGCCGGCGAGCATGCTGCGGTCGAAGTTGGCATCCGCCGCGTCGGCCGCGGCGCCGGCGTCGGCGTTGGCCGCGGCAGCGTGGGCGGCACCGGCGGCGGTGGCCAGCGCCAGCAGGATCGACAACGCCAGCCGACGGCTGGCGACTGCGCGCGCGCAGGGCGTCGATGCGCGGGCGCGTGCGCGCTTCACGGCGTGATCGTGCCCTGGTTGGCGTCGGCGGCGCCGAAGTCGTTGATCGTGGTGAACGCGACGGCGGTGCCGGCGGCAGGGGCCGGTGCGCCTTCGGCAAGCGGCAGGCGCAAGGTCGACAGCGGCGCGACCATGCCCGCGTCGGTCGCCAACGCCGCCTTGCCGGCACTCAGCGACACCTTGCTGAACGTGACGTGGTAAGGCGTCGGGTTGTGCGCCACCAGCGCATGGCCGTCGCTGGCCACCGACCAGGTGATCTGCGAGGCGGCGGTCAGCGGGTTGCCGGCCAGGCCGGCCGGGCGGAAGAACAGCTTCAGCCGCGACCGCACGGCGAACTGCAAGGTGTTCTGCGTCTCGCCATTGACGGTGCCGGGCTTGGGCGGGATCTCGAGCACGTTCAGCCAGAACAGCGACTCGCGATCCGTCGGCAGCGGCTGGCTGGTGTAGACGATGCGCAGGCTCTGGCCCTTGCCGGCGTTCATGCGGAACAGCGGCGGCGTGATCAGGAACGGCACGCGCGCGGTATCGGGGGTGGAATCGGGATTGCCGGCGTCGATCCAGGCTTCGACCAGGGCTGGTTGCTGGCCGTTGTTGTTCAGGCGCACGGTGACTTCGCCACTGGCGGCCGGGAACACCACGCGGGTGCCGCCGATCACGACGCTGGCGTCGGCCGCGCCACTGACAGCCGTCAGGGCGATCAGCATGGCGCCAAGGGCGAGCAGGTTCTTCATCGGAGGGTTCCCGGGACGGTGGAGCGGTAGTGGCGGCTGGCAAAAAAACGGCGCGCTGCAGCCGCCATGGCGACTGCGGCGCGCCGATGTCGCGCTTACTGGTAGCTCAGGGTGAAGTTGACGGTCGAGGCGACCAGGCCGGCGGTGGCCGCGGCGCTGGCGGCGACGTAGCGGGCGTTCATGGCCACGCTGCCGCTGCCGCTGGTGACGTTGATCACCGGAGCATTGGCGCCGCTGGACGCGTTGATCAGGGAGGCGCCATTGAGCAACTGGATCTGCACGTTGGAGCCGCCGACGACGGTGTTCTTCAGGTTGCCGGTGCCGGCGTCGATGTTGCTGCCGCTGAAGCTCATCGCGGCGGTGGTGGTGTTGGTGTCGCAGCCGGTCAGCGCAACGGTAAACGGCGTGGTGCCGGCGGTGGCGCCCACGGTGCCCAGGCTGGCGGTCATCACGGTGGGCAGCGCCACGGTGGCGCCGCCATTGACGGCGACGGTGCAGGTGTCGGACAGAACCTTGCCGGAGATGGTGATGGTGCCGGTGTTGGCTGCCTGGGCGGTCGGCGCGAAGGCGGTGGCGGCGATCACGGCGACCAGTGCGGTGGAAAGCAGAGTCTTGTTCATGGTGTTCCTCGTTGGATGGATGGTTTCGGGATCTCGGCATCGCCGCACGAGGAAAGGCCCGTTGGCGGCAAGGCATCTGGTAAACCGGCGGGTTCTGGCTAAATTCATTCCCCCCGGATGAAATGCAGACCACGATCTACCGTGGCTTGCGGTGGCTAAAGCAACCGGCATGCCAATCATCCTGATCGTCCGGATTCCCCCTCGCCGCCACGACCTGCCATGTGGCTTTTCTGCCGTGGGGCAAAAAATTGGCAGCGTTTGTCGGCGTTCCCCTACAGATTGCGTCACATAAAGTGCGAACTGCGTCACAAATTGTACTGATATATGAAGCTTGAGCAACCGCACCTCGTCTGATTGCTTAGCTTTGGTCAAGTAAACTTGACGCTACTGGGCCGGCCCGATAGCTTCGCGGCGGGAAGATTGCCCGCGCGTCCGGAGCCCGCCGTGAACCCCTTTCGCCAGCGGCGAATCCCTCTCTCGCCGTTGCGCCCGCGGCTGCGAACAGCCGGAAAACCGGTCACGCCGGCATCCGCCTTGCCTTTTCTCGCGGTTGATCCGACGGCCCGCTTCGTCGTGAGCAGGCGCCTCGCCTCTTTGCGAAAAATGCCGGGCAACAAGCCCGCCCCGCAGCAGGGCCGATCGACATCGGAGTCCCGCCGATGAACAACTGCCTGCGCGAGTTGCGCGGCGAACAGGCATGGTCGCAGGCCGAGCTGGCCGAGCGCCTGGACGTGTCGCGGCAGACAGTGAACGCGATCGAGACCGGCAAGTACGACCCCAGCCTGCCGCTGGCATTCAAGATCGCGCGCCTGTTCGGACGGCCGATCGAGTCGATCTTCTTCCCTGGCGTGGATCCCGGCGGGCCGGGGTGAGCGCGGAGCAGGCCGGCCGGATCAGCGCGGCGGCGCGGTCAACTCGCGCGCATCCAGGCTGCCGTCATGGTTGCGGTCCAGCCGATGGAACTGGCGGCGCAGGTTGTCCTGGAATGCCGGGAGCGAAATCGGCTCGCCGCGGCGGCCCGGCAACTCGTCGGTTTCCAGCACGCCGTCGCCGTTGGCATCCATCTGCGCGAAGCCGCGGCTCATGTACTGGACGTATTCGGCGACGCTGACCTTGCCGTCGCCGTCGCGATCGAAGAACCCCAGGTAGGCGACGCGTGAATCCTGCGCGTGCGCAAGGGCTGCCAGCCACAGCAGCGGCACGGCGCACCAGCGGGGGTGCATGTTCAGCGGGCGCTGCCGTGGATGCCGATGAACTGCAGGAACTCGTTGCGCGTGCGCACATCGTCGCGGAAGCTGCCCAGCATCTGGCTGGTCACCATCGACACGCCGCGCTTGTGCACGCCGCGGGTGGTCATGCACTGGTGGCTGGCGTCGATCACCACCGCCACGCCGCTGGGCTGCAGGGTTTCCTGGATGCAATGGGCGATCTGCGCGGTGAGTTTCTCCTGCACCTGCAGGCGGCGTGCGAAGCCGTCGACCACGCGGGCCAGCTTGCTGATGCCGACCACGCGGTTGGTCGGCATGTAGCCGACGTGGGCGCGGCCGATGATCGGCGCCAAGTGGTGCTCGCAATGGCTCTCGAACTGGATGTCGCGCAGCACCACCATCTGGTCGTAGCCGGCCACTTCCTCGAAGGTGCGCCGCAGGAACTCCGCCGGGTCCGATTCGTAGCCCGAGAACCAGTCCCGGTAGGCCTTGGTCACCCGCTTGGGCGTGTCCAGCAGGCCCTCCCGCGTGGGGTCGTCGCCGGCCCAGCGCAGCAGGATACGCACCGCGTCCTCGGCCTGCTGCTGACTGACTTCCTGGGAATGATGCTCTTCGTTCATGCGGGGGCCTCGGGATGGCTGATTTGCCAGTTTAACGTTCCCAACCTGATGACGTCTGTGTCGCCGGGGTTCCCGCGCGGGGAGGCCATTGTCCGTCTGACAAGACATGATGTAATGTATAACATACATAACGTCCGATGGAGATGACACCATGTCGCGCAACCTGCGCTACTTCGTCCTGGTTCCGCTGTCCGTGGCGGCGTTCTACGTGCTGTTCGTGCTGCCCGACGTGGATCTGGGCTGGCCCGGCGGGCTGGCCGTGCTTGGTGGCGCCTGGCTGGTCTGGTACCTGCTCTGGGCCACGCTCCAGGAATCCGCCGCGATGGCGGCCCGGGACGAGTCGGCGGCACCGGTGTCGCCGGGCGAGCAGCGGGCCTGGATCGGCCTGGTCTTCACCGCGGCCATCGGCGCCTACTACCTCCTGCGCGGTTCGCAGATGGTGGCTGCGGATGGGTCGATGGCGCCGGAGGCCTCGGCGATCGGCCGGCACATCGGCATGCTGGTGGTCGGCTGGCTGGTGGTGATGCAGTTGCTGCGGCATCGCTGGCGCGACACGGTGGAACAGGACGAGCGCGATCGCCAGATCGAGGCGCGCGCCTGCGGTTGGGCGCGGGTCGGCTTGTCGGTGTTCGTGATCGGCCTGGCCGTGATGTTCGCGTTCTCGCCGCTGGAACGCCTCGCCTGGGCCCGGCCGATGGCGGTCGCCAACGTGCTGATCGTCGGCCTGATGGCGTCGTGCCTGCTGGAATACCTGGCTACCGGCATGGCCTACTGGCACGACCGGCGCAGCGCATGAGCGGCACGCCGATCGACAACAGCATCCGCA
Source organism: Rhodanobacter sp. UC4448_H15 (assembly GCF_052978265.1). The sequence goes on along the minus strand of NZ_CM129665.1, from coordinate 3,755,096 downwards.
AGCTGCGCTTCGAGCATGGCGAAATGACCCAGCAGGCGCTGGCCGATGCCTGCGGGATCACGCGGCAGACGGTGATCGCGCTGGAAGGCGGCAAATACGCGCCGTCGCTGGAGCTGGCCTTCCGTATTGCCCATGCGTTCGGCGTGGGGGTGGAGGACGTGTTCCGCTGGCGACGCTGAGGTTCAGTCGGCCGTCGGTTCGTCGCCGTCCTCCGTGGCGGGGGCGGTATCGAGAAGTTGCTGGCTGACTTCGCCGGGCAGTGTTTCGACGCCGCGCAGCCTGCGTTCGATCGCGCGCGTGCGCACGCCGGTCGCATCGATCTGGTTGCTGGCCTGGTCCAGATTCTTCTTGACCTTGTCCAGCACGGCACCGAACTTGCCGAACTCGGTCTTGACCGCACCCAGCAGCTGCCACACCTCGCTGCTGCGCTTCTCGATCGCCAGCGTGCGGAAACCGGCCTTGAGGCTGGTCAGGATCGCCGCCAGCGTGGTCGGTCCGGCCACGGTGATGTGGTGTTCGCGCTGCAGCGACTCGAACAGGCCCGGCCGCCGCAGCACTTCGGCGAACAGGCCTTCGGTCGGCAGGAACAGGATGGCGAAATCCACCGTATGCGGCGGCACCACGTATTTGCTGCGGATGCGCTTGGCCTCCTCGCGCACGCGCCGTTCCAGCGCGTTGGCGGCATCGGCGGCGGCCGCGGCATTGGCGTTCTCGTGAGCTTCCTGCAGGCGCTGGTAGTCCTCGAGCGGAAACTTCGCGTCGATCGGCAACCACAGCGCGGCGCCATCGACGCCGTTGGGCATGTGGATGGCGTACTCCACCCGCGCGTCTGAGTTGGGTGCGACGGCCACGTTGACCGCGTACTGGTCGGGCGTCAGCAGCTGTTCGAGCAGCGCGCCGAGCTGGGTCTCGCCCAGCACGCCGCGGGTCTTCACGTTGCCCAGCACGCGCTTGAGGTCGCCCACGCCGACGGCCAGGCCCTGCATCTCGCCAAGGCCGCGCTGCACGGCCTCCAGTCGTTCGGAGACCAGCTTGAACGATTCGCCGAGGCGATTTTCCAGCGTGGCGTGCAGCTTCTCGTCCACGGTGGCGCGCATCTGCTCCAGCTTGGCCGCGTTGTCCTGCTGGATCGCGCCGAGCTTGGCCTCCAGCGTGGCGCGCACCTCGCCCATGCGCTTCTCGTGTTCGGCGCTGAGTGCGGCGAGGCGCTGCTGCTGCTGTTCGCCGAAGCGGTTGAGCGCGAGCGTGGTCTCCGCGCGGCTCTTGCGCGCGTCCTCCGCGAGTTGCTGCGCCAGGGTCTGCAGACCCTGGCTGGTGCCGTCGGTGAGCGCAGCCAGGCGCTGGCCGAAGCCCTCGATGCGCTCGGCCTGCTGCTGCGACATGCCGCCGAGCTGCTCCCCCACATGGCCGCGGAAACGGTCGAAACCCTGTTGCAACTCCTCCCGACCGGCGCGTTGCTCCTCGCGCAGGGTGCGCTCGACCCGGGCACTGTCGTCCTTCAGCGCATCCAGTTTGGCGCTCACGCCCGCGCCGTCGCGGCCGCGCAGCACCGTGACGAGCTGCAACAGCAGCACCAGCACAAGCAGGATGACGAGGACGATCTGCAGGATCTCGTTGAGTGGCATGGAACGTTTCCCGGGTTCGATGCATCCAGTGTACGTCGAGCCGTCTCATGGCCTGCGCCGGCGTTTCACGCTGGAATGGCGGGCGTGGTGCATGATGGGCGGAGTGCTTGTTCAAGGAGAAGGTCATGGAACATGTCCACGATTACCTGATCATCGGCGCAGGCATGGCCGCCGATGCGGCCGCCAAGGCGATCCGCGAGGTCGATCCGGCGGCCGACGTCGGCCTGGTCGGCGACGAGACCTCTGCGCCGTACCAGCGCCCGCCGCTCAGCAAGGGGCTGTGGAAGGGCGACAAGTCGCCCGCCGACGTCGACCTGGCCACCGCGGCCAGCGGCGCCACCCTGCATCTCGGCCGGCGGATCGAATCGCTCGACCGCGCCACCCGCGTCGCGCGCGACGACCGCGGCGACACCTACCGCTATCGCCGCCTGCTGCTGGCCACCGGTGCCACGCCGCGGCAGCTGCCGTTCGAGGGCGGCAAGCGGCTGATCCATTACCGCACGCTGGCGGATTACCAGGCGCTGCACGGTTTCGCGCAGCCCGGCGCGTACATCGCGGTGATCGGCGGCGGCTTCATCGGCTGCGAACTGGCTGCCTCGCTGGCCGCGCTGGGTTGCAAGGTCAGCCTGCTGTTTCCCGGCGAGCTGCTGGGGGCAGGACGTTATCCCGAGGGACTGGCGCGTTTCATCACCGACTACTTTGCGCGCCATGGCGTGGACGTGCGACCCGGCGCGCAGGTCACCGGCAGCAATCCCACGGATGGCGGCGTGGAGCTGAGCCTGTCCGACGGCACGTTGCTGCGCGTGGAGGCCGCCGTGGCCGGCATCGGCGTGACGCCGAACGTCGCGCTGGCCGAACAGGCGGGGCTGGCGGTGGACAACGGCATCCTGGTCGATGCGCAGCTGCGCACCAGCGATCCGGACATCTGGGCCGCCGGCGACGTGGCCAATTTCCACAGCGTGAGCCTGGATCGCCGGATGCGCGTGGAGCACGAGGACGCCGCCGTCGGCATGGGCCGGCTCGCCGGCCGCGCGATGGCCGGGATCGCGGATGAGTACGTCACCCAGCCGTTCTTCTACTCCGACCTGTTCGACCTGGGTTACGAGGCGGTGGGCCTGCTCGATACGCGGCTGGAAGTGGTCGAGGACTGGCGCGAACCGAACCGCGAAGGCGTGGTGTATTACCTCGACGGTGGGCGCGTGCGCGGCGTGCTGCTGTGGAACACGTGGGACCAGGTGGACGCGGCGCGCGCGCTGATCGCCGAGCCCGGCCCGTTCGACGCCGCCTCGTTGCGCGGCCGGCTGCCGCGCAAATCCTGACCCGCGCCGCGTTGTTGCAGAAAAAAGCCGGAATCCCTCAATCCACCCGGCAGAACACCGCCTTCAGGTAGCGCCCTTCCGGCACGTCGGTGCGGAACGGGTGGTCGGCGCCGGCGCCGCGCACTTCCAGCACCTGGATCGTGCGGCCGGCGTTGAGCGCCACCCGGCGCAGCATCTCCAGGAACTCGCCTTCGCCGACCAGGCCGGTGCACGAGCAGGTCAGCAGCAGGCCGCCGGACGGGATGATGTCCAGCGCCATGCGGTTCATCGCGAAGTACTTCTTCAGCGCGTCCATCACCTTGCTGCGGTCGCGGGTGAGCTTGGCCGGGTCGAGGATCACCGCGTCGTACTTCTCGCCGCGCGCGACGGCGGCGCGCACCCAGTCGAAGATGTCGGATTGCTCGAACGTCACCGCGACCTGGTTCGCTTCCGCATTCGCGCGGGCGACTTCCAGGATGCCCGCGTCCAGGTCCACGCCGACCGCCTCGCGCGCACCGCAGGCCATCGCGTGCACGGCGAAGCCGCCGGCGTTGCAGCACAGGTCGAGCACGCGGCGGCCTTTCGCCAGCTCGGCGAAGCGCTTGCGGTTGTCGCGCTGGTCGGCGAAGAAGCCGGTCTTGTGGCCGAGCCCCGGCGCGGCGTGGAAGCGCAGGCCGTGTTCGTGCACCTCGAACGGCGCCGGCACCTCGGGGCTGCGACAGTCGAACGACTCCTGCTTCTGCACGTGCGACTCGGCGAACCAGTACAGCTGCGCGCCGGGGAAGTGGGTGAGCAGGGCGGCGTGGATCGCTTCGCGAAAACGCCACATGCCGGCAGCGAAGTATTCGATGACGATGACGTTGGCGTAGCGATCGACGATCAGGCCGGAAAGGTCGTCGCCTTCGCTGTGCACCACGCGCCAGGCATCGCTGACCTCGTCGAGCTGCAGCCACTGGCGGCGCAGCTGCACCGCGCGGGCGATGCGCGCGGCGATCCAGTCGGCGTCGATCACGGCATCCGGATGCGTGTCCAGCAGGCGAAGGGCAATGCGCGCATGGCCGTTCCAGAATGCACGGCCGACGAAACGCCCCTTCGCATCCTGCACCTCGACCACGCTGCCCGGCGGCAGCTTTGACTCGGGCTTGTGCAGCTGCGCCGACCATACCCACGGGTGGCCGGGAGCACGATCGGATTTCAGGCGGATGACGGGAAGCGCTGCGGGCGTATTCATCCGCGCATGATAGCCGCTGGCCGGGTCCCTCTTCGGAGCGTAGGGCGGGCACTGCCCGCCGCTTTGGGGGAAAGACCGGCGGGCGGTGCCCGCCCTACTCCCGTGCGTCAGCGCAGGCGCAGCACCAGCCAGGAGAGCAGGGCGAGCAGATTGACGCCCACGCGCGACACCGACGGGCCGGCGACCGCGAGCACGAAACCCTGGCTGCCGAGGTGCCAGTCCAGTCCCAGCCGCGGCGCGGCCTGCAGGGTGGCAAACACGTTGATGAAGGCGCCGCAGTGCAGGCCGTAGCTGAACACCGGCAGGGCGATCAGTGGCAATTGCAGCAACTGCGCCCAGCGCGACAGCCGCACGCCATGCTCGGTGCCGGCCACCAGCTGGACGCCGGCGGCGAGCACGAAACCGTACAGCACCAGGCCGATCAGGGCGATCACGCCGTCATGCGCGCCGAACGGCAACAGCCGCCGCAGCATCGCCGCCACGCCGTACAGGCCGCCGGCGATTTCGAGGACGCCGATCAGGCGGAACAAGGTGGTGCGCATGCAAGAAACTCCTGAAAGCAAGTCGGTGGATTGTAGGAGCCCGCTCGCGGGCGATGTTCCTGCTGCATCCCGAATCCGGGAACCGCATCGCCCGCGAGCGGGCGCCTACGAGGGGGCGCCGAGCTCGTCGGCCAGTTCATGCAGGTCGGCGACGTGCTGGTCCCACCAGCGCGATTCGGCGACGAAGGGGAACGCGGCAGGAAACGCCGGATCGTGCCAGCGTGCGGCGATCCAGCCGGCGTAGTGCAGCTGGCGCATCGCGCGCAGTGCCGGGATCAGCGCCAGTTCGCCGTCGTCGAAATCGCGGAACTGGCGGTAGCCTTCGAGCACGGCATCCATCGCGCGCTCGTCGTTGGCCAGCATCCACAAGTCCTGCACCGCCGGGCCGGTGCGGGCGTCGTCGAGGTCGACGAAATGCGGTCCGGCGTCGGTCCACAGCACGTTGCCGGGGTGGCAGTCGCCGTGCAGGCGCAGCTGGCGCACCGGGCCGACCGCCTCCAGGCGCGCGGCGATGGCGGCATCCAGGCGAGTCGCTGCCGCGCGGTAGTTCCCCTGCAGCGAGGTCGGCAGCAGCGACGAGTCGAGCACCGCGCACAGCGGCTGCTGCACCATGGTGTCGCGATCGAGCCGGCCGCGGTGGACGAACGGCGCACGCGCGCCCACCACGTGCATGCGCGCGATCAACCGGCCCAGCCACTGCAGCTGGTCGACGGCTTCCAGTTCGGGGGCGCGGCCGCCGCGGCGCGGCGTCAGCGCGTAACGGAAGCCGCCGTGCAGCAGCAGGGTGCGGCCGTCGAATGCCAACGGCGCGACCACCGGCAATTCGGCCTCGGCCAGCTCCTGCGCGAACGTGTGCTCCTCGATGATCGCCGCATCGCTCCAGCGGCCGGGCCGGTAGAACTTCGCGATCACCGGCGGCGAGTCTTCCAGGCCCACCTGCCAGACCCGGTTCTCGTAACTGTTCAGCGCTAGCAGGCGTCCGTCCGGCCACAACCCGCAGGCGCTCACGGCATCGAGCACCAGGTCGGGGGTGAGGCTGGCGTAGGGCGCGTCGGCGGTCATGTCGGCGGGAGTGCCGATCTCACCGGTGCGCACCGGTCGTCATTCCCGCGAAAGCGGGAATCCATGGGTTCACGAGGTAAAAGACAGCGGATGACCAGACATTCGTCTGTTGAAAAAGCGTCTCCCGCTCTCGCGGGAATGACGATGCTCCAATGAGAGTCATCGGGAGCAGGTCGCATTATCTGGTGCCCATGCCGCGCGCGGCGATCACCGCCATGGTGATGCGCGAGATGCACACCAGCGCGCCGTCCTCGTTCTCGATGCGGATCTCCCACACCTGGGTGGTGCGGCCGATGTGCAGCACCCTGGCGGTGCCGGTGACGGTGCCCGAGCGCACGCCGCGGATGTGGTTGGCGTTGATGTCCAGGCCCACCGCCAGCTCCTGGTCCGGGTCCAGCGTAAGCATCGCCGCGGTGCTGCCCAGGGTCTCGGCCAGCGCCACCGAGGCGCCGCCGTGCAGCAGGCCGTAGGGCTGGTGGGTGCGCGCGTCGACCGGCATGGTGCCTTGCAGCCAGTCGTCGCCGACCGCGGTGATGCGGATGCCCAGCGTCTCCATCATCGTGTTGGCGCTCCAGCCGTTGAGGCGGGCCAGGTCGGTGGGTTGTTTCCAGAGGCTCATCGTCGATTCCCGTGCGGCGAGCCCGCATTGTTGTCTGTCGCGTTCACGGCGACAATGCTGCCGGTGCCCATCGTTACCCTGAAATCCTCCGGCCGGCAGTTCCCCGTGGCCATCGGCGAGACCGTGCTGGAAGCGGCGCAGCGCGCGGGCGTGGCGTTGCCGTATTCCTGCCGCGCCGGCGTCTGCGGCAGTTGCAAGGCCACCGTGCTGCAGGGGCGCTGCGAATACCCGCGCAACCCGCCGCTGGCGCTGAGCGCCGATGCGGTGGCCCATCACGCGGTGCTCTTGTGCCAGGCCGTGCCGGTCACCGACCTGCTGCTGGAAGCGCGCGAAGTGCCCTCGGTGGAGGACATCGTGCGGCGCCAGCTGGGGGTGGAAGTGGTCGACAAGTGGCGCCTGGCCCCCGACGTGATCGGCGTGCGCCTGCGCCCCGAACGCGGCGAACGGCGCCTGCGCCGGCTGCCCGGCCAGTATTTGGACGTGGTGCTTGAAGACGGCCGGCATCGGCCGTTCTCGATCGCCAACCGGCCGCAGCCGGACGGCAGCCTCGAACTGCACGTTCGTCACGTCGCCGGCGGCGGCTTCACTTCATGGGTCAACGATGCCCTGCAGGTCGGCGACCGCCTGCGCGTGGAGGGGCCGCTGGGCACCTTCGTGCCGCGCGAGGATTCCGAACGGCCGATGATCTTCATGGCCGGCGGTACCGGCTTCGCGCCGGTCAAGGCAATCATCGAGCACTTCATCGCGCTGGGCACGCGCCGCCCGATCCGGCTCTACTGGGGCGCACGCAGCGCCGACGAGTTGTACCTGCGCGAGCTGGCCGCGCAGTGGGCGCGTGACGTGCCCGGCCTCGACTTCCATCCGGTGGTGTCCGACGCCGCGCGCGCTGACGGCCTGCGCACGGGCCTCGTGCATGAGGCAGTGCTGGCCGACTGGCCCGACCTGTCGGGTCACGACCTCTACATGAGCGGCCCGCCGGCGATGATCGACGCTGCGCACCCGAGCTTCCTCGCCGCCGGCCTGCCGGAGGATCGGCTCTACTACGACTCGTTCGAATACGCGCCCGACGTGCTGGCGCAGATCATCGCCAGCCGCGCCGGCATCCATGATGGCTAGAAGCGGGTGAAGAGGAGTGAGAAAAGAGAGGACAACCCCGCTTTCTCTCACTTCTCACTCCTCTCCACTTGCTCCTGCTACTTGTTGCCTTTGGCCACCGGCAACTGCGCCGCGTGCCAGGCCAGCACGCCGCCGCCGAGGGTGTGCACGTGCTCGAAGCCGGCCTTGAGCAGGCGCTGCGCGGCCTTGGCCGCATTGCCGCGACCGTCCTTGTCCATCAGCACGACCGGCAGGGACTTCGCGGCGGCGAGATCCTTCTTTTCCGGGTCGAACTGGCTCATCGCCACGTGCTTCGCACCGGGCACGTGCATCTTCTCGAAGTCCGCCAGCGCGGACAGGTCGATCAGCAGCGGATTCTCGCGGTTGATCAGGCCGGTGAGCGCGGCCGGGCTCAGTTCCTTGATCTTGCTGAACATGATCCGCGCCTGGATGACCAGCAAGGCCACCAGCAGGATCACGAACAGCACCGACAGGGCGACATGGTTGCCGACAAAGGCAGGCAGCTGGTGCAGGAAATCGTTCATCGTCAGTCCATCGGCGCGCCGCGCGGCGCCGGTTCGGGTAAACCCGCGATTATACGGGTTGCGTGCGGCAGCCGGCGCCTGCGCTCATTCGCGGGTGATGTCCGGCAGCCCGCTGGTCAGCCACCAATGCCTGGTCTGCTCGTCGTAATGCCAGGTCTGGCGGTCGATCACGCTGCGCTCGGCCTGGGTGTGGATGTTGACCACGCTGATCCGCACCGTCTGCTGCACCTCGGTCGGGCCGAGCGGCACCGGGCCGCTGCCGTCGTCGTACTCGGTGACGCGCACCTGCTTGTAGCGCGCGCGGTCCAGTTCGCTCAGCGGGTGTTCGGCACGGATCTTCGGGTCGATGAACTGCGCGGCACTGGCGAAATCGCCCCAGCGCAGCGTGCCGGCATAGGCCGACAAGGTGGTGGTCAGCGAGCGGCTGCGTTCCTGCGTGGCGCAGGCGGCCAGCAGCAGGAGCGACAACACCAGCAGGAGCTGCGGGATACGGCGCATGGGTGGTTCTCCTTGGCGGTGGCCGGGCCATTCTGCCTCATTCAAGCCGGCAGGGTCGGCTCGCGCCGCTTGGCCACGAAACGCGCCGCCAGTGTGGCCGCGGGCTGGCCGTCGGTGCCGGGAACGATGCATTCGACCGCGATGCGGGCACGTCCGCGCGCGGCCAGCGTGTCGAAGAAGGTGTCCCACCGTGCGTCGGGCGCGAGCCGCGCCTCGCTGCAGAAGTCCTGCCACAGCGGCGCGAGGTAGCGCACGCCGGATTCGGCGACGAACACGTCGCAGTCGATGCCGCGCCGGCGCAGCGCCAGTTCAACCAGTGCCCAGCCGCTCAGCGTCATCAGGCTGACCAGGCTGCCGCCGAACGCGCAGCCCTTGTCGTTGACGTTCGGCGGCAACGGCGCGCACAGACTCAGCATGTCGGCGTCGTGGTGCTGCAATCGCAGGTCCATTGCGCGGGCCAGCGGGATTTCGTCGCGGATGAACCGGATCAGGCGCTGCGCGTCATCGTTGTCGGAAAGGGTATCCACGTGGCTCGATGAGGTGGGGGAAAACTCCACAGTGTAGGGCCGCCGCTACACTGCAGCCATGCCGGACCATCGACCCGACACGCGAACGCACCCGCAGGCACTGACGAGAGTCGGCGCCTTGCGCGCCCGGGTGCTCGTCATCACCCGCCCGGTGGGCACCGCTGCGGCCTTGTCGCGTCGCGTGCGCGCGCTCGGTGGCGTGCCGTTGTCGCTGCCCGGCCTGGCGCTGCGCGCAGCGGACGATCCGGCGGCCGTGCGTGCGCAGCTGCGCGAGGCGCTCGCCGACGAACTGGTGATCTTCACCAGCCCCGCGGCCGTGCATCACGCAGCGGCGCTCGTTGCGCTGCGCACGCGGTCGACCGTGCTGGCGGTGGGGCAGGGCACTGCGCGTGCGCTGCGCCGGCATGGGGTGAAGCAGCCGCTGTGTCCTGACCAGCAGGACAGCGAAGGCCTGCTCGCGCATCCGGCATTGCAGGCATTGCGCGATCGCCGCGTGGCGCTGATCGGCGCGCCGGGTGGCCGCGGCGTGCTGCGCCGCGAACTCGCCGCACGCGGTGCATGCCTGCGCGAAGTGCAGGTCTATCGTCGCGTGCCGCCGCGGCTCGATCGCCGCCACACCGCGGCGCTGCAGGTACTGCCGCGTTCGGCGCGCGTGCTGCTGTCCAGCCAGGAGGCGCTGCACAACCTCTGCAGCTTGCTGCCCCCGCCGGCGCGGCAGCGCCTGTGTGCCGCCACCGCCGTGGTGAGCAGCGAACGGCTGGCCGCGGCCGCGCGTGCGGCCGGGTTTCGTCGCGTCGTGCAGGCGGCCTCGGCGCTGGCCGACGACATGCTGGCCGCTGCCGCGCGTTGAGGCGCTCTTCACGCGCAGGCGCTACGAACGCAGGCGTATGGCCTGCTAGCATGCGAGCCATGAGCCAGCCAGATGAACCCACCGAGCCGCTCGCCGCGGCAGCCAGGACCCCGGCCTCGTCGCGGGACGTGCAGCCCGATCCGGTGATCGTCGACCCGCCGCGCTCGCGCCCGGCGCCCGCCGGCCGCGCGCCGCAGTCACGTGGTGGCGGCACCTTGGCATTCGCCCTGATCCTGTCGCTGCTGGCGCTGGCCGCCGCCGCATGGGTCGGCTGGCAGCAATGGCAACAGCAGCGCGGCAGCAACGCCGACCGCCAGGGCGTGGCGGCCTTGCAGCAGCGCGCAGAGGGCATCGAATCACGCGTGGGTGCGCTGGCCGACCAGCGTGCCAGCCTCGATCAGCGCGTGGACGACGCGGCGGCAGTCAACCGGTCGCTGCGCGAAGAATTGCTGGGCCAGAGCGAACGCATCCGCAACCTGGAAGATGCCGTGGCCAAGCTGGCGGAGAAGAGCCTCTCCGGCCACGACGCCATGCTGCTGGACGAAACCGACTCGCTGCTGCGCATGGGCGCCGAGCGCTATCGCCTGTTCCACGACGCACCAGCGGCCGCTGCCGCCTACGAGCTGGCCGACCAGACCCTGGCGGCGGTCAATGACGGCGCCTTCAGTGGCGTGCGCCAGGATATCCAGGCCGAGCGCGAAGCCCTGCTGAAGAGCCAGCCGACCGACCAGGCCGGGCTGCTGCAGCAGTTGCAGGCGCTGCGCGGCACGATCGGCGAACTGCCGCTGAAGCCACTCGACACCCCCGCCGCCGCGCAGGCCACCGACGTCTGGTCGCGCATCCGCCGCGCGCTCGGCAGCGTGGTCAGCGTGCGTCGCGACAACGGTGCGCCGCTGGCGGTGGCTGATGCCCGCTTCGCGCGCGAGCTGGCCGCGCTCGACCTGGCGCAGGCGCAGGCCGATCTGCTCGCCCACGACGGCATCGCCTATGCCGCGGCATTGCAGCGGGTGCAGGCCAGCCTGACGAGCCAGTTCGATGGCGACGCGAATTCGGTGCAGCAAGCCCGCGCCGCGCTGAAGAAGCTGCAGGAGCAACGACCTGCCGACAGCGCGGTGGAACTGGGTGCGGCCTTGCGCGAGTTGCGCAACCTGCGCGCGGTGCACGCGCTTGCGCCCGCGCCGGCCCAGTCCGCGGCGAAGCCTGCCGTTCCGGCGGCACGCCGGGGTGGAGTGCAGCCATGAGGCTGTGGCGCTGGCTGTTGCTGCTGGTCATCGTGGCGGCCGTGGCCGCGTTCGGCTGGCACTGGGTGGCCGAAGACCCGGGCTACGTCCTGCTGCGCATGCGCGGCTGGCGCGTCGAGACCACGGTGATTGCCGCGGTGGTGCTGTGGCTGCTCGCGTGGGCCGTGCTCAGCCTGGCGTGGAGCCTGCTGCGCTGGCCGTTCGGCGCACTCTCGCGGCGCCATCGCCGGCTCAGCCAGCAGCGCCTGGGCGAAGGTCTGGTGGCACTGATCGAAGGCCGCCACGGCGACGCCGAGCGCGACCTCAATCGCGCCTCGCGGCTGGAAAGCCTGCGCGGCCCGGCCCTGCTCGCCGCAGCCGAAGCCGCGTCGCGCCGCGGCGAGTCCGCCCGCGCGCTGGAGTCGCTCGATCGGGCTTCGCAATACGTTCCGCAGGCGGCCCGCGTGTTGCGCGCCCGCCTGCTGCGGCGCGAGGGCAAGCCGGCCGAAGCGCTGGCGCTGCTGGCGCCGGAAGCGGACAAGGGCACGCTCACTCCCGGCGGTTGGCGCGAGCTGGCGCAGGCGGCTCGCGAAAGCGGCGATCTGCGCCGCGCGCGCACCGCGCTGGAGCCGCTGCAGAAGAGCGGCGCGCTCGGCAGTCGCGCGTACGCGGCACTGGAAACGCAGATCCTGGCCGATACCTTGCAGGCCGCGCCGGACGGCGCCGCGCTGAACACGCTGTGGTCGCAGTTGCCGAAAGCGCAGCGCCGCCCGCCGACCGTGGTCGACGCCTATGCGCGCCGCGCCGCGTTCTTCGGACTGATGCTGCCGGCGATGGACGAACTGGAGTCGGCACTGCGCCGTGAATGGTCGCCGCGCTTGATCGAGACCTGGGGCCTGCTTGCCGGCGACGATCTCGAACCGCGCCTGCGCCGCGCCGAAGCCTGGCTCGACGTCCACCCGAACGACGCCCACCTGCTGCTCGCCCTGGGCCGCATGTGCGTGCGCCTGAAACTGTGGGGCAAGGCCCGCCAATACCTCGAACGCTCGCTGGCGCTGGAGCCCGTCGCCGGCGCGTGGGAAGCCCTCGGCGACACGTTCGCCGGTCAGGGCGACGCCGCCGAAGCGCAGCGCTGTTATCGCAACGCACTGGCGATGACCCGCGGCGAAGCCGTGCGCGACACCCGCAGCCGCACCGGCGGCGCCATCGACACCACCGTCATTGCGGTGGAGGAGCGCGACCAGCACGGCGTGCCGAGGTTGCGCAGCTGAACCTCGGCCAGCGGCCCGCTCAGGTCGTCCCCGGCCTCCCGATTTCCACACGCGAACTTCCTTTCGTCGCCCCGGTCCCATGCCTGATCTCGAACCGGATCAGCACATGAAACATCGACACGCGGGACTTCTTGGCCTGGCCTGCAGCGGACTGTTCATTGCAACCGCCGCGACGGCGGCTCCGCCGGCGCCAGCGACCACGCCGGACAGCTACGCCAGGCCCGGCCAGCGCATCGCCATCGATCACGGGCGCAGCCTCAACCTGCGCTGCAGCGGCAGCGGGCCGGTGACCGTATTGCTGGAGGCCGGGGCGCATGCCGATTCGCAGAGCTGGTTCCGCGTGCAGCCGTTGCTGGAAACGCATGCGCGCGTGTGTGCCTATGACCGCGCCGGCTACGGCTTCAGCGACGAGGGCCCGTTGCCGCGCGATCTTGCCGCCGACGTCGCCGACCTGCATGCGCTGATCCGCGCCGCCGGCCTGCACACACCGCTTCTGCTGGTGGGTCATTCGCTGGGCAGCAACATCGTGCGCCGCTATGCCAGCGAGCATCCGGACGACGTTGCCGGGATGGTGCTGGTCGATCCGCCGGCACAGGGCCAGGCGCGTTTCCTGCCGGCATCGTGGACGAAGGACGAAGCTGCGCTGACGACGCAGCGCGACGCCTTCATCGCCAGCTGCGAGCAGGGCGCCGAGCGGGGCGTGCTGGGCCAGCCGCCGCCGGCGCTGGCGCAGTGCGTCGGCGGACCGCTGCCGTGGCAGAGCGCGGCGGTGGCGGCCGCCGACCGTGCGCGCAAGCTGCGTCCGGCGTTCTGGCATACCTTGCGCTCGGAGCTGGCGCAGAACGCGTCGGTGTTCGCCGCGCCGGTGCCGGCAAGCGAATCGCACGGCGACATGCCGCTGCTGGTGCTGCAGGCTTCGGGCACCTACGCGGATGCGCCGGAAGCCATGCGCAAGCCGCTGGAGGCCGCGCGCGAGGCGACGCAGCAGCGCATCACGGCCAGCTCGACCCGCGGCACGCTGCGCCAGGTGGCCGACAGCTCGCACGACATCGAGATGGATCAGCCGCAGGCGGTGGCCGATGCGGTCATGGAGCTGCTGCGCGAACCGGCCCCGGCCAGGCGCTGACCCGCGCGACGCGCGCGGGCAGCCTCAGCGTTCCTTGATGCGCAGGTTCTTCATCAGCAGGTCGAGCTGGTGTTTCATGCGGGCCTGCGAAGAAGTGCCGGCGACGCCGTAGAAAGCGGTGTACAGCACCGACGGTTTGCCGTCGCCCGGCGCTGGCGTGGCGACGGCGTCGATCTTCATCAGGCCGTTCTCGGGGCGCGCCACCGCGTTGAACGGAAACTGGCGCTGCACCAGTTGCTGCCAGCGGCTGCTCATGTCCTTGTCCAGGTTCGGTGGCGGTGCCATGTAGCGCTGGATGTCGACGTTTTCCTGGTTGTCGGAGGTGGAGTCCTTCCACACATTGACGATGCCCACGTCCCATACCGGCTTGCCGTCGGAAAGAAAGAAGCGGAAGCCAAGCCACAGCATGTTGTCGGGGGTGATCTCCTGCACCTCGGGGCCGTAGGAGAAAGCCACCCGCGGCGACGCATAACTGAAGCGGTGGCCGTAGTCGAAGTCGATGCGGATGTCCTTGAAGACGGCCGGTTTCAGCTTCGCGTTCTTCAGGTAGCCGGTCCACTGCGCAAGCGTGCCCTCGTAGGTCGCGTGGATGAAGCCGCTGAGCTGGTCCATGTCCAGCCGGGTGTCGTGCAGGCTTGCCGGCGACGTCATCCGGGTCAGCATCACGCTGCCGTCAGGCACCGGCAGCGAATACACCACGCCCAGCGCGTTGGCATATGGCAACGCCCATACCGACACATGCCACGGCCGGCCCCAGCGATCCTCGTGCACCGATTCCTGCACGGGCTTGCCGAAGGAGGTGATCTTGATGTTCTCGCCGGCCACCGCGCGCCGGAACATGCCGGTCTGCGCCAGCAGGTCCATGCGCGCACGTGCATCGCGGTAATAGGTTTCCGCGTCGAAACCGTCGGGGCGGCGCAGATGAAACAGGCCGTTGCGACCGATCGCGCCGGCGTCCACGTAGCCGTTGCCGCTCAGCGTGTAATGACTGGAAGCCTCGCCCACGCGGCTCCATTCGCCTTCCGCACCGCGCATGATCAACGACGGGAACGCGTTGAGCTTGGTGCGCTGGTGCAGCAGGCGCAGCGAGCCCGGGCCATCGGGAAACAGATTGGCGGATTCCCTGGCGAGCAGGGTTTTCAGCATTGTGTCGGCGTTGGCGTTCGCGCGATCGAGGAAGGCGCGGTAGAACGCGTCCAGGCCCAGCGGCAGCGCGAACTGCGCCTTGAACGTGCCGTTCTCGACGGCCTGGAAGATGTCCAGCTGATAGACCAGGCGCGAGTCGATGATCGCCTGGTGCGCCGGGGCGTTCAGCACCTCGCTGATCGGCAGCGCGTAGTTGAGGTTCTCGTTCGCCGATTTCGCCAGCACCACGCCGATGAGCTTGCCGTTCCTGTCCAGCAGCGGGCCGCCGCTGTTGCCCGGTGAGGCGGCGGCGGAAAAGCGCATCCAGTTCCAGCTGCCGTCCTGCTGTTCCGGCGTGTTGGAGGTGTACAGGCCGTCGCGGATCACGATGCCGGTGCCCAGCGCGTTGCCCACCGCATACACGACCTGGTTCAGTGCCGGTCGGGTGTCCACCGGCAGCGGCTTGACCGACGGCGGCGAGGCCAGCGAGAACACCACGAAGTCCTTGCGCAGCGAGTACTGCTCGATCTTGTCGATGGCGTAGACATGGCCTTGCGAATCGCGCAATTCAGGTGCGCCCCACAGGCTGCCCGCGCCGGCCAGCAGCACGTGGCCGGCGGTGACATAGCGGTTGGGGCCGATCGCGAACGCCGTGCCGATCGAGTGGTACTTGTCGGTGCGTTCCTGGAACGGCAGCAGGTCCAGCGGCAACGGCTTCTCGTAACTCAGCGGATCGTCGACGGGCTTGGCCTGCACGACCTCGAACGTGGCCGCTTCGATGCGGGGCAGCATGGCCGGATCGAGCGTCGCGGCGTGGCTGCCGGTGAAGCCGCCCCAACCGATGCCGATGCACAGCGCCCACCGCGCGAAGTTCCTTCCCTTGCCGCCGATCCGGCGGCTCACGCCTTGCGAACTGGACATGGATTTCCCTGGCTGCGGGCGGCCATCCGAGTATCCCCCGTGAATGCTCGCGGACGCGGCCCCGCTGCAGATAGTGGCATGCCGCCGCGGCAATTGCATCGCGCGGCTTGCCTTGCGGCTCCTGCCCCGTACGCGGTTACAGCGCGGTGAGATTGGCGTAGGCCGCCACCAGCCACTTGCTGCCCACCCCTTCGAAGTTGACCTGCAGGCGGGTGTGCGCGCCGCTGCCCTCGGCGCTGAGCACCACGCCTTCGCCGAAGCTGGGATGGCTCACGCGCTGGCCGAGTTTCACCGGCAGCGACTCGTCCAGGGAGGGCGACGTCTCGCGCGCGCGACCGGTGTACAGCGGCCGGGTCACGTGCACGCGCGGGCGCACTTCGTCGATCAGTTCGGGCGGCATTTCGGCGAGGAAGCGCGACGGGCGGGTCAGCATCTCGGCACCGTGCATGCGACGCGACTCGGCGTGGCTGACGATCAGCCGCTGGCGCGCACGGGTGATGCCGACGTAGGCGAGCCGGCGCTCTTCCTCCAGCCGGCCCTCGTCGTTCACCGAGCGCTGGCTGGGGAACAGGCCTTCTTCCATGCCGACCAGGAACACCACCGGAAACTCCAGCCCCTTGGCCGAATGCAGGGTCATCAGCTGCACGCAGTCCTCGCCTTCGGCACCCTGGCTTTCGCCGGCCTCCAGCGCGGCGTTGGAGAGGAACGCGTTGAGCTCGCTCAGGCCCGCGTCGATATCCTCCGCCGAGCGCTCGAAGCGGCTGGCCACATTGATCAGCTCGTCCAGGTTCTCCACCCGCGCCTCGGCGTTGCCGCGGCTGTCCTTCTCGTAATAGTCGCGCAGGCCGGTGTGGGTGATGGCATGGTCGATCTGTTCGGCCAGGGACAGGGAATGGTTCCCCTCTCCCTCCGGGAGAGGGGCCGGGGGTGAGGGTACGGGCGGAGCGGCGCCTTCCGGTGATCTCGTACCCTGAGAGTCGTGCGCCATCTGGTCGATCAAGGCCAGGAATGCCTTCACCGCATTCTTCGCGCGGCCGGCCAGCTCGTTGCCGCTGCCCAGTTCGATCAGCGCCGCTTCCCACATCGAGACGTTGTCGCGCCGCGCGCGCCGGCGCAGCACGTCGAGCGTGCGCTCGCCGATGCCGCGCGGCGGGGTGTTCACCGCGCGCTCGAACGCGGCATCGTCGTGGCGGTTGGCGCTGAGGCGCAGGTAGGCCAGCGCGTCCTTCACTTCGGCGCGGTCGAAGAAGCGCTGGCCGCCGTAGACGCGATAGCCGATGCGGCGCTGGACGAGCTGCTCCTCGAAGTTGCGCGACTGTGCGTTGGAGCGATAGAGGATCGCGCAATCCTGCGCACTGCCGTGCTCGTCGATGTACTCGCGGATGCGCTCGACCACGAAGCGCGCCTCGTCCTGCTCGTTGTAGGCGGCATACAGCGCGATGCGCTCGCCGTCCTCGCCGGCCGTCCACAGCTGCTTGCCGAGGCGGCTGCCGTTGCGCTGGATGATGTGGTTGGCCGCCTGCAGGATGGTCGAGGTGGAGCGGTAGTTCTGTTCCAGCTTGATCGTGCGCGCACCGGGAAAATCGCGCAGGAACTGCTGCATGTTCTCGACCTTGGCACCGCGCCAGCCGTAGATGGACTGGTCGTCGTCGCCTACTGCGAAAACCTGACCGGTTTTCGCGGGAATAGGGAATGGGGAATAGGGAATAGGAGCATCCCCGGTCGCCGCGGCGCCGTCAGCTCTCCCTATTCCCGATTCCCTATTCCCGATTCCTTGGTTCGCACCCGACAGGACGCGCACCCACGCATACTGCAGCGTGTTGGTGTCCTGGAACTCGTCGATCAGCAGATGGCGCCAGCGTTGCTGGTAGTGCTCCAGCACGGCGGGGTTTTTCAGCCACAGTTCGTGCGCGCGCAGCAGCAGTTCGGCGAAGTCCACCAGGCCGGCGCGACGACAGGCTTCCTCATAGGCCGTGTAGATGTTGACGAAAGCGCGCGTTACCGGGTGGTCGCGATGCTCGATGCTGTCCGGCCGCTTGCCCTCGTCCTTCCACTGGTTGATCTGCCAGCAGGCCTGGCGCGGCGGGAACTTCGCCTCGTCCAGCCCCAGCCCGGCCACCACGCGCTTGACCAGCCGCTGCTGGTCGTCGGAATCCAGGATCTGGAACGTCTCGGGGAGGCCCGCCTCGCGCCAGTGCCGGCGCAACAGGCGGTGGGCGATGCCGTGGAAGGTGCCAACGGTCAGCCCCTGGGTGCCACCGGGGATCAGCGAGGCCAGCCGCGCGCGCATTTCGCCGGCGGCCTTGTTGGTGAAGGTGACGGCGAGGATTGCCCACGGCGGCACGCCTTCGGCCTGCATCAGCCAGCCGATGCGGTGGGTCAGCACGCGGGTCTTGCCGGAGCCGGCTCCGGCCAGCACGAGGTAGTGCCCGGGTGGGGCGCAGACGGCTTCGCGCTGGGCTTCGTTCAGCGGATCGATCAGGTACGAGACATCCATCTCGCCCATTGTAGTGGCCGCCAACGAAAACCGCCGCGAAGCGCGGCGGTTTTCGTTGGCGGGTCGATGCGCTTCAGCGCTTCTGCATGAAGCCGCCGAGGGCGAGCAGGCCGCCGACGACGATCCCGACGATGCCGATCCACTGCGGCACGCCCTTGTCGTGCGTGGCGGTGAGCTTGGCCGAGCCGACCTGCACCAGCGTGTCGGTGTCCTGGTAGAAGGCATGTCCGGCGACCACCCAGATGCCCGCGGCGACGAGAATGATGCCAATGACGATCAAGCCTGCACGCATGGTATTCCCCGTGATGATGGTGGATCGAGTATGCCGCAATCGTTCGTGCACGGAATGTACACGCCGGTGAGGCAAAAAAAGGCCCCGAAGGTTAGGGGGAACCTTCGGGGCCGGGGCAGACGCGAAAACCCAGGGGAGAGGTTCGCGACTGTGGCCGCCCAGGGAGGTGGGCTGGCCGCGGATGCCGTTGCGTGCATCCGAAGGATTAGATGCGGCCGCGCCGGGAAAGTTGCAAGGCTCGCGCAGAAATTCAACTGCGATTCATTCTCATGGAAAATTAACCTCCGGCCGGCGTCAGTGTGCCTCGTCCCAGTTGGCGCCCACGCCGACATCGACCAGCAGCGGCACGGACAGTTCCGCCGCACCGGACATCCGCTCCGACACCGCGCGGCGGACCTCCTCGACGGCGTCGGCGCGCACCTCGAACACCAGTTCGTCGTGCACCTGCATCAGCATGTGGGCGTCGTCGCGTTCGGCCAGCCACGCCGCCACGGTGATCATCGCGCGCTTGATGATGTCCGCCGCGGTGCCCTGCATCGGCGCGTTCACCGCGGCGCGTTCGGCGCCCTGGCGCAGGCCGGCGTTGCGTGCGGTGAGGTTTTCCAGGTACAGCCGGCGGCCGAACAGGGTCTCCACGTAGCCGTCGCGGTGGGCCCGCTCGCGGGTGGCTTCCATGAAAGCGCGCACGCCGGGGTAGCGCGAGAAATAGCGGCCCATGTAGTCGCTGGCCTCGCCGCGGTCCACGCCGAGCTGGCGGGCCAGGCCGAACGCGCTCATGCCGTACATCAGGCCGAAATTGATCGCCTTGGCCGCGCGGCGCTGGTTGGTGGTGATGTCTTCCGGCGCCACGCCGAACACTTCGGCCGCGGTGGCGCGATGCACGTCGCCACCGGAGTGGAACGCGCGCAGCAGGCCTTCGTCGCCGGACAGGTGGGCCATGATGCGCAGTTCGATCTGCGAGTAGTCCGCCGCCATCACCTTCCACCCCGGCGGCGCGATGAACGCCTGGCGGATGCGCCGGCCTTCCTCGGTGCGCACCGGGATGTTCTGCAGGTTGGGGTCGGAGGAGGAGATCCGCCCGGTCGCCACCGAGCCCTGGTGGTAGCTGGTGTGCACGCGGCCGGTGCGCGGGTTGACGATGCCGGACAGCTTGTCGGTGTAGGTGCTGCGCAGCTTGGCCAGGCCGCGGTAGTCCAGGATCAACCGCGGCAGTTCGTGCGTCTCGGCAATCGCCTCCAGCGCTTCCTCGTTGGTCGAGGGCTGGCCGGTCGGCGTCTTGAGTTTCGCTTCCAGGCCCAGTTCGTCGAACAGCACCGCCTGCAGCTGCCTGGGTGAATCGAGATTGAACTCACGCCCGGCCAGCGCGTGCGATTGCTGCTGCAGCTCCAGCATGCGCTTGCCCAGCTGCTGGCTCTGCGCGCGCAGCGCGTCGCCGTCGATCAGGACGCCGCGGCGCTCCATCCCGGCCAGCACCGGCACCAGCGGAATCTCGATCTCCTCGTACACGCGTTGCAGCGAGGGCACGCCCTGCAGCCTGGGCCATAGCGCATGGTGCAGGCGCAGGGTGATGTCGGCATCCTCGGCGGCGTAGCGGCAGGCAGTGTCCAGGTCCACCTGCGAGAAGGAAATCTGCTTGGCCCCCTTGCCGGCGACCTGCTCGTATTTCACGGTCTCGTAGCCGAGGTATTTCTTCGCCAGCGAATCCATGTCGTGGCGTGTGGCGGTGGCGTTCCACACGTAGGATTCCAGCATCGAATCATGCTTCACGCCCTGCACCGTGATGCCGTAATGCGACAGGATGTTGATGTCGTACTTCGCGTGCTGGCCGAGCTTGGGCCGCGCGGCATCCTCGAAGATCGGCTTGAGCGCGCGCAGCACCTCGCCACGATCGAGCTGCGGCGGCGCGCCCGGATAGTCGTGGCCGAGCGGGATGTAGCAGGCCTTGCCCGGCTCCACCGCGAAACTGATGCCGACGATGTCCGCACGCATCGCGTCGATGCTGGTGGTTTCCGTATCGAAGGCGATCAGTTCGGCGCTGCGAAGCTTTTCCAGCCACGCATCGAAGGCCGGCCGGGTGATGACCAGTTCGTATTCGCCCGGCCCTTGCAGGAGCGCACCCTGTGCGCGATGCCCTTCGTCCCGCGCCGGAAGAGCTTCGCGCACGGGGTGCGCTCCTGCAGGTTCCGCCGTTCCATCCAGCTCCTTCAACGCCGCCTTGAACTCGTAGCGCGTGTACAGCTCGCGCAACTGTTCGACATCGGGCTCGCGCTGCGCCAGGTCGGTGGGGCCGAACTCCAGTGCCACGTCGGTCTTGATCGTCACCAGTTCGCGCGACAGCGGCAGTTGCGGCAGCGTGGCGCGCAGGCTCTCGCCGATCTTGCCGCCGACCTTGTCGGCATTGGCCATCACGCCATCCAGCGAATCGAACTCGGCCAGCCATTTGGCGGCGGTCTTGGGCCCGCACTTGGGCACGCCGGGAATGTTGTCGATGGCGTCGCCGGTGAGCGTGAGAAAGTCGATGATCTGGTCCGGCCGCACGCCGAACTTGGCCATCACGCCGGCATCGTCCATCACCGTGCCGGTCATGGTGTTGACCAGGGTGACCTGCGGTCCGACCAGCTGCGCCATGTCCTTGTCGCTGGTGGACACTTCCACCTCGATGCCGAGCGCGCGCGCCTGCACCGCCAGCGTGCCGATCACGTCGTCGGCCTCGACGCCGTCCACGCGCAGGATCGGAAAGCCCAGCGCAGCGACGATGGCCAGCATCGGCGCAACCTGCGCGCGCAGGTCGTCCGGCATCGGCGGCCGGTTCGCCTTGTACTGGTCGTACAACGCATCGCGGAAGGTCGGCCCGGGCGCGTCGCTGACGAAGGCCAGGTAATCGGGCTTTGCCTTCAGCGTGGCGCGCAGCATGTTGACCACGCCGAACAGCGCACCGGTGGGCTCGCCGCGCGCGTTGGAGAGCGGCGGCAGCGCGTGGAACGCGCGGTAGAGATAGGACGAACCGTCGATGAGGATGAGCTTGGGCATGGGCGCGATTCTCGCATGCACGGCGAAATGTCGCGTTTCACGGAAGCGCCGCGGGTGCGCTGCTATGCTGCCCTCCCCATCGAGGTTGCCACCATGAAAATCCCTGCCGTGCCGGTTGTTGTCGCCACCTTGCTGTCGACCGCGCTGTTCGCCGCGGCAGTGCACGCCCAGACGGCCGCCCCCGGTCCGGCCTTGCCGCCGCCCGGCATGAACGATCCCGGCGTGCAGGCAAACCCGCCGCCGGCCACGTCCGCGGCACCGCCCGCGAGCGCGCCGAAACCCGATCTGCGTCCGCTCACCCTGCCGGCGATGAAGAGCGGCGACAGCCGCATGGGCCGTCCCGCCGACGAGCCCGAAGTGCAGATCCGTCAGCAGGGCGAAAACACGGTGCAGGAATACAGCCGCAACGGTCGCGTCTACATGGTGGTGGTCACGCCCAGGCACGGCCTGCAGCAGACCTACATGGTCGACCCGCAGGGCCGGCTGGTGGACGAACACGGCCAGCGACGCGCCACGCCCGCGCTGTACAAGGTGCTGGAATGGGGCAAGAGCCGCCCGCCGGCCGAGTCGTCCGACGACACCGGCGCGCCGGCTTCCAGCAGCAGTCGCTGAACCTCGATGACGGCGCGGCCGCTCAGGCCGGGTCGTCCAGCTCCGGGTAGTGGCGGAAGATGCCGCTTTCATTGAACGGTACGCGCCGCGTGGACGCCAGGTAGGCCGCGATACGCGGGCGCTGGGTCACGTTGGCGTGCAGCGCGTGCAGCAACGGCAGGCCGGCGTGCAGGCGTTGCATCGTGCGGGGAAACGCATAGTTCAGGCCGCTCATCAGCTGGAACAGCGACAGGTCGACGCAGGAGTGCCGGCGCAGGGCGTGGCGGCCACCGCCGCGCTCCAGCACCTGCTCGAAGTAGTGGAGAAACTTCGGCAGCCGCTGCGTGCGCAGGTCGCCGGCCCTGCGGCGGGCTTCCTCGCGCTGGTCTTCGTAGTAAAGGCCGCTGGCGATGGGGTGGTGCGCGTCGTGCACTTCTGCCACGAGGTCGGCGATGGTCAATTGCAGCTGGTGGGCGTAGCGCCGCACGCTGGTGCCTTGCGGCAGCAGCGACAGTGGCGGGCCCAGGTATTGCAGGATGTTCGCGGTCTGCGCGATCACCAGCCGACCGGCCTTGAGAAACGGCGGCGCGAACGGCAACGCGCCTTCGTGCGCGCCGTCGAGGTAGCGCACGATGGCATCGTCGCCTTCCTCGCGCGCCACGTCGACGTAATCGGCGCCGGCATCCTCCAGCGCCAACCGCACGAATTCACCGCGGCCCTGGATGCCGCTCCAGTAATACAGTTCGTAGCGCATGGCAGCCTCCGCAGCGGGATATCCGATGCTGCGGCGTGACATTACTACGCGACGTGCAGGAGCCCGCTCGCGGGCTATGCTCCTGCCTTTGCGAATCCCCGGGAAAAGCATCGCCCGCGAGCGGGCTCCTGCGGGACGTGCGCTCAGTGGCGGAAATGGCGCATGCCGGTGAACACCATCGCGATGTCGTGTTCGTCGGCGGCGGCGATCACTTCGCCATCGCGCATCGAGCCGCCGGGCTGGATCACCGCGGCGATGCCCGCCTCGGCCGCCGCGTCGATGCCGTCGCGGAACGGAAAGAACGCGTCGCTGGCCATCACCGAGCCGCGCACTTCGAGCTTCTCGTCGGCGGCCTTGATGCCGGCGATCTTCGCACTGTAGACGCGGCTCATCTGGCCGGCACCGACGCCGATGGTCTGGCGATTCTTCGCATAGACGATGGCGTTGGACTTGACGAACTTGGCCACCTTCCAGGCGAAGATGAGGTCGTGGATCTGCGCTTCGGTGGGCGCCTTGCAGGTGACCACTTTCAGGTCCGCCGCGGTGATCATGCCGGTGTCGGCGCTCTGCAGCAGCAGGCCCGAACCGACGCGCTTGGAGTGCATGCCGGGGTGGGCATCACGCAGTTCGCCGTGCGTCGGCAGCGGGATCACCAGCACGCGCACGTTGCCTTTCTTGTGGAATGCCTTCAGCGCGTCATCCGCGTAGGCCGGCGCCAGCACCACCTCGACGAACTGGCGCTCGACGATCGCCTTCGCGGTAGCGCCGTCGACTTCGCGGTTGAACGCGATGATGCCGCCGAAGGCCGAGGTGGGATCGGTCTGGAAGGCCAGATCATACGCCTTGCCGATGCCGTCCAGGCTCACCGCCACGCCGCAGGGGTTGGCGTGCTTGACGATCACGCAGGCCGGCTTGACGAAGCTGCGCACGCATTCCCACGCGGCGTCGGCGTCGGCGATGTTGTTGAACGACAACTCCTTGCCCTGCAGCTGGCGGAAGGTGGCCAGCGTGCCCGGCGCCGGATACAGGTCGCGGTAGAACGCGGCGCTCTGGTGCGGGTTCTCGCCGTAGCGCAGGTCCATCAGTTTGACGAAGCGGCCGTTGACCTGGCCGGGGAACATGTCGTGGCCGGCGATGGCGTCCTGGGCGTCGTTGAGTTGCAGCGCGGACAGGTAATCGCTGATCGCGCCGTCATAGCTGGACACGTCGTTGAACGCGGCCACCGCCAGCTTGAAGCGCGTCGCGCGAGTCAGGCCGCCTTGCGCCTCGATCTCCTCCAGCGCCGCGTCGTACTGCGCGGGCGAGGTCAGCACGGCCACGTCGTTCCAGTTCTTCGCCGCCGAGCGCAGCATCGCCGGACCGCCGATGTCGATGTTCTCGATCGCCTGCTCCAGCGTGCAGTCGGGCTTTGCCACCGTGGCCTCGAACGGGTAGAGGTTCAGCACCAGCAGGTCGATCGGCGCGATGCCGAGTTCGGCCATCACCGCATCGTCGGTGCCGCGCCGGCCGAGCAGTGCGCCGTGCACCTTCGGGTGCAGCGTCTTCACGCGGCCGTCCATGATCTCGGGGAAGCCGGTGACGTCGCTGACCTCGGTAACCGCGATGCCCGCCTCGCGCAGCGTGCGCGCCGAGCCGCCGGTGGAAAGCAGTTCCACCCCCTTCGCCGCCAGCCGCCGCGCCAACTCGACCAACCCCGTCTTGTCGGAAACGCTGAGCAGCGCGCGGCGAACGGGAACGACGGCAGGGACGGACATGATGGCTCCGGGATCAGGGATGGAAAATTCGTGGTTGCAGTGGCGGGCCGGGCGGTGATCTGGGTTGTTGCCAATCCCCCATCCCGCGTCAGCGGCCTCAAAGCAACCCGTGCGCCGCCAGCTTCTTGCGCAGCGTGGCGCGATTGATGCCCAGCGCCACGGCGGCGCGGCTCTGGTTGCCGCCGTGGAAGGCCAGCACCTCGCGCAGCAGCGGCACTTCGACTTCGTGCAGCACCAGCGCGTGCAGGCCCTCGGCACATTCGGTGTCGCCGATGTCGGCCAGATAGCGTCGCACCGTGCGGCTGACGCACTCACTCAGTGCGCTGCCGGAGCCGTGCGCAAGCGCAGCTTGCGACGAGGTCGATACGGCAGCCTCGGCGGCAGGCAGTCTGGCGGCATTCACGGATACTTTCCCTCGCATGCGGTGCGGCGGCTGCGAGGGCCGCTGCGTTCTCTGGTGTCGGTTGGTGCATTCGCAGCATGGATCGAGTGCCGGCGGGCACTCGGTGCGAGCGCTTGAGTCTACCCTTGTGCGCGGTCGATTTTAAGTCCCTCGACAAGCGCGGGAGACCCTGATCCGTTCAGCCGAGGCGTCGTTGCCCATGGGGCGCTGCACGCTTCACTCGAAGCCGAACTCGAACGCGACGGCCTGGTCGCCGGGGTCCTTGACCTCCAGCAGCAACACCGCCACGGCACCGGGCGCCAGGCCGCGACGCAAGGTCGCAGGGTCGTCGAGGTACTCCGTCGGCTGCAGCCGGCGCATGGCCAGTCGCTGGCCTTGCGCGTCGGACAGCGTCACCGTCACCACCGGATAGGGCTGCGCGAAGCTGGCGTCGTTGCGCACGCTGGCGCTGATCATCAGCGCGTTCGGCACGCTGGGGTGCGCCTGCACGTTGCTGGCGAGCAGGCGCAGGCGTGCCGGCGCGGCCACCAGCGGCAGCCGGCAGTGCAGCACGGCACAACTGCTGCGCAACCAGCCGCCTACGGTGGGATCGCGGATCAGGGCGTCGCGCTTGGCCCACCCCAGTTGCGCGAGCAACAGCAGTGTCAGCACGCCGCAGGCAAGTATCCACGGCCAGTTGCGCTCGCCCGAGGCGGCGCGCAGGCGATGGGCTTTCCCGCGCGTGCGCTTGCCCGCGCGGCCGCGCGACTGGCGGGCGAAGCGCGGCGTGAACACCAGTTGCGAAAAATCCTCGGGCGGCGCGCTGGCCGGCTGTTCGGTCGCCACCACCACCGGCTCGGGTTGCGGCCGATAGACCACCAGGTCCAGCAGCGGCGGTTCCAGCGCGGGCTCGTTGACGGCCAGTTCGACGAACGGCTCGGGCGGCAATTGCTCGGTGAGCGTGGCCAGGCTGCCGAAGCTGGCGTTGCAATGCCCGCACACCACGTGACCGTGAGCCTTCGCCAGTGTCTGTGCATCCAGCGAAAACACGGACAGGCATTCGGGGCATTGGGTATACATGCGTCGCCGCTTCAACCGGTATCGCCCAAGCTTAACAGGCTGTCCGGAGCATGCGGATGCAGCGGCGGCGTCAGCGGCGACGACGCCCGCTGATGCGCACCCAGTCGTCGCGAAGGTCTGCGCGCAAGTCCTCGAACCATTCCGCGTAGCGCGTCAGCAACTCGTCCTGCTGGCCGGCGAGGATGCCGGAGATCGCGAAGGGCGCGCCGGGTTTTGCCGCGGCCGCGAAGGTCGGCGCCAGCAAATCGAGCGGCCCGGCGAGGATATTGGCGACGAACACGTCGGTGGCGCCGTCGGGGCGATCTTCCGGCAGGAACAGCGTCAGGCGATCGGCCACGCCGTTGCGCGCGGCGTTGTCGGCCGAGGCCGTGAGTGCCTGCGGATCGTTGTCGATGCCGATTGCGGCAGCGGCGCCGAGCTTCAGCGCAGCGATGGCCAGGATGCCGGAGCCGCAGCCGTAATCGGTGATCGTCCTGCCGTGCAGGTCGAGCCCGTCCAGCCATTCCAGGCACAGCGCGGTGGTCGGGTGGGTGCCGCTGCCGAAGGCGAGGCCCGGGTCGAGCCGCACGACGACGCGCATGGAGGCATCGGAGCGGCCGATGTTGCCGTCATCGACGGGCGGCTCGATGTTCCACGGATAGATCCACAACCGGTGGCCGAACGCCATCGGCTTGAACTGGTCCATCCACGCGCGCTCCCAGTCCTGGTCGGCGACGTCGCGGAAGCTCAGCTGATCCGGTTCCAGCCATGGCAACAGGTCGCCCAGTGCCGCGGCAATGCCGCGCCGGTCGGCGTGCTCGTCGAACAGCGCATCCAGCGTGATCGTCGGCCACAGCGGCAACTCGCCCACGCCCGGCTCGAAGATCGCCTGCTCGTCCGGCGTCTCGGCGTCGGCATCGCGCAGGGTGATCGACAACGCGCCCAGATCCTCCAGCGCCTCTTCCACGCGCGGCTGCTGTTCGGTGCGGATGATCAGGGAGAGTTCGAGGAAGGGCATGAGGCGAGGAGTGAGTGAAGAGGAGTGAGGAACGAGAGAAGGGCGAGGCTTGGCGAGTGTGTCAAAGGTGGAGAGAAGCACGGGCGCGCCGGCCTTCTCTCACTCCTCAACTGCTCTTCACTCACTTCTCTGCCGCACCGGCGGCAGCCTTTTCCTTCTGTTCGGCCATGCGTTTTTCCAGGTAATGGATATTCTGGCTGCCGTGCTGGAAGCCGACGTCGGCCATGATCCGCTGCTGCAGCGGGATGTTGCACTTGACGCCTTCGATGACCGTTTCGGCCAGCGCCAGCTGCATGCGCGCGATGGCGGTCTTGCGATCCGGGCCGTGGACGATCAGCTTGCCGATCATCGAATCGTAGTTCGGCGGGATTCTGTAGCCGTCGTAGAGGTGGGTGTCCACGCGCACGCCGGGGCCGCCCGGCGCCTCGAAGCGCTTCACCGTGCCGGGGCTGGGCATGAAGGTGTCCGGGTCCTCGGCGTTGATGCGGCACTCGATGGCATGGCCGGTGATGTGCACGTCTTCCTGCCGGATCGACAACGGCTGGCCGCCGGCGATCAGCAACTGCTCGCGCACCAGGTCCACGCCGGTGATGAATTCGGTCACCGGGTGCTCGACCTGGATGCGGGTGTTCATCTCGATGAAGTAGAAGCGGCCGTTCTCGAACAGGAACTCGAACGTGCCGGCGCCGCGGTAGCCGATGCGCAGGCAGGCGTCGACGCAGACCTTGCCGATCTGCGCGCGCAGCTCGGGCGTGATGCCCGGCGCCGGCGCTTCCTCGACCACCTTCTGGTGGCGGCGCTGCATCGAGCAGTCGCGTTCGCCGAGATAGATGGCGTGGCCCTGGCCATCGGCCAGCACCTGGATCTCCACGTGGCGCGGGTTCTCCAGGAACTTCTCCATGTAGACCTGATCGTTGCCGAAGGCCGCCTTGGCCTCCTGCTTGGTCATCACGATGGAGTTGCCCAGGTGCGCCTCGGTGCGCACCACGCGCATGCCGCGGCCGCCGCCGCCGCCGGCGGCCTTGATGATCACCGGGTAGCCGATCTCGCGCGCGATCTTGATGCTGGCGTCGACATCCTCGGTCAGCGGACCACCGGAGCCGGGCACGCAGGGCACGCCGGCCGCCTTCATCGCGCGGATCGCCTCGACCTTGTCGCCCATCAGGCGGATCACGTCGGCGGTCGGTCCGATGAAGATGAAGCCGGACTGCTCCACCTGCTCGGCGAAGTCGGCGCGCTCGGAAAGGAAGCCGTAGCCCGGATGGATGGCCTGGGCGTCGGTGATCTCCGCTGCGGCGATGATGCGCGGGATGTTGAGGTAGCTGTCCGCCGACGGCCCCGGGCCGATGCAGATCGCCTCGTCGGCCAGGCCGACGTGTTTCAGGTTGCGGTCCACGGTGGAGTGCACCGCGACCGTCTTGATGCCAAGGCTGTGGCACGCGCGCAGCACGCGCAGCGCGATCTCACCGCGATTGGCTATGACGACTTTTTCTAGCATGGGAAGCTCCGAAGGAGCAGGGGACGGGAGCGGGGAGCGGTGGATGACGATGAGCGCAATGCCGTAGCGGCCGGCTCTTCCCCATCCACCGTTCCCCGTTCCGTATCCCCCGCCGAATCACGCAATCACGAACATCGGTTCGTCGAATTCCACGGGCTGGCCGTTCTCGATCAGGATGGCCTGTACGGTGCCGGCGACTTCGGCTTCGATCTGGTTGAACATCTTCATCGCCTCGATCACGCCCAGGGTGTCGCCGGCCTTGACCTGCTGGCCGACCTTGACGAAGGCGGGGGCGCCGGGCGAGGCGGAGGCGTAGAAGGTGCCGACCATCGGCGCCTTGACCACGTGGCCGGCCGGCAGGGCGTCGGCGGGCGGCGCTTCGGAAGCGGCGGCGGGCGCAGCAGCCACCGGGGCGGCGGCCACGGCAGGCGCGGCGGCGACCACCGGCGCGGCGGCCGCGACCGGTGCGGTGCCCTTGGGCACGCGCGACAGACGCACGACTTCCTCGCCCTCCTTGATCTCCAGTTCGGCGAGGTTGGATTCCTCGAGCAAGTCGATCAGCTTCTTGATTTTGCGCAAATCCATCGGATCAGCCTTTGGTCAGTCATGCCGCCGTGGAGGCGGCTGGAAGGGGAAAGAGGGTGCCGCCGGTCAGGCGTCGGCGGCAGGCTGCGCCTGCAGCCGCTGGATCGCCGCGTCCAGCGCCAGTGCGTAGCTGGCGCTGCCGAAGCCGCAGATCACGCCGAGCGCCAGATCCGACAGATACGAGTGGTGGCGGAACGGCTCGCGCGCGAACACGTTGGACAGGTGCACTTCGATGAACGGGATGGCCACCGCCGCAAACGCGTCGCGCAGCGCGATGCTGGTATGGGTGAAGGCGCCGGCATTGCACAGGATCAGGGCGGTGCGGTCGTCGCGCGCCTGGTGCACGCGCGCAATCAGCTCATGCTCGGCATTGGACTGGAACCACTGCAATTCGTGGCCGGCCGCCTGCGCCCGATCGGCCAGGCTCTGGTTGATCCCGGCCAGCGTTTCGCGGCCGTAGATCTGCGGCTCGCGTGCACCCAGCAGGTTGAGGTTGGGTCCGTGCAGGACCAGGATCTTCGCCACGAAACCACCCAGCTTGCGTCCGGAGGCCCCGGAACCCGGCGCAGTGTGCGCGCGTCGGGCGATGTTGTCCAGTTCGCGGCAGATCGGCGATGTTCAACGGAGAACCCGCAGGGATTGCCCTGCGCTGGCGTATGTTTGGCCGAACTCAGGGAGCACCTTGCTGCGGCGCCAACCACTGGGTCAGCAGCTGCGGCGAAAGAATGCCGGCGTGAGTCGCGATAATGTGTCCATCGGCGCCGATCAGCACGCTGAATGGCAGGATTTCGGCCTCATCGCCCAATTGCAGGGATGTGCTCGGTGCCTCCATATTGCCCAGCAAGATCGGGTAACTCACCGGTTGCCTGGCCAGAAAAGCACGAACGTGGTCGGGCTGATCCATGGCGATTCCCAGCACGATCACCCCATTATCGGCGAACTTGCGTTGGGCTTCGTCGAGCGCGGGCATTTCCTGCAGACACGGGCCGCACCAGCTGGCCCAGAAATTGATGAGCAGGCGGCGCCCGCGGTACGCCGTCAGCGCGTGCATGCGCCCGTCCAGATCCGCCAGCGTCAGCGCCGGCAGCGGCTTGCCGACCATCGCCGACACGGCCGGCGCGGCGACCGGAACGGAGGCTGTCGCGCGATGGTGTCGGTATTGGGCCAGCCCGCCGCCGAGCAGGGCGGCCAGCGCGGCGAGCAGCAGGATCAGGCCGGAGGTGCGGTCGAGCATCAGCGCGCCGCGTCGGTCAACGCCCGTTCGACCATCGAGGCGGTCAGCACGGTCGACAGCTGCCGGCCGGGACCGCCATCCTTCGGGAACACCACGTACAGCGGCACGCCCGGCGAGTGGTACTCGGCCAGGAAGGCGCTGATCGCCGGGTTCACGTCGGTCCAGTCGCCCTTCATGTAGACCGCGCCGGTGCGCTGCAGCAGGTCGCGGAAGCGCGCGGTGTCGAGCACCGTGTGCTCGTTGGCCTTGCAGGTCACGCACCAGTCGGCGGTCATGTCCACGAACACCGGCGTGCCCGCTTCGCGCAGCGCGGCCAGCTTCTCCGCGGAATAGGGCACCACGCCGTCGGCCATGCGGGCTGCGGTTGGCGGCGGCACCTGGCTGAGCAGGCTCATCGGCACCAGCGTGGCGACCGCCAGCACGGCCACCGCCAGCTTGCTGACCACGCCGCGCGAACGGCTGCGCTCGAACCACCACAAGGTCATCGCCAGCAGCACCATCGCCACCAGCACCAGGCCCACCGCGTCGGCGCCGCGCTGGTTGGCCAGCACCCAGACCAGCCAGGCGGCGGTGAGGTACATCGGGAAGGCCAGCACCTGCTTCAGCGTTTCCATCCAGCGCCCGGGCTTCGGCAACCATCGCGCCACCGCGGGCACGAAGCCGATGGCCAGGAACGGCAACGCCAGGCCGATGCCCAGCATCAGGAACACCAGCAGCGCCGACAGCATCGGCGCGGTGAACGCATAGGCCAGCGCGCCGCCCATGAAGGGCGCGGTGCAGGGGCTGGCCACCACCACCGCCAGCACGCCGGTGAAGAAGTCGCCGGCCGGACCGGCGCGCCGCGCCAGCCCGGCGCCGGTATTGCCCAGCGAGGCGCCGAACTGCACCACGCCGGACATCGACAGGCCCACCGCCAGCATCACGCAGGCCAGCACGCCGACCACCACCGGCTGCTGCAGCTGCGTACCCCAGCCCAGTGCGTGACCGGCGCTGCGCAGGGCGAGGATGCCCAACCCCAGCGCGGCGAAACTGCACAGCACGCCGGCGGTATAGAACAAGGCATGGCTGCGCCGCGTGGCGGGGTTTTCGCCGCTCTCCAGCACGCCGACCGCCTTGATCGACAATACCGGCAACACGCACGGCATCAGGTTGAGGATCAGCCCGCCGCCCAGCGCCAACGCCAGTGCGGCGAACAGGCTGGTGCGCAGCGGGCCGCCGTTGGTGGCCGGCGGCAGCTCCCTGGCGGCGCTGGTCGGCATGCCGGTGGCGACCGTGCCGCTGCCCGGGTCGAGTTGCACCGTGCGCGTCATCAACGGGTAGCACAGGCCGCCGTCCTGACAACCCTGGAAGGTCGCCTCCAGCGTCAGCGGTCCGGACCTGGCGGGTACGCCTTCGAGCGCCACCGGCACTTCGACCTGGTCGAAGTACACCGTGACCTCGCCGAACTGCGGGTCCTGATGCCGCACGCCGGCCGGCCACGCGGGCGTCCCCAGCTGCACGCCGTCGGCCTTCCTCAGCTTGAGCGTGGTGTGGTCGCGATACAGGTAATAGCCCGCCGGCATGGTCCAGCGCAGCAGCAGTTGCTGCGGGCTCTGCGCCAGTGCCTCGAAGCGGAACGCCTGCTCGGGCGGCAGCGGCGCCCGCGTCACGCCGGTGGCGGCGCTCTGTCCGCCGCGGCCGAGCTGGTCCAGTGCCGCGCCCAGCGAGCCCGCGGGTGCGGTCGGTGCGGTGGCGGTCGGCAGCGCCAGGTCCAGTTGTTCGGTATGCGGCGGGTAACAGATCTTCGGGTCGACCTCGTGGCAGCCCTGGTACTGCACGCTGAGCTTCAGCCGCGTGGTGCCTGTGGCGACGGTGTAGGGAATGCTGGCGTCGATGTCGTGGTGGTAGGTCTCCACGTCGCCCAGGTATTCATCGTGGTATTTCCTGCCCTCGGGCAGTTGCGCCTGGCCCAGGGTGACGCCGTCGCCGGCCTTGAACTTCATGCGGCCGCGATAGAGGTAGTAGTCCGGCGCGACCTTCCAGTGCAGCTTGAGCACGCCGGGAGTGCCGGCGTCGGCGCTGAGCTGGTAGGCCTCGGTCACCGGCAGCAGAGCGTCGGTGTCCTGCGCCAACGCGGGCAGGCCGGCCAGCAGCAGGCCCACGCCCAGCAGCAGGCGGGCAAACATCGGGCCGGCGGACAACGATCGCATCATGACTCCGGAAAACATGGGGCCCGCGCGCGGGCAGCGGTTCATTATGGCGCAGCCGGTTCGCTGCGCCGCGGCGTGCTTCATTTGGTCGCGCCGGACTTCAGTCCCGGCTGTGCTCGCGCACCCAGTCGAGGTAGGCGGCATGGCCATCGGCCACCGGCACCGCGATCAACTCCGGCACCTCGTAAGGATGCAGTTCCAGCACGCGACGTTCCAGCGCCGGCAGGCGGGCGGCGGTGGTCTTGATCAGCAGCAGTTCCTCGGTGTCGGTGTGCACCGCTTCCTGCCAGCGGTAGGTGGAACGCACCGCAGCGATCCCGCTGACGCAGGCGGCCAGCCGCTCGTCGACCAGCGCCCGGGCGATGCGCCCGGCGCTGTCTCGGTCGGGGCAGGTGCAGTAGCAGAGCAGGACGGTGTCAGGCATGCCGGCCAGCCTAACCGGCGGAGCCGCCGCGCGCACCCCTGCCTCGGGCTCGACGCCCGCCCCTTGAAACCTGCACCCATCCACCCAATTAGCTGTACGTTCCCGGTCCGAACGTCTTGCAGCGGCAGTTTGTGTCGCTAGAATTGGCACTCATCTACCACGAGTGCTAACAAGATCGCCGGATCGGGGTCTTGAAAGCCTTGTTCCACCTCAAACGACATCGGAGTCCTTCCATGAGCAAACTGCGTCCGTTGCATGACCGCGTCATCGTCAAGCGTCTCGAAGAAGAGCGCGTTTCCGCCGGCGGCATCGTCATCCCCGACAGCGCCACCGAGAAGCCCACCCGCGGCAAGGTCGTCGCCGCCGGCACCGGCCTGATCATGGCCGACGGCAAGGTTCGCCCGATGTCGCTGAAGGAAGGCGACACGGTGCTGTTCGGCAAGTATGCCGGCCAGGAAATCAAGATCGACGGCGAAGAGCTCGTGTTCCTGAAGGAAGACGACATCGTGGCGGTGATCGAGGGGTGATGGGCTCGGGGCCGATGGCCGGTTGAGCGCGACGAAAGTCAAAAGCGCGCACGCCAGTCGCCTTCGGCTCCTTCTTGCAGCTCTTTCGTGACGTTTCCCATTCTTATTCAATTTTTTTGAGGCAAAAAAATCATGGCAGCCAAAGAAGTCCGTTTCGGCGAAGACGCCCGCGCCCGCCTGCTCAAGGGCGTGAACACCCTGGCCAATGCGGTCAAGGTCACCCTCGGCCCGAAGGGTCGCAACGTGGTGCTCGAGAAGAGCTTCGGCGCGCCCACGATCACCAAGGACGGCGTGTCCGTCGCCAAGGAGATCGAGCTGGCCGACAAGTACGAGAACCTCGGCGCGCAGATCGTCAAGGAAGCCGCTTCCAAGACCTCCGACGTGGCCGGTGACGGCACCACCACCGCCACCGTGCTGGCGCAGGCGTTCATCCAGGAAGGCCTCAAGGCCGTGGCCGCCGGCATCAACCCGATGGACCTCAAGCGCGGCATCGACAAGGCGGTGACCGCCGCCGTCGGCGAGCTGAAGAAGTTCTCCAACCCCACCGCCAACGACAAGGAAATCGCCCAGGTCGGCACGATTTCGGCCAACTCCGACACCGACATCGGCGACATCATCGCCAACGCGATGAAGAAGGTCGGCAAGGAAGGCGTGATCACGGTCGAGGAAGGTTCCGGCCTGGACAACGAGCTGGACGTGGTCGAGGGCATGCAGTTCGACCGCGGCTACCTGTCGCCGTACTTCATCAACAACCAGACCTCGCAGCAGGTCGAGATGGATGACCCGTACATCCTCATCCACGACAAGAAGATCTCCAACGTGCGCGAGCTGCTGCCCGTGCTGGAAGCCGTCGCCAAGGCCGGCAAGCCGCTGGTGATCGTCGCCGAGGAAGTCGAGGGCGAGGCGCTGGCCACGCTGGTGGTCAACACCATCCGCGGCATCGTCAAGGTCGCCGCCGTCAAGGCGCCGGGCTTCGGTGACCGTCGCAAGGCGATCCTGGAAGACATCGCCGTGCTGACCAACGGCCAGGTCGTGTCCGAGGAAGTGGGCCTGTCGCTGGAGAAGACCACCATCAACGACCTCGGCCGCGCCAAGCGCGTGGTGATCACCAAGGAAAACACCACGATCATCGACGGTGCCGGCGACGCGGAGAAGATCCAGTCGCGCATCGGCCAGATCAAGGCGCAGATCGAGGAGACCTCCTCCGACTACGACCGCGAGAAGCTGCAGGAGCGCGTGGCCAAGCTGGCCGGCGGTGTTGCCGTGATCAAGGTCGGTGCCGGCACCGAGATCGAGATGAAGGAAAAGAAGGCCCGCGTCGAAGACGCCCTGCACGCCACCCGCGCTGCGGTGGAAGAGGGCGTGGTCCCCGGCGGTGGCGTGGCGCTGATCCGCGCGCTCAAGGCGGTCGAGGGCCTGAAGGGCGACAACGCCGACCAGGACCTGGGCATCGCGATCACCCGCCGCGCGCTGGAAGCGCCGCTGCGCGCGATCGTCGCCAATGCCGGCGAAGAGCCGTCCGTGATCCTCAACAAGGTCAAGGAAGGCAAGGGCAACTTCGGCTACAACGCGGCCACCGGCGAGTTCGGTGACATGGTGGCAATGGGCATCCTGGACCCGACCAAGGTCACCCGCTCGGCCCTGCAGCACGCCGCGTCGGTCGCCGGCCTGGCGATCACCACCGAGGCGATCGTCGCCGAGCTGCCGAAGAAGGAAGAGCACAGCCACGGCGCCGGCGGCATGGGCGGCGGCATGGGCGGCATGGGCGGTATGGATTTCTGAGTTGTCCCCCGCCGCGACGCGGCGACGGATCAACTCGGTGCGTTCGAGCGGCAGGGCTGCCGCTCAACGCCCCGGAAATCCGGCGGCAATACGAAAAACCCCGCTTCGGCGGGGTTTTTCTTTGCGCATGGTTTATATGCGGCGCTGCCGATCCAATACGCATCGCGTAAAACAATCGAGGTCAAACAACCATCTCTGCTGTACAGAGGTGTAGGTTGCGTGGAGGCCCCGGGGCACCACGAGTTGCAGGTGCTTGCTTCGCATCTCAGCGGTCTGGTTCTCGCTGATGGATGTCTCCATCGTGAGCAAGTGCTTGCTCCGGATGCGGTCGGCTTCAGCAAGAACCTGACGCCAACGATCCTTGCAGGTGCTTTTGACCGCCAGCATCGTCAAGCGAAACGGGTCAAAGCTGGTGTTGTGATACTCGTTTCTCCCAGGGAAAAGGAAGTCGGGTTTGGAGCGGTTCTCGGTGACGGCAGTTCGCGCGTGACGGATCCCCATGCTCGAAAGTATGACTTCAATATGATTCTCGAGGGCCAAGCCGACACGACTCTTGCGCCTGTTTTGCACAGACAGGGAGAAGTGTATGAAGTCGTCGACGTGATCGGCATCGAATCCTTGGGCCAAGCGCTCCCCAATTAGGTGTCGTTCGAGGATGCGAAACAGCGTCTCCTCCCTTTCCATCCATGCCATAAGTGCTTCGTCAGGGCCTTCGCGCGGGTCGACTCCATTCAGCGTTTCCCTGGCATACGTCGAGAAGTCACGAGTGCTCGGGAAGCCGCCCTGAAAACGTTTGAGCATGGCTTCGAGATGACCATCATCCTGCTGTGTGACTTCAACGCCGATGCTTTCGAGAATGGCAGTTGCCGCAAAGCCAACATCGTTGTTCTTCAATTGCTCATCAGTGCGGACGGCGAACTTGCTTAGGTCGCCCCCTGTCACGCCGAAAAGCCATTCGATTTGGCCGACGGCGCTAGAGCCGCAAGCGGCAATCACGACCAGTAGGCCTTCATCGCGCCGTTTGGCAAGCAGTAGCAAGTCACCCGGAGAGGCCTTGAGCGATACGGCTGTGGTCGGGAAATAGAAGCGGTACTCAGCAGGCCGATGTGGCTGACGCGCACGACTGTCATAGAGAGTTAAGAACGCATCTTCGACGATGGGCTCATCACTTTCATTGTCGAGGTAGACGAATCGGGTGGGCAGAGTGGTCGGCTCGGTCGGCCTCCCCATGAAGGACAGCATGGGCTTCGTGGCGTTGTACTCATGTTGGTTCGAGCGTGTCTCGTCCGCCTCAACGGCAGACAGTTGCTTGATGGCTGTGCCTTCAAAATACTCGGACAGCTGGCCGCGCTTCATCGCTTGTTTTTCCATGGCTGCGGTGGTTCTTGTCGAAGAGCTTGGTAGCGTTCAGCAGTCTTTTCCGTCACAAAGGATTGGCCCGGTCAGTGCTCAGCGCGGCCGACAAACACTGGTCCATGAATTGTGTGATCCGCGCCTCATCCCATACCTCGAAAGCGATACCTGCCCCAAGAAGATTGATCTTTTTCATGAACTCGCGAAACAGTCTTTCCCCGTTCAACAATTGACTGTACTTCTCGAGAGCCAGAACGATTCCTTTGGCGAGGATCGGACGAGCGGCAAGGCCTGGGCGTTCGAGAAGGTTCAGGCGGATGTCTGCCCTTGCCAGTGTGATTTTCAACGCTCTGGCTGGGTTGTCCGGCATGATCAGCTTTGCAATGTGATGATTCCACCACAGGCGGGCAATCGCATGATCATCACGGCAACCAGTCAAGGTTGGGGCAAAGAAGTGTTTGGCGACGGCCTTTGTCAGTGCATCATCATTCATTGTGGACTGCAGCCAGCGCCTGCGTGCGTATTCTAGGCACT
Source organism: Rhodanobacter sp. UC4448_H15 (assembly GCF_052978265.1). Next base: position 3,718,038 of record NZ_CM129665.1, on the reverse strand, counting down.
CGACGTGGCTCAAACGTATCCATACACGATTCTCACGTGCCAGTGCCGGGGTCAGTTTGTCAAGCGCGTGGCCAACAATCAGGGAGTTGCTGATTTCAGCAGCGGCACCATCGGTGAGTTCCAGTCGCTCAAGACTGGCAAGGTCTGCATCGATGGATAGAGGAATGCGCCAGTCCCCCTTGCTCTCCATGTCACGAAAGTTCCCCTCTCGATAGCGATCGAGATTCTCCGCGACCTTGTTCTTCAGGTCGTCAGCAACCTGCTGCCCGACATAAAGGAGTTTGCTCATCGATCCAACCTCTCGATGATGCCCTGCAGCGAGCCCAGTGGAGCATCGAGAAGCTTCTGTGCTGATTCGGCATAGTCGTGATTCTCGATGTCGATTCCTTCCGCATTGCAGCGAGCCATCATCACGCCGTGCCAGCGCTTGTCCTGGAATTCGGACTCACCCCGCATGATGTCGAGTACCGACATGATGGCGGGAAGGAACACAGATGGGAGCATGAGATCACACAGGTCGGCACGTCCGCGCAAGAGGCCGAGAAAGGCATGCAGGTCAGGATGAACCATGATCTGAATTGCCTCGTCGTCAGGGTTGATTCTGAAGCTTCCCTTCGGGACGTCCTCGTGTTTCACGAGCGTGAAAATGGATTCCAGTGGAGCAAGCTTTTCGAGGCCAGCCTCGAAACGCAGTTCGTCGCTTAAGGCCAAGACATCTCCGGCATTGACGATCTTTGCGTCATCGGGGAACTCCTTGTCGATGTGCTCGGAATCCAGCCTGAGATCGTCCCGAACAGCGATCACGGCAGCGCGGACATTCACTGTGCCACGCACGATGCCGTTGACGAGCGGGATGGAGATGTCTCCGGGTAGGCATTCCTCGAAGCGATCCAGATAGGTGTCGCGGCACGTGACCATCAGACCCGATTTAGCCTTTCCGGACTCCAGCAGCTCCTGGATAGATCGCTCGTTGAGAATCAAGTTGCCGCGCAGTGTGGCGTCGCTGCAATTTGCGCTTTCCTGGACGTCGAGAAAAAGCTCGAAGCTTCCCTTGCTGTAATCCTGTGTTTCCGAAGAAAGGATAGGATGTGGAAAACTGATGCCGTGATCAATGCGCATCGGCTTCTCCATCAATTGGCGTGAGAACTACGCGAATTGGCCCCGAGTACGGGGTGTCGAATTCGATTTCGAAATTTGCGCGCGCGCCCTGTTCGAGAAAGACCCTAGGAGACCTGGAACACGGCGTTCCGCCGATGGAGCGAATGCCAAGGGCCTCGTTACTGGAGACGCCTGTGGCGACGATCTCGAGAATTACCGTAGCGGATTCTTCAGGAGTGAGTGCGACCAATCGGGTGGCGCCCGAGCCCGACTTGGAACTGCGAAGCCCAAAGTAGGGAATGCTTCTGCCGCCTCTGCCACCGGCCACGCCTCGGCCGGGGCCCTGCCTCTCGCCGGAAGTCTGGCCGCTTTTTGTTTTGCTCTGTTTAAGGCCACCGGATGAGCCTGATTCGCCAGTGTCTCCACTGCCTGTGCGAGGTTTGGGTGCAGTTGGCTTCAGGGCGATCTTTGGACGTTCGGGGTCATTGTTGATGTTGGTCGGATCGGGTATCACCTTGCCTGCACTCGGGTTCGAGAAAAAGCGGTTCATCTCGTCGAGCAGGATCACTGCTTCAGCCGGCTTGGTGGTGCTTGCCTTGATGGTTTCTCTGACCCACGTCCCGACTGCCTTCATGGCAGACTTGTACCGCTTGCGTTTGTCGAGTTCATCAATACGCTCTGGCGAAATTTCGTCGTGTCTGGGGCTCTCCATGTCCCGAATCTGGCTGCTGGTGTCGCGATTGGCCGGTTCGAGCAGGGCGACAAAATCCTTGGACATCGGGAAGCGGGCCATGGGGTGACCGAAGTGTTTCAGGTTGTCCGCGATGTACATGCCGTTACGAAGGATGCCGAGGCGGCGGGGGAATCCGTCCTTTTGCAGGAGCGTCATCTTGAAGGTCCCGATGGGGGCGAAAGTCTGCTCACTCCGTTCCGATACCGGGCTTTTGAGTGCTTCCAGCATTGCTGCGCTGAAAGTCAGGTCGTCGGTTGTGCCCGAACTTTCCGCGGCTGCGCGTACCTCCGATTCATCGAAAAGTGCCGTGACCGTGTCCTTGTCTATCTCTATGGGGCCGACGTCAGGACGTTGGACGGTAAAGCGGATGGATCCATCCTGGATGGCGGAGAAGAAATTCCGAATCAAGGATTCGGTCATCAACCATTCCCAACCGGGCTCATTTGAGAAGCCGATGCTAGCCACGGTGGTGCCGATTCTGTTGCGGCGAAGCCATGCGGGAAGAGAACTGGTGTTATCGACTGGCATGTAGCCGCCGTTACCCCAGTATCCGGTGGAGCGTTTCGGGCCACTTCCTTCATCGTGGGATACAAGGATGCTCTTGCCTTGAGCAAGGAATGCCGGCTCGCCTCCGTCCAAGTAACAAGTGGAGTAGAACACCGTCCGGAGGCTGGAAATGGTAAATGCGGCATTCTTGCCAATTCCGAATGAGCCACCGGCGTCGGTGTCCGTTTTCTGACTGATTCCTGAGGATTTGACCAACGCGTGGAAAGCTGTTCCCTCCACGGCTGGGCCGACGAGGCCAGTCGTACCATAGTCTTCCATCAACAACACAGGGATGTTGGGACGGTCAGCGATTCTGATCGCGCGCTCGAAGAACTCTTTGTCCTTCTTGTGGTTACGCGTCTTGGCCTGCTTCAGGCATACGGCAAAGGTGCCTTTGAGATCCTGCAACCCAGGAATCTCTGAACTCCGCGCCAAAAGCAACCGGAATATGAGATGCACCGGCTCGGATGTGCCGTCTGGCCGGCGTGCTGAAGCGTCGAGGCTGTTCTGTGAGCACTCGCGAGCGATGCCGGGATAAGGTGAGCCCTTGAACGTCTCGATACCGGCATGGCCGAGGCCTTCCTCTTCCCTGCCTGGATTGGGCAAGAATTCCCAGTGTGCCATGTGATCCCCCTGAGTCTGCAACAGTACGCATTCAACGTTAAACCAGCATTGGAAGCGTGGGCAAATCGCGTCGGACCCAAAAGAGTTCTCAGGACTTGCGTTTCGATTGAATTTCGTCGACAAGCAGCTGAAGTCTTCCCAAGCTGACTTCGCATTCCCACACGATGAGAACCTTCCATCCGTGCTTCTCGAGTTGGGTTCGAACTCGGGTGTCACGTGCCAGATTCTGTTTGAACTTGGCTTGCCAGAAATCCCTGTTGCTGGCTGGTGTGGCTGCGTACCGGCAGCCGTGATGCCGATGCCAGAAGCATCCGTGCACGAAAACGACCGTGCGGTATTTCGGTAGCACGATGTCCGGCTTGCCGGGGAGGTTCTTCGGTGCGATTCGATAGCGCAAACCCCGTGCGTGCAGATATTTCCGCACGATGATCTCCGGCTTCGTGTCGCGCCCGCGAATGCCGGACATCATCCGGCTTCGCGTGGCACGATCAACTACGTCCGTCATCAGTTGCCGCGTGGGAGGCCGGCGGCTTTCATGAAGATGGGATACGCCGTCTCGCAGACCTCGTCGCCGAATCGGCCGAACATTTCGGCCATGATGGCGTCGAGCTTGATGCACTCGTTGGACTGGAAGAGCATTTCGCCGCTTGCATTGCTGATGATGTCGCAGGGCCTGTCTTCCGGATGGAACAGCAGGCCGCGCAGGGACATTTCCGAGAACCAGCGCGACATGCCTTCGCGACTCTTGTTGGCGAAATCGGGGATGCGGGATGCGTGCATGACGACTCTCCTTCGCTATCAGGCATAGGCTGCGAGCAGCGGCACCTGGTGGACACCTTCCTCTTCTTGTCGTATCAGCTCGAGCACGCGGGGCACCATGATGCGCGCTACTTCGCGCATGACCGGCATGACGACGCTGTTTCCGAATTGTTTGTACGCCTGCGTATCGCTCACCGGGATATGGAAGCTGTCCGGCAAACCCATCAATCGCGCGCACTCGCGCGGCGTCAATCGCCGCGGTCGCTTGCGCGGTCCCTGTGATATCAGAATCTCTGATCCGTCCTTGTAATAGCGCGCGGAAAGGGTTCGCGTCACGCCATCGCCATCCACCAGTCCGAAGCCGAAGCCGTTGCCGGCGGCGCGGTGCTTGGCGGCATAGTTTTGCAGATAGGCCCAAAGGTTTGGAGTGAGCGTGTAACGCGCATCCACCTTGGCTTGCTTGCCGGTGGTGTAGTGGGATTCCGGCAACTCGCTGCCGTCCTGCGGATGCAGAATGCTGCGCAGGCGCGGGCCTTCTTTCGGAAGTTGCAAGTCGTCCCAGGTGAAGTCGGTCGGTTCGCGGAAGCCGACAATCAGGATGCGCTCACGATGTTGCGGCACGAAGTGCTGACCGTCTATCACCTTGCAATAGATGTGGTAGCCGAGGTCCTGTTCCAGCACTTTCTTGATGACGCGAAAGGTATTGCCCTTGTCGTGGCTGACGAGGTTTTTCACGTTTTCCAGCAGAAATGCCCGCGGCTGCTTTGCCTTGATGATGCGTGCCACGTCGAAGAACAGCGTGCCTTGCGCCTCGTCGGCGAAGCCGTGGGCGCGGCCCAGCGCGTTCTTCTTGGACACGCCGGCGATGCTGAAGGGCTGGCAGGGGAAGCCGGCCAGCAGGATGTCGTGATCGGGAACGTCGTGTTCGTCGACTCGGGTGATGTCTCCCTCGAAGCTGTGCGTCGATTCGGGGAAGTTTGCGAGGTAGGTTTTCTGTGCGTACGGATTCCACTCGCTGGTAAACACGCAGCGCCCGCCGTGGGCTTCGAAACCCATACGGATGCCACCGATGCCGGCGAACAAGTCGATGAAGGTAAACGCGGCATTTGGATTCCCCTTCGACCCGGTGAGCGGCAGCAGATACTGGCGGATGGCGCCGATGACGTAGGGCGGGGGATCTGTTTCGCCCGTTTCCCAGCGACGCACGGTGCGCACGCTGACGCCCAGTGCCTCGGCGAGTTCACGCTGGTTGTAGCGACCGCGCAGACTGGCCAGCAAATGCCGGATGTTTTCCATGGCTTGTCGTTCCGGTAATGATTGCGGTCAGTATGTCCGCAAGATGTCCCCATGACAAGCGGTGAAGATGCCCGGGCATGTCCATGCCGGGCAGGCATCATCGTGTCGTGCGATGTCTGATGTTGACGGCGCGGCGTCTCGTGGGCTGATACCGGAGCGGCGCATCACTCGCGTCGACGCTGAGCCCACCCAAACCGCCGATCAATGCGCCGTTGCGGGCTGTTCCTCGACCGCCGGAGGCATCGCGGTGGCGTGGACCACTTGCGTCATCGCGGCGGTGGCGTCCAGTGCCTTGGCCAGCATCGGTTCGAGCTTGCCGCCCATGCGCAACTGGTCGACGCCGGCCATGGCCTTGTCAAGTTGCCGCTGCTCGTCGCTCTGCGGGCGCGGCGGGGCGCCGGGGGCGGCGGTGAGGGCGGCGATCTGCGGGCCGACCAGTTCGGTCAGTGCGAAATAGGGATCGTCGTGGATGCCGAGGTGGGCCAGCAGTTTGCCCGGCAGCAGCCAGGAGGCGGTGTCGGCCTGCAGCGGTTTGGACGGCCGTTTCGGGTCGACCAGCAGCCACACGCCGGCCTGGCCCAGCATGTCGCTGCCGTCGACGAAACCGGTGATGTGGTAGCTGTTGCTGAGGGCGGGCAGGTGGTCGCCGTAGAACAGCACCACGCTGGGCCGGTCGCGTTTGGCGAGCAGCTTCACCAGCCGGCCGAGTTCGGCGTCGGCATGTTTGAGGTGGTAGAGGTAGGTCTGCAGCTCGAGCTTGTCGCGGCCGGTGATGCCGTCGGGCACCGGGATCGCGTCGCGTTCGGCGACGTGCGCGGGCTCGATGTCGTAGGGGCCGTGCGCCTCGATGCTGATGGCGAAGATGAACTGCGGCGGGCCGCTGTCCTTGAGCTGGGTCATGATCTCGTCGGTCATCGCGCTGTCGGCCATGTACTTGCCGTCATTCGGCGCGCCGGGCGGAAACGAGGATTGCGACACGAACCGGTCGAAGCCGATTGCCTGGAACGCGGTGGTGCGGTTCCAGAACGCCGGGTCGTTGCCATGCAGCGCAAGCGTGCTGTAGCCGTGCGACGCCAGCGTGCGCACCAGGCTGGGCAGCGACTTGTGGCTCATCTGCAGGTAGGGGAACTGCAGGTTGTCGAAGTAGCGCAGCGACAGGCCGGTGAGGAACTCGAACTCGGTGCGGATGGTGCCGCCGCCGAAGGTGGGCACGTGCAGTTTGCCGCTGCTGCCATGCCGCGCGAGCCGGCGCAGGTTGGGCGCGAAGTTGCTGTGCTCGTAGCCGTGCATGATCGACGGGTCGAAGAACGATTCGCTCTGCACCACCACGATGTCGGGCAGCTCACCGGTTGCCGCCGGCTGCCGCAACACCTGTTGCAACGCCGGCGCGGATTGCGCAATCAGCTGCTCGGCCGCGGCGCGGTCGGGCTTGTGGTGGCCACCGCCGTATTGCAGGTGGAACAGCATCAGCGAGCTGATCAGGCCGGAATGGTTGGTGGTGACCCGGGCCGACCACGGCTCCAGCCACAGCACGCGCGCGTTGTAGATCCTGCCCCAGGCGGACAGGCCCACCAGCATGCTGACGAACGCCGCGGCCAGCAGGCCGCAGGCGGCGAGGCGCTTGCCACCGGTATGCCGCGGTACCACCGGCGGCTCGTAACGCCACGCCAGCACCACCAGCGCCAGCGCCGCCAGCAACGCGAGGTACGGCCACGGGCTGTGCGGCAGGTAGCCGGCCAGCAGGTGCATGCCGCCCTTGCGCAATTGGCCGATCATGCGGAAATCGTCCGGCAGCAGCGGCGTGCCGAGGTTGGCCACCTTCAGCACGTTGACGCCGTAGACCAGCCCTTGCAGCGTGAACGCCAAGCCGAACGACAGCCAGGCACGGCGGGTCCACGCCAGCAGCGCGCCGGCCAGCAGCAGGCCGGGCAGCGCATTGGCCAGCGGGAACCGCGGCTGCTTGAGCAACTGCGCCGTGGTCACCCCCACGCCGCCGTCGACCAGCCCGGTCAGCAGCACGAACGCCAGCGCCAGTGCCAGCACCAGCGCGATGCGCGCGCCCAGCGGATACCTGGCGCTGCGGATGTCGGGAGAGATCAGGGGCATGTGGCGACTGCCGGGGTCGTCATGGGTGGTCTCCAGAATGTAAACAGGACTCGATGAACGGCGGGTGGCGCGCAAAACGACAAGTGTCGGGCCTGCCGCAGGCATGCGCAACGCACGAACGGGTCGGCCGTGCACGGCGATGCGCGGCGTCGCCGCCGCGCTGCGGCACAATGGGCCGATGAACCCGCCCGAATCCGCCGCGCTGCGCGCGCTGATCGATGATCGCTACCGCGAGCTGGAGCGCCGTTGCCGCGCCGCCGGCGTGCACCTGCATGACGATGCCGGCGTCGCCGAACGCATCCGTCGCACCTTGCTGGCCAGCGATTTCGCGTTCGACACCTGGTGTCGCCAGCCGCAGCTGCTCGCCCCGCAGGGGCTGGATCGCCTGCGCTCCGGCGCCGATGCCGGAGCCCGCATCGACGCGCTGCCACTGCCGGAGGACGAAGCCGGCTGCATGGCCGCGCTGCGCCGCTTTCGCCATGCCGAGGCGTTGCGGCTGGTGTTCCGCGACGTCAACGGGCTGGACGAGTTGCCGGAAACCCTGTCCGCCACCAGCGTCCTGTACGAGGCGCTGCTGGGCAAGGCGCTGGCGTGGGCCACCGCGGCAATGGCCGCGCGCTACGGCCACAGCCGCGATGCGCAAGGCGTGTTGCAGCACCTGCTGGTGGTGGGCTTCGGCAAGCTCGGCGGCAGCGAGCTCAACTTCTCCTCCGACATCGACCTGCTGTTTGCCTACCCGCACGGGGGCCAGAGCGACGGCGCGCGGCCGCTGGACAACAGCGAATACTTCGTGCGGCTCGGCCGCCAGCTGGTGCGCCTGCTCGGCGAACCGACCATGGACGGCATCTGCGCGCGCGTCGACATGCGCCTGCGCCCGTTCGGCAAGGCCGGCCGGCTGGCGCTGTCGTTCGCCGCGATGGAGCAGTACTACCAGAGCGAGGGGCGCGACTGGGAGCGCTACGCGTGGATTAAGGCGCGCGCGGTGGCCGGCGACCGCGCCGACGGCAAGCAGCTGCAGGAGATGCTGCGCCCGTTCGTCTACCGCAAGTATCTCGACTACACCGCGTTCGCCGGGCTGCGCGAGATGAAGGCGCTGATCGACGCCGAGGTGGCGCGCAAGGATCTGGCCGACAATCTCAAGCTCGGCCCCGGCGGCATCCGCGAGATCGAGTTCATCGTGCAGCTGGTGCAGCTGATCCGCGGCGGACGCGAACCCTCCCTGCGCGTGCACGGCCTGCTCGGCGCGCTGGCCGCCTGCGAGGCGCGTGGCCACATCGGCGCGCAGCGCGCGCGGCGCTTGCGCGAGGCCTACGCGCTGCTGCGTCGGGCCGAAAACCGCGTGCAGATGCTGCGCGACGCGCAAACCCACGACATCCCCGACGATGCCCTGAGCCGCGAACGCATCGCGCTCAGCCTCGACTACCCCGACTGGGAAACCTTGCGCGCGGCGCTGGCGACCCATCGCGCGATCGTCAGCGAGGAGTTCGCCGCCGTGCTGATGCCCGCGCATGGCCAGGTCGCCGCCGCGCCGGTCGCCGACGTGCGGCTGTGGGAGCACGCCTGCGACGAAACGCTGGATGCGGCCACGCTGGAGGCTTCCGGTTTCGCGCCCGCGGCGGAACTGGCCGACGCCTTGCTGAAGCTGCCGCAAGCCGCCTCGGTGCGCGCGATGTCGCCGCGTTCGCGCGAGCGGCTCGACCGCTTGCTGCCGCAGCTGCTCGGCGCCGCGCGCAACACTCCGGCGCCGGTGCCCGCGCTGCTGCGGCTGTGCCGGCTGATGCAGGCGGTGGCGCGGCGCTCGGCCTATCTCGCGCTGCTGGACGAGCAGCCCGCGGCGCGGCGCCGGCTGGTGCGGCTGTTCGCCGACAGCGCCTTTCTCGCCGAACGGGTGATCGCCCAGCCGCTGCTGCTGGACGACGTGCTCGATCCGCGCATCGACCAGCTGCCGCTGCGCCGCGCCGACATCGCCGCCGAGATCACCCGCGTGCTCGGCACGCTGGATGAGCGCGACGCCGAGACCGAGCTGGAGCGGATCACCGAGTTCCGTTCGTCCACCGCGTTCCGGTTGGGGCTGGCCTTCAACGACGGTCGCGTCGACGCCGAAGCCACCGCACGCCGGCTGGCCGCGCTGGCGGAGTCGGTGGTGGGCGCGGTGCTGGCGCTGGCCGAGCGCGATCTGGTGGCGCGGCATGGCCGCCTGCCGGGCACCGGGTCGGGCTTCGCCGTGCTCGGTTACGGCAGTCTCGGCGGCGAGGAACTCGGCTTCGCCTCGGACCTGGACCTGGTGTTCGTGTTCGACGGCCAGCGCGCGCAGGCGATGAGCGACGGCGAGCGTCCGCTGGAAGGCTATCGCTGGTACCAGCGGCTGGCCCAGCGGGTGATGAACTGGCTGACCGTGCTGACCCGCGCCGGCCGTCTGTACGAGGTGGACACGCGGCTGCGTCCGGATGGTTCCAAGGGCCTGCTGGTAAGCAGCCTCGATGCGTTCGTGGCCTATCAGCGAAGCCGTGCGTGGACATGGGAGCACCAGGCGCTGTTGCGCGCGCGGCCGGTGGCTGGCGACGCGGCGCTCAACGCCGAGCTGGCGACAGTACGCCGCGACGTCCTCGCCGTGCCGCGCGACCCGGCCGCGGTGCGCGCGGAAGTGGCCAGCATGCGTCAGCGCTGGCGCGCCGAGCGTGACCGTTCCGACGAGCAGCAGTTCGACCTGAAGCAGGGCCTCGGCGGCCTGCTCGACATCGAGTTCGCGCTGCAGGGACTGGTGCTGGCGCACGCGGCGCGGCAGCCGGCGCTGCTCGGCGTCACCGCCAACGCCGGGTTGATCGAGGCCTGCCGCGTCGCCGGCGTGCTCGACGACGATCAGGCGGCGACCCTGGCGGCCGCGCACGCTGGCCTGCTGCAACGCGCGCTGGCCTGTACGCTCGACCTGCGCTCGCGCATCGCGCCGCGCGACGCCGCGCTGGAGCAGTTGCGCGCCGGCGTGCGCGGAGTCACCGACGCGCTGGGCTTCGCCTTCGCCGCCGACGCGGAGCCGCCGCCGCAGGGTTGAGAGGAATCGCGCGCATGCTCCTTGCGCGCGATCCGGGGAGTGTTCGCGGAGAGCCCTTCGCTTCACGGACGTGAAGAGTGCCTTCAACGCATGGCGCTTGTCTGGACCCATCCCGGCAGGCAAGATCGACCATGGCCACGGGCTGTCGGCAGGGGCGGGATGAGGGGACGCGTGACAGGGGGAGTGGGATCGCGAGTGCTGCTTGCACTCCTGCTGATGTCGACCGGCTGGCTGGTTGTCATGTCGCCCGCGCGGGCGATGGATCCGCAGCAGCCGTTCCATTCCTTTGTGCTCGACCACTGGGGCGTGGAACAGGGCCTGCCGCAAATCACCGTGCTGGGCCTGGCCGAGGATCGCGCCGGATTCCTGTGGGTCAACACGCAAACGGCCGTGGCGCGTTTCGACGGCGCCCGCTTCGTGCGCTACGACCGTGCCAGCACCGGCGTGGATACCAGCATGCTCAACGCTGCATGGGCCGACCCGCACGGCGGCGTATGGTTCGGCGGCGCGCGCGGCCTGATCGAGCAGCGCGACGGGCAGTTCAAGGCGCTGGGCGGGGCTGCGGTCAACGCGATCATCGACGCCGGTGACGGCACGCCGCTGCTGGCCACCGCCGACGGCGTGCAGCGGCTGCACGAAGGCCGGATGGTGTCGACCGGCGGCAGCAGCGGGCCGGCCTTCAGCCTGCTGCGTGGCGACGGCCATCTCTGGATCGGCGGCACCGGCCGCGTCTGCCGCCGCGCCGACAGCGCCGCACCGGCCACGGAAAGCTGCATCGCGGCGGGGCCGGCGGCATGGCGGCACGTGGTGGTCAATCATCTGGCGCTGCAGGGCGGCCAGTTGTGGCTGGGCACGTCGGCCGGCTTGATGCGGATCGTGGATGGGCAGTGGGTCGCGGCGGGACTGGGCGACGGGATCGATGCGGCGCCGATCGAGAGCCTGCTCACCGATCGCGTCGGTTCGCTCTGGATCGCCACCGCCAAAGCGCTGTACCGCCGCCTGCCGGGCGGCGAACTGGAGCGCGAGGAGATCGATGTCCAGCGCCGGCCGTGGGTGCACCGCATGCTGGAGGACCGCGACGGCAACCTGTGGCTTGGCACCTACACCCGGGGCCTGTACCGCATCTGGAATGGCTGGACCCGGCGCCTGTCGCTGGACGACGGCGTGCGCGACCCGCTGGTGTGGAGCGTGCTGCGCGCGCCCGACGGCGCGATCGTGTTCGGCACCAATTCCGACGTGGAGGTCTTCGACGGCAAGCAGGTGCGCACGCTGATTCCCGGCAGCGCGCTGCCCAACCCGTCCGCCTACGAGCTGTACTACGACCGCCGCCAGCGCTTGTGGGTGGGCACGCGCGGCGGCATCGCGGTGTTCGACCGCGGGGTGGACGTCACCCCGTCCGCGCTGCAAGGCCTGCGCAACCTGCAGATCAACGACATCCACGAGCTCGGCGACGACGATTTCCTGTTTGGCACTTCCGCCGGGCTTTATCGCTGGCGGCAGGGCGCGTTGAGCCGGCTCGATCCGCAGGCTACCGCCGCCGAGGCCATCATCCGCTCGGTGCTGCCGCTGGCGCCGGGGCGCTGGTACGTCGGCACCCGCGACGGCGTGCGCGAGTGGCGCGACGGTCACTGGACACGGCCGGCGTGGGCCGAGCCCTTGCGCAGCCACTTCGTGACGCGGCTGGCGCTGCTCAAGCCGGACTTGCTCGCGGTGGCCACCAGCGACGCCGGCATTGGCCTGATGGCAGACGGCCGCCTGCGCATGACCGGCCAGAGCGAAGGCTTGCCCAGCGACAACGTGTGGACGTTCGACCTGCTCGACGGGCAGCTCTACGCCAGCTCGACGGAAGGCGCCTGGCGCCTGCCGCTCTCGCAACTGCCGCTGCCCGGCTCGCCGCCGCGCACGGTCTCGCCGCAGCAGCTGGCCGGCGAGCAGCGTTCCACCACGGTGAGCAACCTGCATTGCTGCAATGGCGGCGCCCGCGCGCGCAGCGCCATCGTCGGCGACGTCATCTGGTACGCCACCACCGACGGCATCCTCGGCGTGAACACGCGCGCACTCGGCGAGCGGCCGTCGGCGCCGCGTGCGGCAGTGGTGTCGGTCGAACATGACGACCGGCAATACACGGGCGGCGCGTTCACCCTCGACCAGGGCAGCCGCGACCTGACCGTGCACTACACCGCGCCCTACCTGCAGGTGGGGACCTTGCATTTCCGCTACCGGCTGGACGGCTACGACAAGGATTGGCAGCACGCGGGCGTGCGCCGCGAGGCGTTCTACACCCACCTGCCGGCGGGCAACTACCGCTTTCGCGTCGCCGCCACGCTGCCGGGTGCCGCCGGCTACGGGCCCGAGGCCGCGATTGCCGTCGAAGTCACCCCGTACTGGTACGAAAACCTGCTGGTGCGGCTCGCCGCCGCGGCCGCGCTGGTCGTGCTGCTGTTCGTGCTGACGCGCTGGAGCATGCGCCGGCAGCGCCGCCGCAACGCGTGGCTGGAGGAACAGGTCGAACGCCGTACCGGCGAGTTGTCGCGCGCGCTGGAGCGCCTGCGCGTCACCAATCTCGCGCTGGCCGAGGAGAGCCATACCGACACGCTGACCGCGCTGCACAACCGGCGCTACCTGCTGGCGCAACTGCCCGCGCTGCTGGCCGAAGGCAGCAGCGTCGGCGTGATACAGATCGACATCGACCACTTCAAGCACATCAACGACGCCCGCGGCCATGCAGTGGGCGATGCGGTGCTGCGCGAGCTGGGCGGCAGGCTCGCCGAGTTGCGCCGCGACAGCGACATCACCGTGCGCTGGGGCGGCGAGGAGTTCCTGCTGTTGCTGCGCGACGTCGACCAGGCCGACGTGCTGCGCATCGCCCAGCGCCTGCGCCACGACATTGCCGCCAAGGCATTCGCGGATGGTCGCGGCGGCGTGCTGCGGCTGACCTGCTCGATCGGTTTCAGCATGCATCCGCTGGCCGCCCACAGCGACGCGGCAACCTTCGATGCGGCGGTGGAGCTGGCCGACCTGGCGCTGTATCGCGCCAAGTACCTCGGCCGCGACCAGTGCGTCGGCCTGCTGGCCGCCGCGCCGTTGCCGGCGGCAATCCTGCGCGATCCGCTGGCACCGCAACTGGACGCGCTGCTGGCCGCCGGCCAGCTGAAATGGGTGCGTCCGACGAACTGAGCGGGCGCCTTCGATCATTGCGCCGGCGCTTCGGGCGAAGCCCTGCCCGCCGCGCTCGAGCACCCCGCGCCGTCATTCCCGCGAAAGCGGGAATCCGCCGGTATTTCCGCCACGCAACCCGCCCCGGGTCGCCTCGATGCGCTCGCGCACCAGCGCGGCCACGCGTGCGGTTTCGCGCAGCGGGCGTTGCGCGGCGGTGCCCGGAGCGTCGAGGTCGTGCAGCAGGCCGGCGTCGCGCAGGGTCTGGTGGAAGCGCGCGATCTTCGGCGGCAGCGGTGCGCGGATGAAGGTGAGCACCGGGCAGCCGACGGCGCAGGCTTCGGACAACATGTTCACCGAATCGGGCGTGACCACCAGCCGGTCGGCCCAGCCGAGCACGCCGGGGTAGGGGTTGCGGCCGTCGTCGCGGCCAGCCCAGAGCAGGCCCGGCACCTCGGCCAGCAACGGCCGCAGCGATTCGATCAGTGCCGTCGGCGTGCGCCGCGAGCCGAGCACCAGCAGGCTACCGCCTTCGGCGCGCTGGCGCGCCAGCAGCTGCCGGATCAGCGCGCTGGCGTAGTCGGCGTCCAGTGCAATGCCGCGGCGCGGCCCGCCCAGCAGCACGCCCACGCGGGGCCGCGGCAAGGCCTCGAACTGCGGGCAGGCGTCGCGACCATCGGCCAGCCATTCGTCGTCGACGGTGTTGAGCGAGCCCAGCGTGGTCAGCACATTGGCGCCGTGCAGCTCATCGTGGCGCGGCACCACCACGGTGTCCCACAGCGTCGGCTCGATGCGCGGGTCGAGGATCTGCACGGTGTGGCAACGGCCCTCGCCGAGCGGCCGCAGCATACGGGTGAACAACGCGGCCGCGCGGCCACAGCCGATTGCGACTGCCGGCCAGGGCGGCGCAAACCACGCCCGCTGGCTGGCCGGCAGGGCGAGGCGTCCGCCCGCGATCAGGCGCGGCGCCAGCCATGACCATGGCGCGCGCGGCTCCAGCAGCAAATGGCGGCGCGGCAGTTGCAGATGCTCGGCCAGCGCCAGCGCCTGGCGCTGGTTGCCGGCGGCCGAATCGGTGATCACCCAGCACTCGCCGTGCAGCGTCAGCATGGCCGGGTTCGCCGCAGGATTGTTTCCCGAATCAACACGATGCGTTTCTCCGCCGGGCGTCGACCGCCGGCGCCCGGTCTGTACACTGGAATTTCTGGCCAGCGTGCCGGTGCGGCTCTCGCAAAGGATACCGTGCGACAGCCCGAAACAGCCTTTCGTCCTTGCCCCATGGAGTCTTCGCATGTCCCCACTGAAATATCTCTTTCTCGCCGGTCTGCTGGGTGCGGCGGTTTCCGCACAGGCGGCGCCGGTGACCTACCAGCTCGACCCCAACCACACGATGGTGCTGTTCAGCTGGAACCACTTCGGCTACTCCAACCCCACCGCCGACCTCGGTCTGGGCGAGGGCACGATCGTGTTCGACGAGCAGCATCCGGCGCAGTCCAGCGTCGAAGTGACCCTGCCGCTGGCGCGGCTGGATACCCACGTGGCGGCGCTGGACGAGCATCTTAAAAAGGCCGATTTCTTCGATGCGGCCAAGTATCCGGTGGTGACCTTCAAGAGCAGCAAGGTCGAGCCGCTGGGCGACAACAAGTTCAGGGTCACCGGTGCCCTCACCGTGCATGGCGTGACCCGGCCGGTGGTGCTCGACGCCACGCTGAACCGGGTGGGCCCGCATCCGATGGGCAAGGCGCAGTCGATCGGTTTCGACGCCACCGCCACGCTGAAGCGCTCGGAGTTCGGCGTGGGCGCCTACGTGCCCAACGTCAGCGACGAGGTGCACGTGCGCATCACCACCGAAGGTTCGGTGCCGAAGGAAGTCGCGGCGAAGTAATCGTCGCGCAGGTCTGGCGCACTCGCACAAAAAAACCGCGCCGTCATCGGCGCGGTTTTTTTGTGCCGGCGACCGCTGGTTATTCGGATTTCACGCCGCTGTCCTTCATCGACTCCAGCTTGCCCAGGTCGACGCTGCCCACCGCCGCCTTCAGCTCGTCGATGCTGTCGGCGTTGCCGTTCGCCTTGACCGTGAAGCGCTTGCCGACGATCACGCTGTACTCGCCGGACTTGGACTGGTGGTCCCACTCCTCGTGGATGAGGTTGCCATTGTCGCTGTAGGTCTTCTCGTAGCCGGTTTCGGTTTCCTTCTCCTCCTCCGGCGCCATCGCGCTGGCCATCGCGATGAAGCCCTTGGCGCCGCCGGTGTCGGTGACTTCCAGCGTGATGTGCTGGTTGTTGTCGCCGCTGTATTCCGCGCTGGCCTCCGACACCTGCATGCCCATCGCGCCGTTGCGCTCGGCCGAGATGCCGGTGCGCTTGAGATTGCCCACGGCAGCGGGCAGGAACGCCTTGATCTGGTCGGGCGCCAGCGCCTCCACCGGGCCGTTGGTGCCGGACATCGCGCCCATCATCTTGCCCATCGCGGCCGACTGCGCTGCGCTGTCGCCGGATTTCTGCGCCGCTTCCAGCTCCTTGCCGGCCTGTTCGGCGCGCTGGCCCATCGCCGCGAGCTTGCCCAGCGCGCTGTTGCCGTCGACGGTGACGGTCTCGCCGTTGCTGCTGGTGACGTGCATGCCGCTCATCGCCGCGCCGCCCAGCGCGCCGACGAAGATCAGGCCCAGGATCAGGCTAACGATCCAGCCCAGCACGATCGCGATGATCACGCTCACCGCGGTGTAGCCGCCGGCCTTTTCCGGCGGGCACTGCATGGTGTGGGGCAGGCCCAGATACAGCAGGTAGATGCTGTAGACACCGCCGGCCAGCACGATCAGCAGGCCCAGCCACGGCACGATCACGCCGATGCCGGCGATCCACCAGGCGGTCCACGCGTAGGCCACCGTCTTCAGTGCCTGGATCAGGTTCGGCTTGGCGCCGAAGGTGCCGGCCAGCGCGTTGATGATCAGCGCCATCACGTAGACCAGTACCAGCGACAGGATGTAGCCCAGGATCATCCGGCCGATGCCCGCGCCGATGCCGGCGCGCACGGTGACGCCGAGGAAGCTGGTGCCGATCAGGCTGCCCTTGATGAACTGCGCGATCACCGGCAGGGCGGCGATGATGGCGATGTAGCCGAGGTACAGGTTGTTGACCGTGGCCGGTTCGGCGGCGGCAACGGGCCACTCGGTCTTGGGTGTGGTCAGGATGTTCTTTGCGCGCGCGATGAGCTTTGCGGAATCCATGGTCTGCTCCCGATCAGATGCCCGAATCCGGCGCGGGGCGCCGGGACGTCGTTGATTTCCCCTTTGGTGCGTCGCACCGCTTGCTGCCGTCGCGCGGCGGAAACCCCTTCCGGCCGCGCCGTGGCGGATGAGCGCCCCGGCAGCAAACGCCAGCCTGCTACCATTTGCAGCCTGCTGTCCAGTCCGGAGTCCGCTGATGTCATCCCCCGCTGTCGCGACCGTGCCCCTGGTGCCGGCAAATGCCGAAAATCGTTACGAAGTGACGCGGCAGGACCTGCCGCTGTCGTGTCCGATGCCGGGCATGGTGCTGTGGAATTCCCATCCGAAGGTCTACCTGCCGATCGTCGATGACGGCGGCGAGTCAACCTGCGCCTACTGTGGCGCGCATTACGTGCTGCGCGACTGACCAGCGGACCCGGTCGGCGGCCGGCCATGGCATTTTTTTTGCTTGTTTTTTGCCATGAAAGCCGCCAGCCCCGAGCTCATGTCCAGCATTGTCGTGCCCGCCAAGCTGCTGACCGTGGTCCAGCTGATCCCCGCGCTGCATTCCGGCGGTGCGGAGCGTTCGGCGCTGGAGATCGCGCGCGCGCTGGTGCAGGCAGGCCATCGCTCGGTGGTGATTTCCGCCGGTGGGCGGTTGGTCGAGCAGTTGCAGGCCGAGGGCAGCGAGCACATCACGCTCGACCTGGGGCGCAAGTCGCTCGCCACCCTGGGCCGCATCGGCCCGCTGCGACGCCTGCTGCGTGAGCTGAAGCCGGACATCGTGCACGCGCGTTCGCGCTTGCCGGCGTGGGTGGGCTGGTGGGCGCTGCGCGGTATTTCCCCGCGACCGCACTTCATCACCACCGTGCATGGCTTCAATTCGCCGGGCCGCTACAGCTCGATCCTGCTGCGCGCCGAGCGCGTGATCGTGGTGTCGCAGACCTTGCGTGACTATGTGCTCAGCCACTATCGCTGGCTGGAGCCGGGCCGGGTGCGGGTGATCCCGCGCGGCATCGACCAGGATGCGTTTCCCTACGGGCACCGGCCGGACGATGCATGGCAGAAGGCGTTCTTCGCGGAGTTCCCTGCGCTCGCCGGTGCGCCGTTGCTGACCATGCCCGCGCGCGGCACGCGGTTGAAGGGCCACCACGACGCGATCGAATTGCTGGCCGACCTCAAGCGTCGCGGCATCGAGGCGCGCTTGCTGCTGCTGGGCGTGGTCGAGCCCGGCCGCGAGGCCTACGTGGCCGAGCTGCAGGAGCTGATCCGCTTGCGCGGGGTGACCTCGCAGGTGGTGCTGTCGCCGCCGCGCGATGACATCCGCGACATCTACGCGCTGTCGGCGCTGGTGCTGCAGTTGTCGAACAAGCCCGAGACCTTCG
The DNA here is from genome assembly GCF_052978265.1 of Rhodanobacter sp. UC4448_H15. Next base: position 3,700,080 of record NZ_CM129665.1, on the reverse strand, counting down.
GGCGCACGGTGATCGAGGCGCTGTCGCTGTGCCGGCCGGTGCTCGGCTACGCCCATGGCGGCGTCGGCGAATTGCTGGCCGAGCTGTACCCTGCCGGCCGCGTGCCGCTGGGCGATCGCGAGCGGCTGGTCGAACGCGCGGCCGAATTGCTGCGGGTGGCGCCTCCGATCTCGCCGCTGCAGAGCTACCGGCTCAGCGACATGCAGCAATCCACGCTGGCGTTGTACGACGAAGTGAGCCAGCCGCAGGGCTGACGCGCCAGGCGTCGCGGCGCGCCTACAATGCGGGCTGGTTCCCGCCTGGCCCACCCATGACGACCTTCGGCAGTTCACTCAAGGCCGCGCTGCGTTCCCCCTTGCTGCCGTTCTGGCTGGTGATTGCGTTGCTGCCGTTCGGTCGCAGTTCGGAGCTGGGCACGCTGCTGTGCCTGCTCGGCGTGATCATGCTGTTTGCACGCGACCCGGCCGCACTGCGCCAGCACCCCGGCGCGCAGCTGCTGCTGTGGCTGCTGGGAGCGTATGTGGCGGCGGCGTTGTTTTCCGCGCTGGACGCGATTCGTCCCGGCAAGAGCTGGAGCACGGTGGCCGCCACGCTGCGTTACGTTCCGCTGGGCCTGTACGCGTGCTTCGCGATCCGTCGCGAGGCCAAACTGCACGCTTTGTACAAGGCGGTCGCCGCGGTGCTGGCGCTGTGGTGTGCGGATGCGTGGGTGCAGGCGTTCACCGGCTGGAGTCTGGGCGGCCATCCCGAGGCCTTTCGGGTCTCGGGCATTTTCGGCGCCGACAACCTGAAACTGGGCCCGAGCCTGGCGGTGCTCTCGCCGTTCGCATTGTGGGCAGCGCGGCAGCGCTGGGGGCGGCCGGGGTTGGTGCTGGCCGCAGTGCTGGTGCTCGGCCCGGTGCTGCTGGCCGGCTCGCGTTCGGCGTGGCTGTGCTACGTGCTGGTGCTGGCGGGTTTCGCCTGGCAGGAGGCGCGCACGCTGTGGCGCTTCTCGTTGTGGTGCGGGGCGGCGGCGCTGCTGCTGGCACTGGCTGGCGTGGTGGCATGGAATACCTCGGCGCGCTTCCATGACCGGATGGCGCGCAGCCTGCTGGTGTTGCAGGGTACCGATCAGTCGGTGGACACGGCGCTCAGCGGCCGGCTCGATATCTGGCAGGTCGGCGTGGCGATGACCGCGGCGCATCCGGTCAACGGCGTGGGCGTGCGCGGATTCCGCTACGCCTATCCGCAGTTCGCGCCGGCCGACGACCACTTCGTGGTGTCGGCCGAAGCGTGCGGCGTCGGCGAAGGCGCCTGCCATCCGCACCAGCTGCTGCTGGAGATCCTCACCAATACCGGCCTGCTCGGGCTGGCGCTGTGGCTGGCCGCGGCGGGTCTGGCGTGGCGGGCATGGCGGCGGGTGGGCGCGGCGGCGCGCGCACGCGCGTTCCCCGCCAGCCTGGCGCTGGGCGTGATGCTGTTTCCGCTGAACTCGCACCTGGCGTTCTACTCGGCCTGGTGGGGGCTGCTGTTCGCCTGGCTGCTCGGGCTGTGGTGCGCCAGTTTGTTCGTTGCCGGCATCTCTGCCGGCAACGAAGAGCCCGGCATCCGTGCCGGACTCCTAAACGCAGAACCCCCTCAGGGAACGCCCGATGGGGCGTGAGCCGCTGTCGGTGGTGGTGACCACGTTCAACAGCGCCGACACGCTCGACGCCTGCCTGCGCGGGGTGAGCTGGGCCGACGAGATCGTGGTGCTGGACTCGGGCTCGAGCGATGCCACCACGGCGATCGCCGCGCACTACGGCGCGCGCATCCACGCGCAGCCGTTCGCCGGCTACAGCGCCCAGAAGCAGGCGGCGATCGACCTCGCCAGCCATCGCTGGGTGCTCCTGCTGGACTCGGATGAATCGCTGGATGCGGATGCCGCCGCATGCCTGCAGCAGGCGCTGTGCGAGCCGGCCCATGCGGGTTACCAGTTGTGGCGGCGCGAGTGGCAGTTCTGGCGCTGGCAGTCGCGGCGCGGCCGGCTCAACCACTACGTGCGCCTGTTCGACCGGCAGCGTGCGCGCATGAGCGGCCACGAGGTGCACGAGGAAGTGCAGGTGGACGGCCCGGTGGGCGTGCTCGACGCGGTCATCGATCACCATGGCGAGCCCGACATCGCCGGCCGCGTGGTCAAGGCGAACCGCTACTCCAGCCTGCAACAGGCCGATCTGGCCGGGCGACGGGTGAGCTGGCTGCGCTTGCGCATGGTGGCGTATCCGACGGTGGCGTTTCTTCGTTATTACGTGCTGCGTGGACACTGGCGCTCCGGCTGGGCCGGCTTCATCGCCGCGCGCATCCACGCGTTCTACGCGTTCCTGAAGTACGCCAAGCTGTACGAGCAACGGCGGCCGCGGGACTGATCCGGCCAGCTCGATCGCCGCTCGGGACGCAGGCATGCGGCTGTACCTGGTCGAGCGCCGCCGGGCATCCGGCTGCCGAACGGATCAGTAGATGGCGGCGGCGCCCGGAGGGCGGGTCTTGAAGCGCTTGTGCACCCACAGGTACTGCTCCGGCGCCTCGCGCACCATCTGCTCGATGCAGGCGTTGACGCGGGCGGTGTCCTCCAGCACGTCCGCGCCGGGGAAATCCTCCAGCGGCGCACCCAGGCGCAGGACGTAACCCGACCCGTCGGGCAGGCGGCGGTGGAAGAACGGGATGACCACCGCGCCGGACAGCCGCGCCAGGTGGTGGGTGGCGGTGATGGTCGCCGCCGGCACGCCGAAGAACGGCACGAACACGGTGTCCTTGCTGCGCATGTCCTGGTCCGGCGCGTACCACAGCGTGCCGCCGGCGCGCAGGTACTTCACCGTGCCGCGGATGTCGTCCTTGTCGAACATCGCCGCGGCGTAGCGCAGCCGCGCGCGCAGCACCACCCATTCGAACACGGTCGAATCCATGCGCCGGTACATGCCGGCAATGCGGATGCGCTGCGACACCAGCCGCGCGCACAGCTCCAGGTGCGAGAAGTGGCCGCCGACCAGCAGCACGCCCTTGCCGCGCGCGCGCGCCGCCTCCAGGTGTTCCAGCCCCTCGATGGCGGTCGGCAGCGCGGCCATGCGCCGGTCGCTGCCCAGCCAGCCGAGCGCGAACTCCACCATCATCATGCCGATGTCGCGCAGGTTGGCGTCGACCAGTGTCGCGCGCTGCGCGGGATCGAGCGCGGGGAAACACAGCGCGATGTTGGCGGCCGCGATGCGCCGTCGCGCCGACGGAATGCGCGCCACCAGCGCGCCGAGTCGGCGCCCCAGCCACGGCAATGTCGCCTGTGGCAGATGCGCGATCAGCCACACCGCCGCCACCCCCAGCCATGCCGGCCAGTGGCGGGGAGCGAGCAGCGATCGGGTGAATTCGGGGCGGGGCATGCCGGGCATCGTCGGCATTGTACCGGGCCATCCGCGCGCGAACCTGCTTCAGGCGCTGTCGCTATACTCGCGCGTTGATTGCAAGGATCGGCCGTTGCGCTTCCTGTACACCCTCGCGATGTTCCTGGTCACGCCGGTGCTGGTGCTGCGCCTGCTGGTGCGGGGCTTGCGCTCGCCGCCGCACCACCACCGGCGCTGGCTGGAGCGCTTCGGCTCGTTCGACGCGCCCGGCTTCAGCGGCAGCCTGTGGATTCACGCGGTATCGGTGGGCGAGGTCAACGCCGCCGAGCCGCTGGTCAAGGCACTGCAGCGCAGCTACGCCCACGCGCCGCTGGTGGTCAGCACGGTCACCCCCACCGGCGCCGCGCGCGTGCAGCAGCTGTTCGGCGACAGCGTGTTCCACGTGTACTTGCCCTACGACCTGCCGTTCGCGGTGCGCCGCTTCATGAAGCGCGTGCGGCCGCGTCTGGCGGTGATCGTGGAAACCGAGATCTGGCCCAACCTCTACTTCGCCTGCCGCCGCCGCGGCATCCCGCTGATGATCGTCAATGCACGATTGTCCGAGCGCTCGATGCGCGGCTACAAGCCGCTGCGTCCGCTGATCGCCTCGGCGCTGCGCTGCGTGAGCGTGATCGCCGCACAGTCGCGCACCGATGCTGCGCGCTATCGCCTCCTGGGCGCCGATCCGCAGTCGGTGCTGGTCAGCGGCAACATGAAGTTCGACGTGCCGATCCCGGACGGCGCGGTGGCGGCCGGCGCCGCGATGCGCGCGCACTGGGGGCCCCGGCGGCCGGTGTGGATGGCGGCCAGCACGCACGACGGCGAGGAACTGGCGGTGCTGGAGGCGCATCTGAAAGTGCTGCAGCGCCTGCCCGATGCGCTGCTGCTGCTGGCGCCGCGCCACCCCGAGCGTTTCCGGCTGGTGGAGCACACCGTGCGCAGCCTCGGTTTCACGGTCGCCACGCGCAGCCTGGAAGGCGTGCCGGCGACCGCGCATCAGGTCTTCGTGATCGACGCCATGGGGCAATTGATCCCGTTCTTCGCGGCTTCGGACCTGGCCTTCATCGGTGGCAGCCTGGTGCCGGTCGGCGGCCACAACGTGCTGGAGCCGGCGGCGCTCTCGGTGCCGGTGCTGGTGGGGCCGCACACCTTCAATTCGGAAGAGATCATCCGCAGCCTGATCGAGGACGGCGGCGCCGAGCGCGTGGCTGCCGCCGAGCAACTCGGCCCGCACGTGCTGCGGCTGCTGCTCGACGCGCCGCGCCGCGGACAGATGGGCGAGGCGGCGCGACAGGTATTCGAGCGCGAGCGCGGGGCAGTGCGGCGCGTCATGCAGCTGGTCGACGCGCTGCTGCAGGAGTAGGCGGTCAGCGCCTCACTGCAGCAGAGCGTTGATGCCCTGGATGTCCTTGAAGTCGGCCGTGCCGGCGGCCTGCTGCAACAGCAGCTTGTTCAGGATGAACTGGTGGCGCGCCTGCGAATAGGCGCTTTCGGACTGGGTCAGGGTCTGGATCGCCAGCAGCACGTCGGTGAAGGTCTGCGTGCCGACCTCGAAGCCCGCACGGGTGGCTTCCAGCGCCTTCTGGCCGGACTCCACCGAGGCCTTGCCCGACTCCACCTGCGAAATGCCGGCGAGCACCGAGCGGTAGTAGTTGAGCGTGTTCTGGATCACCTGGCGGCGCTGCAGTTCCAGTGCGTCGTTGGCGGCATCGCGCTGGTAGATCGACTGGCGCACGCGCGACTGGGTGTAACCGCCGGAAAAGATCGGCACGTTCAAGGTCAGCCCGATGGTGGTCGAGGCCGGCCGCTCCGAACCGATGCGCGCGGGGTCCTGGTACCAACTGCTGCTCTTGCCGTAGTTCACGCTGGCGCTGATCGTGGGCAGGTGGCCCGAGCGTGCCGCGGTGATGTTGTGCTCGGCGGTCCGCACGTTGTCATGCTGCGCCTGCAAGGTCGGGTTGTTCTCCAGCGCCTGCTTCACCCAGGCCTGCGGATCGCTCGGCGCGGGCGCGTCCATCGGCAGGTCGTCGCGCAGCTTCTTGAGTTCGCCCACCGGCTTGCCGGTGATGACGCGCAAGGCTTCGCGGTCGTTGTCGAGCGTGTTCTGCGCCGCGATGGTCTGGGTCTTGGCGTTCTCGTAATAGGCCTTGGCCTGGTACACGTTGGTGATCGCCGACAGACCCACCTTGTACTGCTGGTCGGCCTGGTCGTACTGGCGCTTGAACGCGTCCTCGTTGGCCTTGGCGAAGGTCAGCTGATCCTCGTCGTTGAGCACGGTGAAGTACGCCGCGGTGACGCGCACCAGCAGGTCCTGCGCTGCGGCCTGGTAGGTCGCGTCCTGCGCATCCTTGGCGGAGTGCGCGGCCTTGAGGTTGGCGTACTTGCTGAAGTCGAAAACGGTCTGGGTCAGCGTGGCATTGAGGCTGCGCGTGCGCAGGTGGCCGCCGTCGGAGGCGGTGCCGTTGGACGCCAGCGGGCCGGTACAGGTGTAGTTGCCGCTGCCGGCGGCGATGCCGCTGCACAGGAAGCTGTTGGCGCCGGTACCGAAGTCCAGGCTGTTGCTGCCCTGGCCGCCGTTGGCCTGTTGCAGGGTGAGCGAACCGTCGATCTGCGGCAGCAGCCCGGCACGCGCCTGCGGCACGCCTTCGCCGGTGGCCAGCCGCGTCGCGTCGGCCTGGGCCAGTACCGGGTCATTGGCGCGCGCGTCGCGATAGGCATCGAGCAGATCCTCGCCATGGCTGGGCAGCGAGACGGCGGCCAGCGCCAGGGCCAGGGTGAGCAGCTTCAATTGCATGGAATGCCTCGTGTCGATCGGGGACGTCGGGGAGGGGGTCTACAGAACGAATCGCGGCGCCGGCTCGGCATGCACCAGATACGGCAGGTCGGTCTCGAACAGGCCTTGCGCGCGCAGTTCGCCGGTCGCTTCGAGAACCAGCAGGTTGGCGCGCTGCACCGGCGACTGTCCGCTCACCACGAACGCGCGGCCACCGGGCTTGAGCCACGCGCGCCAGCGCGACGGAACTTCCGCCACGGCGCCGGTGACCACCAGCACGTCGAACAAGCCATCCGGCTGCCACGCGCGCACCGCCTCGCCGGTGACCAGGCTGGCATTGCCGATGCCGGCGTGACGCAGCCGCTCGCTCGCGGCGGCGGTGAAATCGGCATGGATGTCCACGCTGACCAGTTGTGCCGACAGGGTGGCGAGGCACGCGCTGAGATAGCCCGAGCCGGTGCCGATTTCCAGCACGCGGTCGGTGGCCTGCACGTCCAGCGCCTGCAACACGCGGCCCTCGACCACCGGCTTCATCATCACCTCGCCATGGCCCAGCGGCAGGCACAGATCGGCGAAGGCCAGCTGCCGGTGTTCGGCGGCGACGAAATCCTCGCGGCGCACGCGGCTGATGACGTCGAGCACGCGGCCGTCGAGTACCTCCCACGGACGCACCTGGTTCTCCACCATGTTCGTGCGTGCCTGTTCGAAATTCATCGCCATCTGTGCATGCCTGCGCTGTCCCGGAAGAACCCGGAAGGATAAGCTCTGCCACCTGCCGCGACAATGGCGGCGCCGCTTGGCACCTAGCCTGACGGCTGCGCCACGGTGCACGAAGTGCCGGAAGTCATCGGCGCTGCGTGACGTCCGTCACCCCGCCGTGCGCATCGGATCGACCGCCGCCCATGGCCGGATTGCCGCCGCGTGGCAAATAAATAAACCGAAGCGTATACTAAAGGCTGATCATTTGTATTTGAAGGTGGAGGACATGAGTACCAGCGCGCCCATCAGAGCCCAGGGACCCGGTCGCCCGAAGGACATGGAGAAGCGTGCGGCCATCCTGGCAGCGGCCAAGGCGTTGTTCATCAGCAACGCTTTCAGTGGCACCAGCATGGATGCCATCGCCGCCGACGCCGGCGTGTCCAAACTCACCGTCTACAGCCATTTCGGCGACAAGGACAACCTGTTCCGCGAAGTCATCCGCTCGCGCATCCAGGACCTGCTGCCGGAGGAAACCTACCGCTTCGACCCGCAGGCGGACATCCGCGAGACCTTGCTGCGGGTGGCGCTGACCCATGCCCACCTGGACTGCAACGCCGAAACCGTGGGCACCTTCCGCGCCATCCTCAGCGACTGCCGCCAGGGCAACCCGCGCTACGGCAAGCTGATCTGGGAAGAAGGCGCCACGCGCACCCATGGCCTGATGGAACGCCTGCTGCAGCAGGCGGTTGACGCCGGCAAGCTCGACATCGACGACGTGCGCCGGGCCAGCATGCAGTTCCTCACCCTGATCAAGGGCAACCTGATGATGCGGCAGATGTTCGGCTGCACGAATTGCCCGGAAAGCTACCTGCAGGAAATCGAGACGACCGCGCGCGCGGGCGTGGACACCTTCCTGCGCGCCTTCCTGCCGCGCTGACCACGCCAAGTTCTTCACCCGGCTTTCTCGGGCCGGTGCCCATGCTCTGCCGATATCCGTGCGCCGGAAAGCTCATCGCAGCCGGCGCCACCCGTCCGCAGGAGCAAGCCATGGCCAAGACCAAGCCGTTCGTCAGCGACATCGAGAACATCCGCAAACGCGCCCGCCAGGACATCGACAAGGGCGCGATGACCGCCGGCTACAAGGCCGACCGCGCCACCGTGGTGACCCTGCTCAATCACGCCCTGGCCACCGAGATCGTCTGCGTGCTGCGCTACAAGTACCACTACTACATGGCCTCGGGCATCCACTCGCAGGCGATCAAGGAAGAGTTCCTGCAGCACGCCAACGAGGAACAGGGACACGCCGACCTGCTCGCCGAGCGCATCACCCAGCTCGACGGCAAACCGAACCTGTCGCCCGAGGGCCTGCTCACGCGCAGCCACTCCGACTACGTCGAAGGCGAGGACATCGTCGACATGATCAAGGAGGACCTGGTCGCCGAGCGCATCGCCATCGACAGCTACCGCGAGATGATCGACTACGTGGGCACCGCCGACCCCACCACCCGCCGTGTGCTGGAAAGCATCCTGGCGATGGAGGAAGAGCACGCCGAGGACATGAACACCTTGCTGGAGCAGCTCGGCAAGAAGGGCGAGCCTGCCAAGCCGGCACCCTCGACCAGGGCCAGCGGCGGGAAAGCGGTGGCCCGCAAGCGCCGCTGATGGCACCGTCGATCGGCCGCCCTACCAGCCGGCCAGCACCAGCTTGCCGATGCTGCTGCCCGATTCCAGCCGGCGATGTGCCTCGCGCAGATTCGCCGCGTTGATCGGGTTCAGCGTCTCGCGCCGGATGCCCCTCAACTCGCCGGCATCCACCCGCTCTGCCACGCGGGCGAGAATGCGCCCCTGCTCGGCCATGTCCGCCGTGTGGAAGCGCGCGCGGGCGAACATGAACTCCCAGTGGATGCCGATGCATTTGGCCTTGTACGGATCGCCGATGCGCAGCGCGCCATGCGGTTCCACGATCAGGCCGACGTGGCCTTGCGGCGCCAGCAGCGCGCCGAGTTCGTCCCAGTAGGCATCCGTGTCGGCGAGATTGAGTGCGGCGTCGACGGTCGCGAAACCCAGCGCGGCGAGTTGTGGCGCCAGCGGCTGTCGATGGTTCACCACGTGCTGCGCGCCCATCGCGCGGCACCAGTCGGTACTGTCGGCACGCGAGGCGGTAGCGATCACGGTGAACCCCGCGCGCCGCGCCAGCTGGATCGCGATCGAGCCGACGCCGCCGGCGCCGCCAATGACCAGCAACGACTGGCCCTCGCCGCCGTGCTCGCTGTCGAACGGCATGCGCTGGAACAGCAACTCCCACGCGGTGATCGCCACCAGCGGCAGCGCCGCGGCGTCGGCGAAATCCAGGCTGCGCGGCATCGCCGCGGCCAACTGCGCGTCCACCAACTGGAACTGCGCATTGCTGCCCGGCCGGGTGACGTCGCCCGCGTAATACACGCGATCGCCCGGCTTGAAACCTGCCACCGCGCTGCCAACGGCTTCCACCGTGCCGGCGGCGTCGTAGCCCAGCACTTTCGGTTGTGCTTCCACGTGTGGCTTCGGTGCGCGCAGCTTGGTATCGACCGGATTCACCGACACGGCCTCGACGCGCACCAGCAGGTCGCGCCCGCCCGGCGCGGGTGTGGGCAGTTCCACGTCGAACAGCGATTGCGGATCGTCGATCGGCAGGTAGCGGGTGAGGGCGACGGCTTTCATGTGGATGTCTCCGGGGCGGCGGGTAAACATCGGTGAGCGAACGCGCTGCGCGATGCGCCGTCGGGCGATGGCAAGCATACGGCGATGGCACGGCCTCGCGGCAAAGCCTGTGCGGCGGAACCTCGCCGCCGCGAGCGAGATGCGCCCGACAGCGCCGGGGTGGTCGCGTTGTAAGCTGCGGACTTCGCTCGCCACCTCCGCAGGAGCCGTCCGATGTTGACCCCTGACACTTCCCCCGCGCCGCGCCGCGGCCTGCGCCGGGCGATCCTGGCCGTGGTCGCCGTGCTGGTGCTGCTGATCGCGGCGTCGATGTGGTGGTGGGATACCGAGCCGGCGCTGTTCGATCCGGTGGCGGCCACCCAGGCCCGGATGCAGGAATTGAAGCGGCCGGTGAGTACCGGCGCCACCACCACGGTCACCCTGATCGCCTCGGTGCGCACCCTGCTCGACAAGCGCGGCGGCTACCTCAGCAACGACAAGCTGCCGCCGGGCGTGCTGCTGGACAACCTGCCGAACTGGGAATTCGGCTCGCTGACCGCTTCGCGCGACCTGGTGCGTGCGCTGCGCAACGACTTCAGTCGCTCGCAGACGCAGTCGACCGAGGACAAGGACCTGGCCGGGGCCGACCCGCTGCTCAACAGCCCGAACGACCGCTGGCTGCTGCCCAGCTCGGAGAGTCAGTACCGCAAGGCGATCAAGTATCTGGACGGCTATCTGGTCCGGCTGGGCGATACCGACGACAGCAATGCGCACTTCTACGCGCGCGCCGACAACCTGGCCGATTACCTGCAGCTGGTGTCGTCGCGGCTGGGCTCGTTGTCGCAGCGGCTGTCCGCCAGCGTGGGCCAGATCCGCATCGGCGACGTGGACGCCTCCGATCCGGTCAGCGCATCCACCGTGGCCGCGCCCGGCGGCGGCCGGCTGGTCAAGACCCCGTGGACGCAGATCGACGACAACTTCTACGAAGCACGCGGCTACACCTGGACGCTGCTGGAACAGCTCAAGGCGATCCAGCGCGATTTCGGCCCGATCCTGCGCTCCAAGCACGCCGACGTGAGCCTGGAACAGGTGATCCGCGAGCTGGAGGAGGCGCAGCGCCCGCTGCACAGTCCGATGGTGCTGAACGGTTCGCCGTTCGGTTTCTTCGCCAACCATTCTCTGGTGATGGCGAACTACGTGTCGCGCGCCAATGCGGCGCTGATCGACCTGCGCGAGTTGCTCAAGCGCGGCTGATGCGGCCCCAACGCAAGAGCCCCGCACGGGCGGGGCTCTTGCGTTGCATCGCCTTCGGGCTCAGGCCTTGGAGCCGTGCTCGGCCTTGTAGCGGGCGATGCCGGCCAGGATTTCGGCCTTGGCCTCTTCGGCACCGACCCAGCCCTCGACCTTGACCCACTTGCCCTGCTCCAGATCCTTGTAATGTTCGAAGAAGTGGCCGATGCGCTGCAGCCAGTGCGGCGAGACGCCCTTCATGTCGTTGATGTGGGCGTAGCCCGGGAACACCTTGGGCGAGGGAATCACCACCAGCTTCTCGTCGGCGCCGGCCTCGTCGGTCATCTGCAGCATGCCGACCGGGTGGCAGCGGATCACCGAGCCCACGGCCAGTGACAACGGCAGGATCACCACCGCGTCCAGCGGGTCGCCGTCGCCGCCCAGGGTGCCCGGCACGTAGCCGTAGTTGCACGGGTAGCGCATCGGCGTGGACAGGATGCGGTCGACGAAGATCGCGCCCGATTCCTTGTCCACCTCGTACTTGACCGGCTCGGCGTCCTTGGGGATCTCGATGATGACGTTGATTTCGTTTGGCACGTCGCGACCGGCGGGGACAAGATGCAGACCCATGGGAATCCTCAAGCGGGGGAAAAACAGTCCGCTAGGATACGCCAAACGCTGCTGCATCGCAGCACCGCTTGTCAGCCGCGACCGCCCTGGCGGTAGGGCCGCTCGCGCAGCCACTTGGTGGCGATCCATTTTTCACCGCAGATCACCGGCAGGCCGGCGTGCAGCGAGCGGGGGTCGCCGCCTTCGTAGGCGAAATAGACGGCCGAACCGCGGCGCGCGGTGACGGTCAGGCCCAGCTCGGGGAAGGCGGTGCCGCCGCCCAGTTCGGGCGTGTTGAGGTACATCACCACGCTGGCGATGCGCTGGCCACCGGAACGGGTGATGGCGTCGTAGCCGGGCAAGGCGGGGTCGAACCAGTCGAAATGCGGCTCGTACTCCTGGCCCGGGCGGTAATGCAGGATCTGCAGCCCTTCGCCGTGGTTGACCGGCAGGCCGAGCAGGCCGGCCAGGCGCTGCTCGATGCGCGCGATCAGCGGCCGTTCGCCGATAGAAAAGAACATGCCTTCGCTGGTGCGGCGCTGGTCCACCTGCTGTTTGCCGTCGTCGTCGACGGTCAGCGCGCGCGCCAGCCGCGGCCGCGCCAGCTCGATCAGTTCGGCGCATTCGGCGTCGTCCAGGATGTTTTCCAGCACGCGCAGCGGCGGTTCGTCGACGCTCAGCGACACGCCGATGGCGTGGCCGTCGACGCAGACCGCCGGCGCCTCCGGGTGTCTGGTGCGCAGGCCGCGCGGTGCGGGCGAAGTGGTGCCGGCGTTGAGCGCGGCCAGCGGCAGCTTCAGCACTTCGGCGACGATGCTGCGGCTCTGGCGCGGGTCGTAGCCGTTGTCCTTCATCAGCTTGAGCACGTCCGGCACGCCGTGGCCGGCCCGTGTGGTGGCGAGGATCCACTCGCGCAATTCATGGCTGATGGCGGTGCGTGACGGCATGGCGGAAAGGCTTGCGATCGGCGTGTCAGCATACTTCAGCGACCACTTTCGCCGCACGCCCGCGCGAGCGTGCGGCGGTCACCGCTACTTCAGCTGATCCCACAGGAAGTCGTAGGCCATCGCGTGCATGTGGGCGGACTGCTGGTTGTCCGCGCCGGCGCCGTGGCCGCCTTCGAGGTTCTCGTAGAACCACACGTCGGGGTGGCCTTGCGCCTGCATCTTCGCGGCCATCTTGCGCGCCTGCACCGGACCCACGCGGTCGTCGCTGGTGGCGGTGTAGAACAGCACCGGCGGATAGTGGCCGTCTTTTTTCACGTTCTGGTACGGCGAGAAGGTCTTGATGAAGTTCCAGTCGGCGGTGTCCGGGTTGCCGTATTCGGCCATCCACGACGCGCCGGCGGAGAGGTGCGAATAGCGCTTCATGTCCAGCAGCGGCACTTCGCAGGCGATCGCGCCGAACAACTGCGGATACATGGTGAGCATGTTGCCCATCAGCAGGCCACCGTTGCTGCCGCCTTCGGCGCCCAGGTGCCCGGGCGAGGTGACGCCGCGCTTGATCAGGTCCTGCGCGACGGCGGCGAAATCCTCGTACGCGCGCGGGCGGTTCGCCTTCAGCGCCGCCTTGTGCCAGCGCGGGCCGTACTCGCCGCCGCCGCGGATGTTGGCTACCACGTAGACGCCGCCGCGATCGAGCCAGGCGCGGCCGATGCTGCCGCTGTAGTGCGGCAGCAGCGACACTTCGAAGCCGCCGTAGCCGTACAGCAGGGTGCGGTTGGCGCCATCCAGCTTGATGCCCTTGGGCGCGATCTCGAAATACGGTACGCGGGTGCCGTCCTTCGAGGTCACGAAGTGCTGGCTGACGGTGAACTTCGACGCGTCGAAGAACGCCGGCTCCTGCTTGATCGTCTCCGCCGGCGTGCTGCCCAGCACGCCGCGTTCGAGCGATGCGGGGGTGAGGAAGCCGGCCACGTCGAGCCAGTACTCGTCGCTGTGGTCGGGGTCGGTGTCGACCACGCTGACCGTGCTGAGCGCCGGTGCACCCGGCAGCACCTCGGGATGCCAGCCGTCGTCGGCGCCCGCCATCCGCGGCGGAGTGAGCACTTCCAGCCGACTCTTGACGTCATCCAGCACGTCGAGGATCAGGTGGTTGCGGGTCCAGGCGTAGCTGGACAGCGCGGTGTGCTGGTCGGGCTTGAACAGCACGGTGAACTCGCGCTTGCCGGCGATGAAGTCGTCGAAGCGGATGGCCAGCAGCGCTCCTGAGGGATAGGTGGCGCCGCCGACCGTCCATGGTGAGCGCGTCTGCACCAGCAGCCATTCGCGGTGGGCGTTGGCATCGGCGTCGGTGGGCACGTCGAGGCGTGTCAGTTTGCCGCCGTGGCGCAGGAACAGCTCGCTGTGGAAGAAATCCTTGGCCACCGACACGAAGTCGCGCTCGTAACCCGGCGTGCGGTCGTGGAACGCACTGACCGCGAGGTCGTCGTGCTTGCCCTCGTGCACGGTCGCGGCGGCCGACAGCGGCGTGCCGCGCTTCCACTCCTTGACGATGCGCGGATAGCTGGAGGCGGTCATCGAACCGGGGCCGAAGTCGGTGCCCACGTAAATGGTGTCCTCGTCGATCCAGCCGACATCGCTCTTGGCCACCGGCAGCTCGAAGCCGCCCTTCACGAAGGCCTTCTTCGGGATGCTGAACTCGCGCACCGCCACCGCGTCGCCGCCGTCGGGCGACAGCGACACCAGGCAGCGTTCGAACGCCGGCTTGAGGCATTGCACGCCCTTGAACACCCAGCGCTTGCCCTCGGCCTTGTTCAGCGCGTCGATGTCCAGCAGCACCTCCCATTTCGGCTCGGCCTTGCGGTATTCGGCCAGGGTGGTGCGGCGCCAGACGCCGCGCGGGTGGGTCTTGTCGCGCCAGAAGTTGTACAGCTCGCCGCCCATGCGGTTGACGTAGGGAATGCGTGCGTCCGAGTCGAGTACCTGCAGGATCGCGTCGCGTGTCTTGTCGAAGCTGGCGTCGCTGGCGAAGCGCGCCTGCGTGCGCGCGTTCTCCTGTTTCACCCATTCCATCGAGCGGGTGCCGTGGATGTCTTCGAGCCACAGCCAGGGATCGTCGGTGGCGGCCTGGTCGGCAGGGGTTTTCGCGGTTGGGGTATCGCTGGCGTCGGCAGGATTCATGCCCGCCAGTGTGACGCCGAGTGCCAGGGTGAGCCAGACCAGTCGCATGAGGTTTCTCCTTTGGGGGCGAGCGCGGAATTGCCGGCGATCGAGCGGATCCCATGCGGCCGCTGGCCGTCGGGCGCCGGTGGCGGCGAACGAAAATCCCGCCGCAGCGGGATTTTCGTCGAGCCGGATGGGATGGCTTCGGTTACAGCAGCGGGATCATCAGCAGCGCCACGATGTTGATGATCTTGATCAGCGGGTTCACCGCCGGGCCGGCGGTGTCCTTGTACGGGTCGCCCACGGTGTCGCCGGTGACCGCGGCCTTGTGCGCCTCGGAGCCCTTGCCGCCGTGGTGGCCGTCCTCGATGTACTTCTTGGCGTTGTCCCAGGCGCCGCCGCCGGTGGTCATCGAGATTGCCACGAACAGGCCGGTGACGATGGTGCCGATCAGCACGCCACCGAGCGCCTTCGGCCCCAGCAGCAGGCCGACCACGATCGGCACCGCCACCGGCAGCAGCGACGGCACGATCATCTCGCGGATCGCCGACTTGGTCAGCATGTCCACCGCGCGCGAGTACTCCGGCTTGCCGGTGCCCTGCATGATGCCGGGGATGTCGCGGAACTGGCGGCGCACTTCCTCCACCACCGCGCCGGCGGCGCGGCCGACGGCCTCCATCGCCATCGCGCCGAACAGGTAGGGGATCAGGCCGCCGATCAGCAGGCCGATGATCACCATGTGGTCGGACAGGTCGAAGGTCAGCGGGGAATACGCCGTGCCCGCGGCCAATGCCTTGGCCTGGGCGGCGACGTCGAGGTTGTGCGTGTAGTCGGCGAACAGCACCAGCGCGGCCAGCGCGGCCGAGCCGATCGCGTAGCCCTTGGTCACCGCCTTGGTGGTGTTGCCGACCGCGTCCAGCGGATCGGTGACGCCGCGCACTTCCGGCGGCAGGTCGGCCATCTCGGCGATGCCGCCGGCGTTGTCGGTGATCGGGCCGTAGGCGTCCAGCGCCACGATCATGCCGGCCATCGACAGCATGGCGGTGGCGGCGATCGCGATGCCGTACAGGCCGCCCTGGCTGTAGGCACCCCAGATCGCCGCGCAGATCACGATCACCGGCATCGCGGTCGCCTTCATCGACACGCCGAGGCCGGCGATGATGTTGGTGCCGTGGCCGGTGGTCGAGGCCGCCGCGATGTGTTGCACCGGCTTGTACTGCGTGCCGGTGTAGTACTCGGTGATCCACACGATCAGGCCGGTCAGCACCAGCCCGATCAGCGCGCAGTGGAACAACGCGTGGCTGGAAATGACGCTGCCGTCGCCGGCGGCCAGGCCCTGCGGCAGCAGGCTGCCGGTGACGAACCAGAACGCGACCGCCGAGAGCAGCGCCGACACGATCACGCCCTTGTACAGCGCGCCCATGATCGAGCCACCGGCCTTCACCCGGACGAAGAAGGTGGCGATGATCGAGGCGATGATCGACACGCCGCCGAGCAGCAGCGGGTACAGCACGGCAGCGAGGTTGTCGGCGAAGGTGAGACCGGCCAGCAGCATGGTGGCGATCACCGTCACCGCGTAGGTCTCGAACAGGTCGGCCGCCATGCCGGCGCAGTCGCCCACGTTGTCGCCCACGTTGTCGGCGATCACCGCCGGGTTGCGCGGGTCGTCCTCGGGGATGCCGGCCTCCACCTTGCCGACCAGGTCGGCGCCGACGTCCGCGCCCTTGGTGAAGATGCCGCCACCCAGGCGCGCGAAGATCGAGATCAGCGAGCTGCCGAAGGCCAGTCCGACCAGCGCGTGCAGTGCGGTCTCGCCGGTGACGCCGAAGTGGCCGAGCACCAGCCAGTAGCCGGCCACGCCGAGCAGGGCCAGTCCGACCACCAGCATGCCGGTGATCGCGCCGCCGCGGAACGCCACGTCCATCGCCGCACCGAGTCCGCTGCGCGCCGCCTCGGCGGTGCGCACGTTGGCGCGCACCGAGACGTTCATGCCGATGTAGCCGGCCGCCCCGGACAGGATCGCGCCGAGCAGGAAGCCGATCGCGGTCGGCCAGTTGAGGAAGAAACCGATCAGCAGCAGCAACACCACGCCGACCAGGCCGATGGTGGTGTACTGGCGGTTGAGGTAGGCGCGTGCGCCTTCCTGGATGGCCGCGGCGATCTCCTGCATCCGTTCGTTGCCCGGCGATTTCGCCAGGATCCAGCGCGCGGACAGCGCGCCATACAGAACCGCCACCACCGCACACGCAACGACGATCCACCAGCCATACTGCTGCAGCATCGGAGCCTCCCCATGGGTTGTAAGTGGCCGTCCGGAACGGGCGGTCCCGGGGAGTATAGGCAGAGGCGACGGCGCAGGCCGTTGTGCGGCGCAGCGCCGTCCATCAGCGAAAAGGGCCGTGCACGGATGCACGGCCCCCGGATCGGTCAGCCTGGTGCGGACTCAGCGCAGGGCGTAGTCCAGGATGATGCCGGTGGCGATTGCGACCAGCAGGTAGTCGTTGTCCGCGCGCACCCAGTGGTAGCCGCGCGGCGGCGGGCGCAGGCGGTAGTAGCGGTAATCGCGCACGACGTAGGTCGGACCGTAGTAGCGGTGGCCGCGTTCCCAGCGATGGTGGCGCACCGGGTAATAGCGCGGGCCGGCGTAGCGGTAATCGCGGTGTCCGTAGCCATAGCGGCGGTCATCATGCCGGCGCCAGTCGCCGTGGCGGCGGTCGTCGTGCCAGCGGCGGTCGTCATGGCGGCGGTCGTGGCCACGGTCGTGACCCCGGTCGTGACCCCGGTCGTGGTCGTATCGGCCGTGGTCGCCCGGACCGGGGCCGGGAGCGGCCAGCGCGATGCTGCCGGTGCCGAGCAGGGCGAGGGCGATGAGCAGGCGGTGGATGAGTTTCATCTCAAGTCTCCTCCCGTGGAGGGTCGTGGCCGTAACGGCACGGCGATCGACCCGGGCAGGATGGAGCGTAAGAAGCTGCGGCTGAACGCAAGCCTATGCGGGCGCCCCGGTTTTCAGGTGGCGCTCAGCACGGTGACGCCGGTCACGGAAGCCGTGGAGTTCAGCGCCCGAATGCCGCCAGCTTCTTCGTCACCGCCGTGTTCTTCAGCCGCACGTAGCGCGGCAGGCCATCCTTGCCGTAGGGCAACGGCGCCTCGCCGCGGATCAGCGGGGCGAGGTAGCGGCGGGCGGCGGCGGTGATGCCGAAGCCGTCGCGGCTGATGAAGTTCTTCGGCATCTTCTTCTCGCGGTTGGCGATCTTCGCCAGCGGCGCGGGCGCGATCTTCCAGCGGTACGGCGCGTCGGACGTGCGCACGATCACCGGCATCACCGCGTTCATCCCGGCCAACGCGTAGTCGACCGCGGCCTTGCCCACGGCGTACGCCTGCTCGGCGTCGACCTGCGAGGCGGCATGCCGCGCCGAGCGCTGCAGGTAGTCCGGCAGCGCCCAGTGGTATTTGTAGCCGAGCTTTTCCTTCACCAGCGCGGCCAGCACCGGCGCCACGCCGCCGAGCTGGCTGTGGCCGAACGCGTCGCGCGTGCCGGCCTCGGCGAGGAACTGGCCGGCCGCGTTGCGCACGCCTTCGGAGGCGACCACGGTGCACCAGCCCACCCGTTCGACGGTGGCTTGCACCTTGGCCAGGAACGCCGCCTCGTCGAACGCGTTCTCGGGGAACAGGATGAGGTGAGGTGCCGCGTCCGCATCGTCGCCGGCGAGGCCCGCCGCGGCGGCGATCCAGCCGGCGTGGCGGCCCATCACTTCGAGGATGAACACCTTGGTCGAGGTCTCGGCCATCGAGGCCACGTCGAGGCTGGCTTCCAGCGTGGAGATCGCGGTGTACTTCGCCACCGAGCCGAAGCCCGGGCAGCAGTCGGTGACGGCGAGGTCGTTGTCCACCGTCTTCGGCACGCCGATGCAGCGGATGTCGTAGCCGAGCGTCTTGCCGATCTGCGAGAGTTTCAGCGCGGTGTCGGCCGAATCGTTGCCGCCGTTGTAGAGGAACCAGCGGATGTCGTGGGCGCGGAACACCTCGATCAGCCGCTCGTATTCGCCGCGGTTGTCCTCCAGCGATTTCAGCTTGTAGCGGCACGAACCGAACGCGCCGCCGGGGGTGTGGCGCAGCGCGGCGATCGCGGCGGCCGATTCCTTCGAGGTGTCGATCAGCTCCTCGCGCAGCGCGCCGAGGATGCCGTTGCGCGCGGCGTACACCTTCACGCCCTTGCCGCGGGCGGCCTCGATCACGCCGGCGGCGGTGGCGTTGATCACCGCGGTGACGCCGCCGGACTGGGCGTACAGCAGGTTGCCGGTGACGGCGGGGGAACGGCGGCTCGGGCTCATGGGATCCTCGATAGGGCAGTGGAAGCGTGGCAACGGTGCCGGCAAATCTTTTTATGCAACAAATACTTGGCCGGATGCGACGAAGGTCGCTGTTTGACGGCACCCGGTGCAGCGGCTAATTTGACGGCAATTTCGTGCATCGGGCGGGCTGCTGCAGCGTGCGGCGGCCCGCCGAACTCGTGGAGTATTATGCGACTCGTCCTACTTGGCGCGCCCGGTTCGGGCAAAGGTACGCAGGCGGCCCGGCTGAAAACGGCGCTGGGCGTTCCGCATATCTCGACCGGCGACATGCTGCGCGCCGCCGTCGCCGCGGGCACCGCGATGGGGCTCAAGGCCAAGGCGGTGATGGACGCCGGCCAGCTGGTCTCCGACGACATCCTGCTCGGCATGCTGGAAGAGCGCCTGGCCCAGGCCGACGCGAAGGCCGGCTTCATCCTCGACGGCTACCCGCGCAACCTGGCCCAGGCCGACGCGCTCGACCACCTGCTGGCCAAGCTCGGCCAGCCGCTGGACGCGGTGGTGAAGCTGGAGGTGCCGAACCAGGCGATCATCGGCCGCTGCGAAATCCGCTTCAAGGCGGAGGGCCGCGCCGACGACAACCCGGACACCGTGCGCAAGCGCCTGGCCATCTATGCCGAGCAGACCGCGCCGGTGGCGGATTTCTACGCCGGCCGCGGCAAGCTGCAGGTGGTGGACGGCGTCGGCGAGCTGGCCGAGGTCACCGCGCGGATCGAGCGCGCGCTGCAGAACGAAGCTGCCGCCGCGAACGGCTGAGCGCTTCCCGCTCCGGCGGAGCGGATTTCACGGAGTCGCTCGGCATGCGTCTGCACATCCTCGGCATCTGCGGCACCTTCATGGGCGGCGTCGCCGCGCTCGCGCGCGAACTGGGCCACGCGGTCGAAGGTTCCGACGCCAACGTCTACCCGCCGATGAGCACCCAGCTGGAGGCGCTCGGCATCGGCCTGATGAGCGGCTACGCCGCCGAACACCTGCAGCCGGCACCCGATCTGGTCGTGGTCGGCAATGCGATGACGCGCGGCAATCCGGCCGTCGAGTACCTGCTCGATGCGCGCCTGCGCTACGTCTCCGGCCCGCAGTGGCTGGGCGAGACGGTGCTGGCCGAGCGCGACGTGCTGGCGGTGGCCGGCACCCACGGCAAGACCACCACCACCAGCCTGCTGGCGCATTTGCTGGAGAGTGCGGGGATGGCGCCGGGGTTTCTGGTCGGTGGCGTGCCGGGGAATTTCGGGGTGTCGGCGAGGCTGGGGAGCACATCGGGACACGCAAGCCCCGGACCCTCATCCGGCGCTGCGCGCCACCTTCTCACCCGCGAGGGGACTCCCCAAGGGTCGCCGGCGGGAGAAGGGAGTGTCGTGCCGCCGGTGGCGGCGCCATTTGTGATTGAAGCGGACGAGTACGACACCGCGTTCTTCGACAAGCGCTCGAAGTTCGTGCACTACCGCCCGCGCATCGCGATCCTCAACAACCTCGAGTACGACCACGCGGACATCTTCCCCGACGTGGCCGCGATCCAGCGCCAGTTCCATCACCTGGTGCGCACCGTGCCGGGCAACGGCCGGCTGATCGTCAATGCGCACGACGAGCGCCTCGCCGAGGTGCTGACGATGGGCTGCTGGACGCCGGTGGAAACCTTCGGCATCGGCCGCGGCGACTGGCAGGCCACGCTGATCGAGGCGGACGGCTCGGCCTTCGCGGTGCATCGCGGCGGCGAGCGGCTCGGCGAGGTGCGCTGGCCGCTGCTGGGCCAGCACAGCGTGATGAACGCGCTGGCCGCGCTGGCCGCGGCGACGGCCGCCGGCGCCGATCCGCGTGCGCTGCTGCCGGCGTTCGCCAACTTCGAGAGCGTGAAGCGACGGATGGAACTGGTCGGCGAAGTGAATGGCGTGCGCGTGTACGACGACTTTGCCCATCACCCCACCGCGATCGCCACCACCCTGGCCGGGCTGCGCGCGAAGGTCGGCGACGCGCGCATTCTGGTGGCGCTGGAGCCGCGTTCCAACTCGATGCGGCAGGGCGCGCATGCGGAGGCGCTGGCGCCGTCGCTGGCCGACGCCGATGGCGTGTTGATCCTCCAGCGTGCCGAGTTGCCGTGGGACGCCGGTGCGGTGACGGCAGCCCTCGGCGGCCGCGGCGCCGCGGTGCCGACCGTCGACGCGCTGATCGCCGAGTTGGGTCGGCAGGTGCGGCCGGGCGACCAGGTGGTGTTCATGTCCAACGGCGGTTTCGAGGCTGCGCCGCGGCGCTTCGTCGAGCGTTTGCGCGGCGCCTGATGCTGGGCGCAGACCGTCGTGGTGGGCACTGGGTACACTCGGCCGATGGCCGTCAAATCCGAGCTGCTCGACATCCCGCTGTTCCCGCTCTCCTCCGTGCTGTTTCCCGGTGGGCGGCTGCACCTGCGCATCTTCGAGCCGCGTTATCTGGATCTGGTGCGCGAATGCTGCCGTGACGGCAGCCCGTTCGGCGTGTGCCTGATCCTGGCCGGGCGCGAGACTGGCGAGCCGGCCGTGCCGGCGGCGATCGGCACGTTGGCGCGCATCAGCGATTTCCAGCGCGACGAGAACGGCCTGCTCGGCATCGTGGCCGAAGGGGGTGCGCGCTTTCGCGTTTCGCGCAGCCGCGCGCGCGCCGATGGCCAGTTGCGCGGCAACGCCGAACGCTGGCCCGGCGAGCCGGTGCAGGAGGTGCCGGTGGAGTTCGCCCTGCTGCAGAGCATCCTCGAACGACTGATCGAGACGATGGCGCCGCATTGGCGGCATGCCGCACGCAGCGACTACGAAGATGCCAGCTGGCTGGGTTTTCGCCTGGCCGAACTGCTGCCGCTGGACACCGGCGAACAACAGCGCATGCTGGAGTTGACCGATCCGTTGCAGCGCCTGGCCGAGCTGCGCGACATCCTGCCGCGCTTCCAGAAGGCGTGAGCGGCCCGGCTACACTGGACGTTCATCCCACGGAGTCGATTCGCATGAGTTCGCTCGCTGGCAAGACCTTGTTCATCACCGGCGCCTCGCGCGGCATCGGCCTGGCGATTGCGCGCCGGGCCGCACGCGACGGCGCCAACATCGTGATCGCGGCCAAGAGCGCGGTGCCCAATCCCAAGCTGCCCGGCACCATCCACACCGCTGCGGCCGACATCGAAGCGGCGGGCGGTCGTGCGCTGGCGCTGCAGGTGGACATCCGCGAGGAGGCCGAGGTGGTCGCCGCGGCGGCGCGGGCGGCGGAGCATTTCGGCGGCATCGACATCGTGGTCAACAACGCCAGCGCGATCTGGCTGGCCGGCACCGAAGGCACGCCGATGAAGCGCTTCGACCTGATGCACCAGGTCAACACCCGCGGCACCTTCCTGGTCACCCAGGCCTGCCTGCCGTACCTGAAGAAAGCGACCAACCCGCATGTGCTGATGCTGTCGCCGCCGCCCAGCCTCGATCCGAAATGGTTCGCCCCGCATGTCGCCTACACCATCGCCAAGATGGGCATGAGCCTGTGCGTGCTGGGCATGAGCGCCGAGTTCGCCCCGCTCGGCATCGCGGTCAACGCGCTGTGGCCGCGCACGGTAATCGCCACCGCCGCGATTGCGATGATCGACGGCGTCACCGCCGGGCAGTGCCGCCGTCCGGAGATCGTGGCCGATGCCGCCCACGCCATCCTGACCCGGCCGGCCCGCGACTACACCGGCCATTTCGCGATCGACGACGAAGTGCTGCGCGAAACCGGCGTGACCGATTTCGACCAGTACGCCGTCGAGCCCGGCGCCGAGTTGTTGCCGGACCTGTTCCTGGAGCGCTCATGAGCTCGCCCGAACAGGAACTGCTGGACCTCGGCAAGCGTTACTGGCTGCCGGTCTACAAGCCGCGCGAGCTGGTGCTCGATCACGGTCGCGGGTCGCGCGTGTGGGACACGCAGGGCCGCGACTACATCGACTTCGGCGCCGGCATCGCGGTGAACTCGCTGGGACACCAGGACCCGGATCTGCTCGCTGCGCTGGCCACTCAGGCGCACAAGCTGTGGCACGCCAGCAACGTGTTCTACACCGAGCCGCCGCTGCGCCTGGCCGAGGAACTGGTCGTGGCTTCGGGTTTCGCCGAGCGCGTATTCCTGTGCAACTCCGGTGCGGAGGCGAACGAGGCGGCGATCAAGCTGGTGCGCCGCTGGGCGGCCGCGCAGGGGCGCCCGGCGGAGCGACGCATCATCGTCACCTTCAAGGGTTCCTTCCACGGTCGCACGCTGGCCACGGTGACCGCGACGGCGCAGCCGAAATACCAGGCCGGATACGAGCCGCTGCCTGCCGGCTTTCGCTACCTCGACTACAACGACGCGGCAGCGCTGGAACTGGCCTTCGAGGCCGGCGGCATTGCCGCCGTGATGCTGGAGCCCATCCAGGGCGAAGGCGGTGTGGTGCCGGCGGCGCCGGGTTTCCTCGAACGCGTGCGCGAGCTGTGCGACGAGCACGACGCCTTGCTCGTGCTGGACGAAATCCAGTGCGGCATGGGCCGCACCGGCGAGCTGTTCGCGCATGGCCAGGTCAAGCCGGACGTCGTCACCCTGGCCAAGGCCCTGGGCTGCGGTTTCCCCATCGGCGCCATGCTGGCGGGACCGAAAGTGGCCGACACGATGCAGTACGGGTCGCACGGCACCACCTTCGGCGGCAATCCGATGGCCGCCGCGGTGGCGCGCGTGGCGCTGGCCAAGCTGGCCTCGCCGGCGATCCTTGCCAACGTCGAGCGCCAGGCCAACGATTTGCGCGCGGGCCTGGCCCGGATCAACCAGCAACTGGCACTGTTCGACGAAGTGCGCGGGCGTGGCCTGATGATCGGTGCCGTGCTGGCGGATGCTTACAAGGGCAGGGCCGGCGACATCCTCGACCACGCCGCGGCTCGCGGCTTGCTGCTGTTGCAGGCCGGCGCGGACGTGCTGCGCTTCGTGCCGCCGTTGTCCATCACCGACGAGGAACTGGCCGAAGGCCTTTCCCGCCTGCACCACGCGTTGAACGATTTCGTCGCAGGCGGGAAACCCGCGACAGACAGGAGTGGACCATGAAATATCTGCACACCATGGTGCGCGTGCGCGACATCGATGCCTCGCTGCGCTTCTACTGCGAAGGTCTGGGTCTGCGTGAAGTACGCCGCATGGAAAACGCCCAGGGCCAGTTCACCCTGGTATTCCTGGCTGCGCCGGACAGCCCCGAGGCGGAAATCGAGCTGACGTACAACTGGGGTTCCACCGAGGATTACGGCAGCGCGCGCAATTTCGGCCACCTCGCCTTCCGGGTGGAGGACATCTACGCCACCTGCCAGCGGTTGCTGGACATGGGTTACACCATCCATCGCCCGCCGCGCGACGGCCACATGGCGTTCGTGCGTTCGCCCGACCTGGTTTCCGTCGAACTGCTGCAGGAAGGCCACTTGCCGCCGCGCGAACCGTGGGCGTCCATGCCCAACACCGGCAGCTGGTGAATCAGCCGCGCGCGTCGCGCAGGGCGCCGCGTGCAGCCTCCAGCGTATCGGCGATGTCCTGGTCGCTGTGTGCGCTGGACATGAACCCCGCCTCGAAAGCGGAAGGCGCCAGATACACGCCGCGCTTCAGCATGCCGTGGAAAAAGCGATTGAACAGCGCAACGTCGGCGGCCGTGGCCTGCGCGTAGCTGTTCACTCGCCCGGCGCTGAAGAACAGGCCGAACATGCCGCCCACGCGGTTCGTGCTGAACGCCACGCCCTCGCCGTCGGCGACCGATTGCAGGCCGTCGCAGAGCAGACGCGTGCGCGCGGCCAGACGATCATGGAAGCCGGGCGCCTGGATCAGCTCCAGCATCGCCAGGCCCGCGGCCATCGCCACCGGATTGCCGCTGAGCGTGCCGGCCTGGTAGATCGGGCCCGACGGAGCAATCTGCTCCATCAGGTCCCTGCGGCCGCCGTAGGCGCCGACCGGCATGCCGCCGCCGATGATCTTGCCGAACGTGGTGAGGTCCGGCATGACGCCGTAATGCGCCTGCGCGCCGCCCAGCGCCACCCGGAAACCGGTCATCACCTCGTCGAAGATCAGCACGGCACCATGTCGTGTGCACAGTTCGCGCAGGCCTTGCAGATAGCCGTCCACCGGCGGGATGCAGTTCATGTTGCCGGCAACCGGCTCGATGATCAGCCCGGCGATCTCGTCGCCCAGTTCGGCGAACAGCGCCTGCGCGGCAGCGAGGTCGTTGTACGGCAGGGTGAGCGTGAGATCCGCATTTGCCTTCGGCACGCCCGGCGAGGTCGGCACGCCGAAGGTCAGCGCACCGGAGCCGGCCTTGACCAGGAAGCTGTCGCCGTGGCCGTGGTAGCAGCCCTCGAACTTCACGATCTTGCTGCGGCCGGTGGCGCCGCGGGCGAGCCGGATCGCCGACATGGTCGCCTCGGTGCCGGAATTGACCATGCGCACCATCTCGATCGACGGGATCAACCGCGTGATCGTTTCGGCCATCACCACTTCGGCTGCGCACGGCGTGCCGAAGGAAAGGCCGTCACGCACCGCGCGTTCCACCGCCTCGCGCACGGCGGGATGGTTGTGGCCGACGATCATCGGGCCCCACGAGCCGACATAGTCGATGTAGCGCGTCCCTTCGACATCCCACAGATACGCGCCATCGGCGCGGGCGGTAAAGAACGGTTCGCCGCCGACCGACTTGAATGCGCGCACCGGCGAATTCACGCCGCCGGGCAACAACGGAAGGGCGCGCTGGAACAGTTCGTGGTTGGTCGTCATCGGATTCTCAAGGATTGGGCGAGGGAAACAGCCGGGCGAAACGCTGAGCCGCGTCGCGCACGTCGGGCGCAGCGAACAGGGAGGAAATCGAAGCCACGTAATCGGCGCCGGCCTCGATCAGCAAGGCAGCATTGTCCGGCGTGATGCCGCCGATCGCCACCCGTGCCACGCCCAGCGCGGCGCTTTGCCTCAGCAGATCCACCGGGGCGATCGTTGCCTGCGGCTTGGTCGGCGACGGATACATCGCACCGAACGATACGTAACTGGCGCCGGCCTGTGCCGCGCTGCGCGCGTCGGCGAGCGAGTCGCGACAGGCGACGCCGATGATGGCGGTTGGGCCAAGGCGTTCGCGGGCCGTGCGGATTGTGTCGACCGAGTGCGCCAGATGCACGCCATCGGCACCGACGGCCTGCGCCAGCGCCGCGTCCTCGTGGATGATCAGCGGCACCGCATGCCGCCGGCACAATTGCGCGATCGCCGTGGCCTCGGCGTGGCGGCGCACATCGCCGGGCTCCTCGTCCAGATATTGCAGCAGCCGTGCGCCGCCGGCCAGCGCCTGTGCCACCACGTCGAGCAGGTCGGGGCGCGGTCCGTTGGTGATCGCGTACAGGCCACGTTGTGCGAGCGTAGTGGGGTGTTTCATGGGCGGATTTCCGAGTGGCGTGAAGATGGCCGGATCATTGTCGTGCTTTCGCATTGTCGGTCGAGTTGCGAGAATGTCCTATTCCCAGTCATCCGAAGAAGCCCGACCATGAGCCAGAGTTCCCCCGGTGCCGCTGCCACGCGCAAATGGATGTGCGTCGTATGCGGCTACATCTACGATGAATCGCAGGGCGTCCCCGACGAGGGCATCCCGGCAGGCACGCGCTGGGAAGACGTACCCGAGACCTGGACCTGCCCGGATTGCGGCACGACCAAGGACGACTTCGAGATGATCGAGATCGACTAAGCGCAGCGTTGCGCCCGCAAACGGCCAGACCCTGCCGGCGAACTGGCCGCGCCGACTGCTCTGATGAACTCGCGCACGGATGGTGCGCGCCGGATCAGGAGCATCCCATGCTGCGGTTCATTCCCTTCGAAGATGACTGGGACGCGTTCGAACGCATGCGCCCGGAAGATTTCATCCCCTATCGAGTCGGCTTGCTGCCTGAACCGGCGCTCGCGACTCCGCCCACGCGCGCCGTGGCGCTGTTGCCGGAGACCTGTCCGGCGCGGCCGCTGTTTTCGCGTGGTGCTGCGGGATCCTGATGCAGGCCAACCCTCTGCGCGATGGTGCGGCGAGGCCGTTCCACGGCCCTCGGCGCTCCATTGCCTGGAAGAAACTGCACGCAGACCCTTCCCACGAACGCCGCGGGGCGCTATCATGCTCGCCCCTTCGACGACAGGCCCTGTCGGCGAAGATTCCGCAACAAAACACCGTCGAAATTTTTCCATCGAGGGTGTTGACGGTCTCGGAAAGCGATGTAGAATGGGCGGCTCACCCGGGACGAAAGGTCACGGGGCGATCACCGAAAGGCGGTCGGGCAGCGAAGATCTTTGACAGTGTGCGCAGGTGAATTGTGTGGACGTCTTGCGTTGATGGGTCGTGACCTGTCCAAGCAATGCAAGCGTCCCACCAAGTAAAAAGTCAGTAATGAGTTTTGATTGGTTGGGAACATACGCTTCGGAAAGATAGATGGCTTCGGTCATCGAAAACTTAAGTGAAGAGTTTGATCCTGGCTCAGATTGAACGCTGGCGGCATGCCTAACACATGCAAGTCGAACGGCAGCACAGAGGAGCTTGCTCCTTGGGTGGCGAGTGGCGGACGGGTGAGTAATGCATCGGGATCTACCCTGACGTGGGGGATAACCTCGGGAAACCGGGACTAATACCGCATACGTCCTACGGGAGAAAGCGGGGGACCTTTTAGGCCTCGCGCGGCAGGACGAACCGATGTGCGATTAGCTAGTTGGCGGGGTAATGGCCCACCAAGGCGACGATCGCTAGCTGGTCTGAGAGGATGATCAGCCACACTGGGACTGAGACACGGCCCAGACTCCTACGGGAGGCAGCAGTGGGGAATATTGGACAATGGGCGCAAGCCTGATCCAGCAATGCCGCGTGTGTGAAGAAGGCCTTCGGGTTGTAAAGCACTTTTATCAGGAGCGAAATCTGCATGCTTAATACGTGTGCAGTCTGACGGTACCTGAGGAATAAGCACCGGCTAACTTCGTGCCAGCAGCCGCGGTAATACGAAGGGTGCAAGCGTTAATCGGAATTACTGGGCGTAAAGGGTGCGTAGGCGGTTCGTTAAGTCTGTCGTGAAATCCCCGGGCTCAACCTGGGAATGGCGATGGATACTGGCGAGCTAGAGTGTGTCAGAGGATGGTGGAATTCCCGGTGTAGCGGTGAAATGCGTAGAGATCGGGAGGAACATCAGTGGCGAAGGCGGCCATCTGGGACAACACTGACGCTGAAGCACGAAAGCGTGGGGAGCAAACAGGATTAGATACCCTGGTAGTCCACGCCCTAAACGATGCGAACTGGATGTTGGTCTCAACTCGGAGATCAGTGTCGAAGCTAACGCGTTAAGTTCGCCGCCTGGGGAGTACGGTCGCAAGACTGAAACTCAAAGGAATTGACGGGGGCCCGCACAAGCGGTGGAGTATGTGGTTTAATTCGATGCAACGCGAAGAACCTTACCTGGCCTTGACATGTCCGGAATCCTGCAGAGATGCGGGAGTGCCTTCGGGAATCGGAACACAGGTGCTGCATGGCTGTCGTCAGCTCGTGTCGTGAGATGTTGGGTTAAGTCCCGCAACGAGCGCAACCCTTGTCCTTAGTTGCCAGCGAGTAATGTCGGGAACTCTAAGGAGACTGCCGGTGACAAACCGGAGGAAGGTGGGGATGACGTCAAGTCCTCATGGCCCTTACGGCCAGGGCTACACACGTACTACAATGGTCGGTACAGAGGGTTGCAATACCGCGAGGTGGAGCCAATCCCAGAAAGCCGATCCCAGTCCGGATTGGAGTCTGCAACTCGACTCCATGAAGTCGGAATCGCTAGTAATCGCGGATCAGCTATGCCGCGGTGAATACGTTCCCGGGCCTTGTACACACCGCCCGTCACACCATGGGAGTGGGTTGCTCCAGAAGGCGTTAGTCTAACCGCAAGGAGGACGACGCCCACGGAGTGGTTCATGACTGGGGTGAAGTCGTAACAAGGTAGCCGTATCGGAAGGTGCGGCTGGATCACCTCCTTTCGAGAACGACACGTCGCACCGATCGGTGCAAGACGTCCACACAAGACACCTGTATTTTACGCAAAGTCCCTTTTGCGAAGAGCGAACATCAAGACCGGCCATCCGTGGCCGGACTCTTCAACAAAAGCTGCTCCGAACGGAAGTTCGAGAGAGGCTGGTGTAGGTTCTGGGGCTCGATCTCTGGGTCTGTAGCTCAGGTGGTTAGAGCGCACCCCTGATAAGGGTGAGGCCGGTGGTTCGAGTCCACCCAGACCCACCATTGTTCCGAGGTTCGGAACAATCCGGATATCCCTTCGACGGGGCCTTAGCTCAGCTGGGAGAGCACCTGCTTTGCAAGCAGGGGGTCATCGGTTCGATCCCGATAGGCTCCACCAGGATGTCGCTGCGTAAAATATCAGCACACAAAAGATTTGAAATCGACCGGCATTGAGGCCGGCACGATGTTCTTTGAAAACACGTAAACGAGTGACAAGCGTCTTGGTTCGAACCGAACCGAGGCAAGTGTTAAGGCACGAAACGAAGTAACTTGGCTGCCCCTGAGGAGGGGGCATGCCCCGAGGCGACTTGGGGTTATATGGTCAAGCGACTAAGCGTATACGGTGGATGCCTTGGCAGTCAGAGGCGATGAAGGACGTGGCAGCCTGCGAAAAGTGTCGGGGAGCTGGCAACAAGCTTTGATCCGGCAATGTCCGAATGGGGAAACCCACCGCGCAAGCGGTATCGCATGATGAATACATAGTCATGCGAGGCGAACCCGGGGAACTGAAATATCTAAGTACCCGGAGGAAAAGAAATCAACCGAGATTCCGTCAGTAGCGACGAGCGAACGCGGACTAGCCCAAAAGTATCTTGTGTTCTAGTCAAACGGCATGGAAAGGCCGGCCATAGATGGTGATAGCCCAGTCGACGAAAGGGCACTTGATATGAAATTGAGTAAGGCGGGGCACGTGAAACCTTGTCTGAACATGGGGGGACCATCCTCCAAGGCTAAATACTCCTGACTGACCGATAGCGAACTAGTACCGTGAGGGAAAGGCGAAAAGAACCCCGGAGAGGGGAGTGAAATAGACCCTGAAACCGTATACGTACAAGCAGTGGAAGCCCGCAAGGGTGACTGCGTACCTTTTGTATAATGGGTCAGCGACTTACTGTCTGTGGCAAGCTTAACCGTATAGGGGAGGCGAAGAGAAATCGAGTCTGAATAGGGCGCATAGTCTCAGGCAGTAGACCCGAAACCGAGTGATCTATCCTTGGCCAGGTTGAAGGTGCGGTAACACGCACTGGAGGACCGAACCCACATCTGTTGCAATAGATGGGGATGAGCTGAGGATAGGAGTGAAAGGCTAAACAAACTCGGAGATAGCTGGTTCTCCTCGAAAGCTATTTAGGTAGCGCCTCGGACGAATCTTCCTGGGGGTAGAGCACTGTTATGGCTAGCGGGTCATCGCGACTTAGCAAACCATGGCAAACTCCGAATACCAGGACAGACTATCCGGGAGACACACGGCGGGTGCTAACGTCCGTCGTGAAAAGGGAAACAACCCAGACCCGCAGCTAAGGTCCCCAAGTTCTAGCTAAGTGGAAAACGATGTGGAAAGGCATAGACAGCCAGGAGGTTGGCTTAGAAGCAGCCATCCTTTAAAGAAAGCGTAATAGCTCACTGGTCGAGTCGGTCTGCGCGGAAGATTTAACGGGGCTAAGCTAGACACCGAAGCTCGGGGTGCACAGCAATGTGCGCGGTAGAGGAGCGTTCCGTAAGCCTGTGAAGGTGGATTGTAAAGTCTGCTGGAGGTATCGGAAGTGCGAATGCTGACATGAGTAACGATAAGGGGGGTGAAAAGCCCCCCCGCCGAAAGCCCAAGGTTTCCTCGCGCAACGTTCATCGGCGCAGGGTGAGTCGGCCCCTAAGGCGAGGCAGAAATGCGTAGTCGATGGGAAGCGGGTTAATATTCCCGCACTTTTCTACAGTGCGATGTGGGGACGGAGAAAGTTAGGTCTACCGGGCGTTGGTTGTCCCGGGGAAAGGAGGTAGGCATGGATCTTTGGCAAATCCGGGATCCTTTATGCCGAGCACTTATGACGAGCCCTTTTGGGCGAAGTGACTGATACTACGCTTCCAGGAAAAGCCACTAAGCTTCAGCTGTAGAAGAACCGTACCGTAAACCGACACTGGTAGGCAGGGTGAGAATCCCAAGGCGCTTGAGAGAACTCGGGTGAAGGAACTAGGCAAAATGGCACCGTAACTTCGGGAGAAGGTGCGCCCATCAGTGTGGCTACATGCGTAGCTGAGCACCGATGGGTCGCAGTAACCTGGCCGCTGCGACTGTTTATCAAAAACACAGCACTCTGCAAACACGAAAGTGGACGTATAGGGTGTGACGCCTGCCCGGTGCTGGAAGGTTAATTGATGGGGTCAGCCGCAAGGCGAAGCTCTTGATCGAAGCCCCAGTAAACGGCGGCCGTAACTATAACGGTCCTAAGGTAGCGAAATTCCTTGTCGGGTAAGTTCCGACCTGCACGAATGGCGTAACGACAGCGGCGCTGTCTCCACCCGAGACTCAGTGAAATTGAATTCGCTGTGAAGATGCAGCGTTCCCGCGGCAAGACGGAAAGACCCCGTGAACCTTTACTATAGCTTTACACTGAACGTTGAGTTCTTCTGTGTAGGATAGGTGGGAGGCTTTGAAGTGCAGACGCCAGTTTGCATGGAGCCATCCTTGAAATACCACCCTGAAGTGCTTGACGTTCTAACCTCGGCCCGTTATCCGGGTCAGGGACCGTGTATGGTGGGTAGTTTGACTGGGGCGGTCTCCTCCCAAAGAGTAACGGAGGAGCACGAAGGTACGCTCAGCGCGGTCGGACATCGCGCACTGTGTGCAAAGGCATAAGCGTGCTTGACTGCGAGATCGACGGATCAAGCAGGTACGAAAGTAGGTCTTAGTGATCCGGTGGTTCTGTATGGAAGGGCCATCGCTCAACGGATAAAAGGTACTCCGGGGATAACAGGCTGATACCGCCCAAGAGTTCATATCGACGGCGGTGTTTGGCACCTCGATGTCGGCTCATCACATCCTGGGGCTGTAGCCGGTCCCAAGGGTATGGCTGTTCGCCATTTAAAGTGGTACGCGAGCTGGGTTCAGAACGTCGTGAGACAGTTCGGTCCCTATCTGTCGTGGGCGTTGGAGATTTGAGGGGGGCTGCTCCTAGTACGAGAGGACCGGAGTGGACGTTCCGCTGGTGTTCGGGTTGTCTCGCCAGAGGCATTGCCCGGTAGCTATGAACGGAAGTGATAACCGCTGAAAGCATCTAAGCGGGAAGCACGCCCCAAGATGAGATCTCCCGAGAGCTTGACTCTCCTGAAGGCACCATCAAGACCAGGTGGTTGATAGGCAGGATGTGGAAGCGCAGCAATGCGTTGAGCTTACCTGTACTAATGAGCCGTGCGGCTTGACCATATAACCCCAAGTGGCTTTGTTTGACGCAGGTCCCTCTGCGGAGCCACCGGCCATCCCTGGCCGGACTCTTCAAAGGAGCCGCCTCGAGCACTGTCTCGAAACGGTTGAATTTCACCTCGACGCTTGTCACTCGTTTACGATTTATCTCACGTGAGATCCCTCTCACGGAAAGAAGAGTCAACACCTCGCCATCCATGGCGGACTCTTCAACACCTCGAGGGATCTTTCGCGGAAGAGCCGGCCGTCAGGGCCGTCTCTTCAGAAACGTGGAGCTGGCGCACGCGCGCTGCTCCCACCCCTTCCCTGGCGGCCATAGCGGCGTGGTCCCACCTGATCCCATCCCGAACTCAGAAGTGAAACGCGCATGCGCCGATGGTAGTGTGGCTTTGCCATGCAAGAGTAGGTCACCGCCAGGGGCTTTATCCCGAAACACCCTCACCGGCAACGGTGGGGGTTTTTCTTTTCTGCCGCCGCCACCGCCGCCCGCAACCTGCAACAGGTCACCGCCAGGGAGTTCGTTCTCGAGGTGGGCCTGCGCTCGGGTGGCAAGCGCCGCCCATCCCGCGATCAACCCGCTACGTTCCTGGCAAAACAGGAGCAAAGCTGTGCCGGGAAGGCCGTTCCATGACACGGGCCGACTGGTTGCAGGGGCGGCGTGTTAGCGTGTTGTGGGGTTGCCGGCTCGGCGCAGGCGAGGGCGATGATGGCGGGGCATGACACGAACATCCTGGTCGTCGGTGGCGGCATCAATGGGGCGGGAATGGCACGTGATGCGGCAGGCCGCGGACTTTCGGTGACGCTTTGCGAGCAGGACGACCTGGCCGGGCACACCTCCAGTGCAAGCACCAAGCTGATCCATGGCGGCTTGCGCTACCTGGAACAGCACGAATTCCGGCTGGTGGCGAAGGCGCTGGCCGAGCGCGAGGTGGTCATGCGGCTGGCACCGCACATTGCCTGGCCGCTGTTGTTTGTCCTGCCGCACGAATCGCACCTGCGCCCGGCCTGGATGATCCGGCTCGGCCTGTTGCTGTATGACAGCCTGGGTGCCGGCCATCGGACGCTGGCCGATTCGCGCGCGGTGGATCTGCGCAGCCATGTCAGCGGCGCGCCGTTGAAAAACACGTACACACGCGGTTTCGTGTACTCCGATGGCTGGGTGCAGGACGCACGCCTGGTCGTGCTCAATGCGATGGATGCGCACCGGCTCGGGGCCGATGTCCGGGTGCGCACGCGCTGCGTCTCCGCGCACGTCGAGGATGGCGTGTGGCAGGCTCAGCTGCTTGGCCCCGACGGGCAGATGGACAGCTGCCGTGCGAAGGTGCTGGTCAATGCGTGCGGCCCGTGGGCCGGGCGCTTCCTGGGTGACGTGCTGGGCCGCGATCGGCATCCACGCGTGCGGCTGGTGAAGGGCAGCCACATCGTGCTGCCGCGGCTGTTCGAACACGACCACGCTTACATATTCCAGCAGCCCGATCGACGCATCGTGTTCGCGATCCCCTATGAGGACGACTACACCCTGGTGGGCACCACCGATCTCGACTATGCCGCCGACCCCGCGAACGTCGTGATCGACGCTGGCGAGGTTCGCTACCTGTGCGACGCCGTCAATCGCTACTTCCGCACGCCGGTGCAGCCGAAGGATGTCGTGTGGAGTTACAGCGGCGTGCGGCCGCTGCTGGATGAGGATGGCAACGCCAGCACGGTCAGCCGGGACTATCGCATCACGCTGGACCACGAACAGGGCGCCCCGCTGCTGAATGTCTTCGGCGGCAAGATCACCACCTACCGGCGACTTGCCGAGGAAGCGGTGGATCAATTGGCTGAAGTCTTGTGGCCCGAGCGGTCGGCATGGACTGCCCAAGGCGATCCCTTGCCAGGCGGCGATTTTGCCGATGCCGAACGGCTGCTCGCGGCCTGGTCGCAGCGTTGGCCCTGGCTGCCTTCCTCGCTCGCGCATCGCTGGTTCCGGCACTACGGCACCTGCACCGAAACCCTGCTCGGCGAAGCGTGCGCCATGGGCGATCTGGGTGAGCACTTCGGCGCCGACCTCTACCAGCTCGAACTGGATTATCTCATCCGCGCGGAATGGGCGCGCAGCGGGGACGACGTGCTGTGGCGCCGTACCAAGCTCGGGTTGCGCCTGAGTCCGGTGGAACACCACCGGGTGCACGCTTACGTGGCGCGGATGGTTCCGATGCTGGTGGGTGCAACCGCGGAGAGAGCAGAGGCACAATCGGCATGAGCGGGAAAGCACACTTCGTCGTCGCCATCGACCAGGGCACCACCAGTTCACGCGCGATGGTCTTCGACGCGCAAGGTTGCGTGGTGTCTTCGGCACAGCGCGAGTTCGAGCAGATCTTTCCGCGCTCAGGCTGGGTCGAGCATCGCCCGCGCGACATTCTCACCAGCGTCCAGGTCACCCTGACGGAAGCGATGCACAAGGCCGGGATCGAGGCGTCGGCGGTGGCCGGTATCGGGATCACCAACCAGCGCGAAACCACCGTGGTCTGGGATCGTGCTACCGGCGAGCCGGTGTACAACGCGCTGGTGTGGCAGTCGAGGCATTCGGCGAAACTGTGCGAGTCCATGCGCAGCGAGGCCGTCGACGCGCTGGTGCGCGAGCGTACCGGTCTGCTGCTGGACGCCTATTTTTCCGCGACCAAGCTGAAATGGCTGTTCGAGCACGTCAGCGGGGTGCGCGAACGGGCGCAGCGCGGTGAACTGCTGTTCGGCACGATCGACAGCTGGCTGGTGTGGAACCTCACCGGCGGTCGCACCCACGTCACCGACGTGACCAATGCCTCGCGCACGCTGCTGTACGACATCCATCGGCAATGCTGGGACGACGACCTGTTGGCCCTGTTCGGCGTGCCCGCCTCGATGCTGCCGCAGGTGCGCGGCTGCAGCGAGATCTACGGGCGCATCGAGCCGAAGTATTTTTTCGGTCGCGACGTGCCGATCTGCGGCATCGCAGGCGACCAGCAGGCCGCCCTGTTCGGCCAGGCATGCTTCGAGCCGGGCATGGCCAAGAATACCTATGGCACCGGCTGCTTCATGCTGATGAACACCGGCCACTCCGCGGTGCCGTCGCAGCATGGCCTGCTGACCACGCTGGCCTGGAAGCTGGGCGACAAGGTGGAGTACGCGCTCGAAGGAAGCATCTTCGTGGCCGGTTCGGTGGTGCAATGGTTGCGCGACGGCCTGCACCTGCTGGACCGGGCCGAGCAATCGCAAGCCTGCGCCGACAGCGTGGATTCCACCGAAGGTGTGTATCTGGTGCCCGCCTTCGCCGGGCTGGGGGCACCGTACTGGCACGCCGACGTGCGTGGCGCCATCTTCGGCCTGTCGCGCGGCACGAGCCGCGAGCACCTGATACGCGCGGCGTTGGAGTCGATGGCCTACCAGACGCGCGACGTGCTGGCCGCGATGGAGGCCGACGCCGGCATCGCGCTGAAGGAGTTGCGCGCCGACGGCGGCGCCATCGGCAACGATTTCCTGGCCCAGTTCCAGAGCGACATGCTCGGCGTGCCGCTGCTGCGGCCCCGGATTACCGAAACCACCGCGCTGGGCGCCGCCTATCTGGCCGGCCTGGCGGTCGGCGTCTGGGACAGCCGCGAGCAGATCGCGCGGTTGTGGCAGCAGGATCGCCGCTTCGATCCCGCGATGGAGGCATCCCGTCGCGAGCGCCTCTACAGCGGCTGGCAAGCGGCGGTGCAGGCCACGATGGGCTTTCCCGCGAGCTGACTTCCACTCAGTCCAGTGCGTATCCGAACTGGTCGGCGAACTCCGCGGCAAACTCGGCGTAGTTGAAACGCTGGTTCTGGGTGCCGGGGTGCTCGACCTTCAGCGCACCCATCAGCGAGGCGATCCGGCCGGTGGTGGGCCAGTCCTTGCCATGCATGATGCCGAACATCAGGCCGGCCCGGTAGGCGTCGCCGCAGCCGGTCGGATCGACGATGACGCGCTCGCGCGCCGGCGGAATGTGGTGGCTCTCCTCGCCCACGTGGATCACCGAACCGCGTGGACCCTGGGTCACGATGTAGGCGGTGACATGGCTGGCGATCTCCGCCGCACTCCAGCCGGTGCGAGTCTGCAGCAACTGGGATTCGTAGTCGTTGACGATCACGTAAGTCGATTTGGCGATCATCGAGCGGAACTCGTCGCCGTTGAACAACGGCATCGCCTGGCCGGGATCGAAGATGAACGGCACGCCGCGCGCGGCGAATTCGTCGACGTGTTGCAGCATCGCCTCGCGGCCATCGGGCGCCACGATCGCGAAGTCGATCTGCGGGATGTCGCGGACGTGGTTCTCCTGCGCACTGGACATCGCGCCGGGGTGGAAGGCGGTGATCTGGTTGTTGTCCAGGTCCGTGGTGATGAAGCACTGCGGGGTGAACTGCTCCTCGAACACGCGCACGCCATCGAGCCGGATGCCGCAGTCCTGCATGTGCTGCCGGTAGGGCGCGAAATCCTGGCCCACCGCTGCCACCGGCAGCGGGTCGCCGCCCAGCAGCTTGAGGTTGTAGGCGATGTTGCCGGCGCAGCCGCCGAACTCGCGCCGCATGGCCGGCACCAGGAACGACACGTTCAGGATGTGCATCTGGTCGGGCAGGATGTGGTTCTTGAACTGATCCTGGAACACCATGATGGTGTCGTAGGCGAGCGATCCGCAGATGACGGCAGGCATGATGCGAGAAAACCCCGATTTGAGATGGGAGGCTGCGGGCGCGTGCCCGGACGGGCAGAATCGGTCCCTGCAGCCAAAGGCCGCCATCGTACCGCCATCCGTCCGCGCTGGCGACTTCGCGACCTGCTTCGCAGTTCAGTCCACGGCACAGGAAAATCGCTTATGGCCGTGTTGCACAAGGGTTTCTTAACGTGTTTTTCCTTGCGTGGAACGGTGGGCCTGACTAGACTGGCGAGCTTGTCTGTTTAGCCTGGCCGACCCACGGCGGACCCATGTTCAAGAAGTTCCGCGGCATCTTTTCCAACGACATCTCCATCGACCTCGGCACGGCCAACACGCTGATCTACGTGCGTGGTCAGGGCATCGTGTTGAACGAGCCTTCGGTGGTGGCGATTCGCCAGGACCGCGGCCCCGGTGGTCCGCGCACGATCGCGGCGGTGGGTGGCGACGCCAAGCGCATGCTGGGCCGCACGCCGGGCAACATCGCCACGGTGCGCCCGATGAAGGACGGCGTGATCGCCGACTTCACCATGACCGAGGCGATGCTGCAGCACTTCATCAAGCAGGTGCACAAGTCGCGCTTCCTGCGGCCGAGCCCGCGCGTGCTGGTCTGCGTGCCGTGCGGCTCGACCCAGGTCGAGCGCCGCGCCATCAAGGAATCGGCCGAAGGCGCCGGTGCCCGCGACGTGTTCCTGATCGAAGAGCCGATGGCTGCGGCGATCGGTGCCGGCATTCCGGTGCACGAGGCGCGCGGCGCGATGGTGCTGGACATCGGCGGCGGCACCTCCGAGGTGGCGGTGATCTCGCTCAACGGCATCGTCTACTCGCAGTCCGCCCGCGTCGGCGGCGATCGTTTCGACGAGGCGATCATCAACTACGTGCGCCGCAACCACGGCACCCTGATCGGCGAATCCACCGCCGAGCGGATCAAGCTGCAGATCGGCTGCGCGTTCCCGCAGGACGACGTCAAGGAGATCGAGATCTCCGGGCGCAACCTTGCCGAGGGCGTGCCGCGCATGTTCACGATCAACTCCAACGAAATCCTCGAGGCACTGCACGAGCCGCTGGCCGGCATCGTGGCGGCGGTGAAGTCGGCGCTGGAACAGACTCCGCCGGAACTGTGCTCCGACGTCGCCGAGCGCGGCATCGTGCTCACCGGCGGCGGCGCGCTGCTGCGCGACCTGGACCGGCTGATCTCCGAGGAAACCGGCCTGCACGTGCAGGTGGCCGACGACCCGCTGACCTGCGTGGCGCGCGGCGGCGGCAAGGCGCTGGAGCTGATCGATCAGCATGGCAGCGACTTCTTCTCGCCCGAATAGCGCGCGGCAACGGGGGCCGCGATGGCGCGCGCACGCGAAGGTTCTTCCCCCCTGTTTGCCGGCAACGCGGCCGGCACGCTGCGGCTGATCGTCTATCTGGCGCTGGCGGTGGTGCTGATGGTGCTTGACCAGCGCAATGGCTGGCTGTGGCAGCTGCGCTCGGCCGCCTCGGCGGTGGTCGAGCCGGTCTATCGGCTGGCCGGCCTGCCTGCGGCCGGGGTGCACACCCTCGGCGTCGCGTTTGCCGATCGCCAGCTGCTGACCTCGCAGAACCAGCGCCTGCGCGAAGACCTGCTGCTGGCCAACGCCAAGTTGAACCGCATGGCCGCGGTCGCCGAGCAGAACGAACGGCTGCGGCGGTTGCTCGATACCCAGCACAGCCTGAAGCTCAACGTGCAACTGGCGCGGGTCATCGGCGTGGATCTCGGCGCGTACCGTTATGAGCTGACCTTGAACATGGGCTCGCGCGACGGCGTCGAGCCCGGACAGCCGGTGATCGATGCCCACGGCGTGATGGGCCAGGTGAAGGCCGTGCTGCCGCACACTGCCGTGGTGATGCTGATCACCGACCCCTCGCATGCGATCCCGGTGACGATCGCGCGTACCGGCTTGCGCACGGTGGCCTACGGTTCGCGCGACGGCGACCAGCTGAGCCTGCCCAACCTGCCGCTGGCGGCTGACGTGCGCGCTGGCGACAAGCTGCTCACCTCGGGCATCGGCGGCCGTTTTCCGCCGGGGTTCCCGGTGGGCCGGATCGACAGCGTGGCGCCGGCGCCGACCGGCATGTTCCAGGTCGCCCTGGCCACGCCGGCGGCGGACCTCGATCGCAGCACCGATGTACTGCTGCTGCACGACCAGGCCGAACCCAAGGGGCCGCCCGACCTGCCCGTTCCGGCAGGTCCGCCGCAGGTCTTGGCGCCGGCCGCTTCCGCCAGCGTGGCCGCGCCGGCGGTGCACCCGGGTCAGGCCGGCGGGGTACCGCGATGAGTCGCGCGCGGCTGAGCCAGTGGTGGTTCGTCGGCACGCTGGCCGCGGCGCTGCTGCTGATGCTGGTGCCGCTGCCCGGCGTGCTGGAGCCGTTCAAGCCGTATTGGCCGGCGCTGGTGTTGCTGTACTGGGCGCTGGAAGCGGAAGACCGGGTGAGCCTGGGCCTTGCCTTCGGCGTGGGATTGCTTGCGGACCTGCTCGACGGCGTGCTGCTGGGCGAGCAGGCGCTGCGGCTGTGCGCGCTGGTCTTCATCACCGTGCGATTCCGTTCGCGATTGCGCTTCTTCCCGATGTGGCAGCAGGCGCTGGCGGTGCTTGCCTTGCTGCTCAACGATCGCTTCCTGCTGCTGCTGGTGCGCATGCTGGCCGGCGCTTCGCTGCCGCCGGCGAGCTGGTGGATTTCCCCCTTCGTCGGCGCGGCGTTGTGGCCGTTCCTGTTCCTGTTGCTCGACGACCTGCGCGCGCGGCTGCGGATCCAATGAAGCATGAGCCGGTGAGATGAAGAGTCGCCGCGCGCTCAAGAACGTCCGTGACGAGACCGCGCTGTTCCGTCGACGCGCGCTGGTGGGTTTCGTGCTGATCCTGCTGGGGCTGGGCGGGCTGGTCGGGCGTTACGTGGTGCTGCAGGTCGCGCGACACGACGAGTTCGCCACCCGCTCGACCAACAACCGGGTCAAGCCGCGCGCGATCCCGCCGGCGCGCGGCCTGATCTACGACCGCAACGGCGTGGTGCTGGCCGACAACGTGCCGGCGTTCCGGCTGGAAGTGGTGCCCGAGCAGGTCAAGGACATGCCCGCTCTGCTGGCGCGGCTGGGCCAGGTGGTGCCGCTGGACCAGGACGACATCGACGCGTTCAACAAGCAGTTGCGGCAGAGCCGGCGTTTCGACAGCGTGCCGCTGAAGATGCACCTGACCGAAGACGAGATCGATCGTTTCGCGGTCAATCGCTGGCGCTTTCCCAACGTCGACGTGGTGCCCTACCTGACCCGGCATTATCCGTTCGGCCCGTTGTTCGCCCACGTGGTCGGCTACGTCGGGCGCATCGACGCCGACGACCTGCAGCGGCTGGACGCGGATCGCTACCAGGGCACCAGCCATGTCGGGCGCAGCGGCGTGGAGCGTTCCTACGAGGACGTGTTGCACGGCAAGCCCGGCTACGAATTGCTGGAGGTCAACGCCGATGGCCGCACCCAGCACGTGCTGGAAACCCATGCGCCCACGCCCGGCCGCAGCCTCTACCTGAGCATCGACGCGCGCATCCAGAAGGCGGCCGAGGCGGCATTCGAGGGCCGTCCCGGCGCGGCGGTGGCGATCGATCCGCGCAACGGCCAGGTGCTGGCGATGGTCAGCGTGCCCACGTTCGATCCCAACCTGTTCGTCAACGGCATCAGCCAGGCCGACTACCGCGCGCTGACCACCGACCCGGACAAGCCGCTGTACAACCGCGCGCTGCGGGGCGTCTATCCGCCGGGCTCGACGGTGAAACCGTTCCTTGCACTCGGCGGGCTGGAGCTGGGCCTGCGCAAGCCGTCGGACACGGTGTTCTCCAACGGTCAGTTCTGCCTGCCGGGGCAGACGCGCTGCTACCGCGACGACAAGCGCGGCGGCGACGGCACCGTGGACATGGTCACCGCGATCGAGAAGTCGACCAACACGTATTTCTACAAGCTGGCGCTGGACATGGGCATCGACCGGCTGAGCCAGTGGATGAGTCGCTTCGGCTTCGGCCGCGAGACCGGGATCGACCTGATCGGCGAATCCGACGGCATCCTGCCCTCGCGCCAGTGGAAGGCGGCCAACAGCAAGCAGCCCTGGTATCCCGGCGAAACGGTGATCGCCGGCATCGGCCAGGGTTACTGGGCGGTTACCCCGCTGCAACTGGCGCATGCGGTGGCGACCCTGGCCGGCGGTGGCGTGCCGTACCTGCCGCGGCTGGGCAT
Organism: Rhodanobacter sp. UC4448_H15; assembly: GCF_052978265.1. The sequence continues at coordinate 3,658,882 of NZ_CM129665.1, read as the reverse complement.
GGCCACCAGCACGGTCGGCGAGGCGCAGCGCCAGCCGCTGCCCAATCCGCCGGGCGCCACGTTGATCCGCCAGCGCGGCGACTGGGCGGTGATCAACGCGGGCATGCGCGCGGTGATCACCGAAGGCACCGGCAAGGGCCTGAACGACGGCTTCCCCTACGCGATCGCCGGCAAGAGTGGCACCGCCGAGCGCTACTCGCGCACCAGCGACGCGTACGACACCAATCGCAACACCGCGTATCTGGCCACCCGCCATCGCGCCTGGTTCATCGCCTACGCGCCGGCCGACCACCCGCAGATCGCCGTAGCCGTGGTGCTGGAGCAGGGCGCCTGGGGCGCTTCGGCGGCGGGGCCGATCGTGCGCAAGATTCTCGATGCGTGGCTGGCCACCCACCAGGGCGTGCTGCCCGGCGCCGAGCGATTGCCGGATGCCGCACCGCTCCCATCCGCCGCGCCGGCACCGGCCGGCTCGGTCGTCGAGGACGTGCCCGTGTCCGCCAGCAGCGAGGTGCAACCATGATCGGCGTGCTGCGCGCGCGCATGCGCCGCTTCGCGCACCGGGTGATGACCCGGCGCCGGATCGACCTGCCGCTGGCGGCCGGCCTGTTCGTGCTGGCCTTGATCGGCCTGGCCACGCTCTACAGCGCGGGCGATCGCAGTCTGGCCCTGGTCGGTGGCCAGGCCGCGCGTTTCGTGTTGGGCGGCGCCTTGCTGCTGCTGGTCTCGCGCATTCCGCCCCCGGTGCTGCGCAGCTGGACGCCGGGCCTCTACGCCGTCAGCGTCGCCTTGCTGGTGGTGGTGGCGATCCTCGGTGAAGGGCGCGGTTCGATGCGCTGGCTGGATCTGGGCGTGATGCGTTTCCAGCCGTCCGAACTGCTCAAGCTCACCACGCCGATGATGGTGGCCTGGTACCTCCACCCGCGGCAGCTGCCGCCGGGCTGGAAGGACATCGCGGTGGTCGGCATCCTGATCGCCATTCCTGCCGCCTTGATCGCCGAACAGCCGGACCTGGGCACGGCGGTGCTGGTGGCCACGGCCGGCGCGTTCGCGCTGTTCCTCTCCGGCATGGCGTGGTGGCGCATCGGATTGCTGGTGGGCGCGGTGGTGGGCATGATCCCGATCGGCTGGCACTTCCTGCACCAGTACCAGCGCGATCGCGTGCTGACCCTGCTCAATCCCGAATCCGATCCGCTGGGCAACGGCTGGCACATCATCCAGTCGCAGATCGCGGTGGGCTCCGGCGGCGTGTTCGGCAAAGGCTGGCTGCACAGCACGCAGTCGCGGCTGGATTTCCTGCCCGAGCACACCACCGATTTCATCTTCGCGGTGTTCTCCGAGGAGTTCGGCCTGGTCGGCGTGTGCGCGCTGATCGCGCTGTACGCGTTCATCATCGGCCGCTGCCTGTGGATCGCGATGGAGGCGCGCGATACGTATTCGCGCCTGCTCGCCGGCGCGATCGGCATGAGCTTCTTCGTCTACGTGTTCGTCAACGGCGGCATGGTGGCCGGCATGCTGCCGGTGGTCGGCGTGCCGATGCCGATGATCAGTTACGGCGGCACGTCGGCGGTGTCGCTGTTGACCGGTTTCGGCGTGCTGATGTCGATCCATGCCAATCGCAAGAGCCACATCTGAATCGCGCCCCGCGCGCGCCATGCGTGGGGCCGAAGTCGCCGCGGCTTGCATGGTAGGCTCTCGCTGACCCCGATTTTCCCTTTGCGAAGGCCTTGCATGTCCGTGCATCCCGTGTCCCGTGTGTGCTGTTGCCTGCTGGTCCTGCTGTCGTGGGTGGCTGGAACGGACACCGCGCTGGCCGCCCATCCGGGGCAGGCGAAACTGGTGCAGGAGGTGGCGCACGACACCGGCCAGAGCCCGGCCGCGCTCAATGCGCTGCTCGACGGCGCCACCAAACAGCAGTCGATCCTCGACGCGATCAGCCGCCCGGCCGAGGCCAAGCCGTGGAAGGACTATCGACCGATCTTCCTCACCGATGCCCGCATCGACGGCGGCATCGCGTTCTACCAGCAGCATCGCGCACTGCTCGACCGGATCGCGACCGAGTACGGCGTGGCGCCGCAATACGTGGTGGCGATCATCGGCGTGGAGACCAATTACGGCCGCATCGTGGGCCGCTACAAGGTGCTCGATGCGCTGGTGACGCTGGCCTTCTACTACCCGCCGCGCGCGCCGTTTTTCCGCGACGAGCTGAAGACCCTGCTGGAGCTTCCCGCCAGCAAGCTGGCCGGTCCGCTGGACTCGCTGGTCGGCTCCTATGCCGGCGCGCAGGGCTGGGGCCAGTTCATGCCTTCGAGCATCCGCGACTACGCGGTTGACGAGGATCACGACGGTCGCATCGACCTGCACGATTCGGCCGACGACATCGTGGCCAGCGTCGCCAACTACCTGCACGGGTACGGCTGGGAGCGCGATGCCCCGGTGGCGGCGCGGGCGCAGCCCGATGCCAAGGCGCACGCGAGCGACCTCAACGAGCTCATGCCGAAGCATCCGCTGGAACAGTTCGAGGCATGGGGCTACGCGCCGCTGCAGCGGATCGACCCCGGCCGGCTCGCCAGCCTGCAGCAGCTCGAAGGCCCGGCCGGGCCGGAGTACTGGTTCACCTTCCAGAATTTCTACGTGATCACCCGCTACAACCGCAGCCCGTTGTACGCGATGGCCGTCGAACAGCTGGCGCAGGCGATCGCCGCCGGCGTGGCGCAGGCGGACGCGGCGCGGTGAGGTTCGTCGCGGTCGCCGCCGTGCTCGCGGCCAGCGCGCTGCTTGCCGCGTGCAGCGGGCCGCGCAGCCGGCCGTCGTCGTCGTCCGGCGCGGGCCATCGCGGCGTGTCCGGCACGGCATCGCCCGCGGGTGAAGGTGGCATCCACGACGACCTCAGTCGGCCGCAATCGAGCCGCTACCGCGACGGCCGCGACAGCGTGCCGCCGCCGATCGACGTCAGCAAGCTGTCCGAGCCGGTGCCGAAGGCCGAGCCGCGCTCGCGCTACGGCAACAAGTCGCCCTACAGCGTGCGCGGCAAGACCTATCGCGTGCTGTCCACGGCGCGCGGCTACGACGAGCGCGGCATCGCCTCGTTCTACGGCAACAAGTTCCACGGCTACAAGACCTCCAACCTCGAAACCTACGACATGTACGCGTTCAGCGCGGCCAGCACCACGCTGCCGCTGCCCAGCTACGCGCGCGTCACCAACCTGGAGAACGGCAAGAGCGTGGTCGTGCGGGTCAACGACCGCGGACCGTTCCACGACAACCGGCTGATCGACCTGTCCTATGCCGCGGCAGTGAAGATCGGCATCTGGCCCAAGGGCACCGGCCTGGTCGAGGTGCGCGGCATCGACCCGGCGCATCCGGCGCAGGAACTGCCGCCGCCGGAGACGGTCTCAGGCAGGCACCCGGGAATCTACCTGCAGGTGGGTGCGTTCGCCGACGCGTCCAATGCCGACCGCCTGGCCCGGCGCCTGCGTGCGGCCGACCTCGGCACGGTGCAGGTGATCGACGGCGTGGCGCATGGCCAGCGCCTGCGCCGCGTGCGGGTCGGCCCGCTCGACAGCGTGGATCGTGCCGACGAAGTCAGTCGCCGGATCGAACGCATGGGTCTGCCCTCGCCGCAGGTCGCGGTAGACTGAGCAGGATTTGCGCAGGCTTCCTTGCCACTTCGGCGCGCGCAACGCCGATCCTCGAAAAACCGGACTCGAAAACACGATGAACTTTCTTCGACGCACCCTGATGCCGTTTGCCGCCGTTGCCGTCCTGCTGGTCGGCGCCGCGATGGCGCAGACCCCGCCCCATCCGTCGCCCGTGCCGCGCCCGGCCATGCCGGCCGCACCGGTGCCGCCGCCGCCGGACGTCGATGGCGCCAGCTGGGTGCTGATGGACTACGCCACCGGCCAGATACTTGCCTCGAAGGATCCCGATGCGCGTCGCGCGCCGGCCTCGCTGACCAAGGTGATGACCGACTACGTGGTGTCGGCCGAGCTCGCCAACGGCCGCATCCACACCAGCGACATGATCACCATCAGCGAGCATGCGTGGCGCGGCGGCGGTGCCGGCACCGACGGCTCCACCAGTTTCCTCAAGCTGGGCAGCCAGGTGCCGCTGATGGACCTGCTCAAGGGCATGATCGTGCAGTCCGGCAACGACGCGGCAATCGCGCTGGCCGAGCACACCGCCGGTTCGGAGGATGCCTTCGCCAACCTGATGAACGCCTACGCCAAGCAGTTGGGCATGGCCAACTCGCACTTCTCCAACGCCTCCGGCTATCCGGTGCAGAACCACTACAGCTCCGCGCGCGACGTCGCGATCCTGTCGCGCGCGCTGATCCACAACTTTCCGGACGACTACGCCATCTCGGCGATCAAGTCGTACGAGTGGAACGGCATCAAGCAGCAGAACCGCAACGAGCTGCTCTGGCGCGATCCGGCCGTGGACGGCATCAAGACCGGGCACACCGCCGACGCGGGCTTCTGCCTGGCGGCGTCCGCCAAGCATGGCGACGAGCGCATGATCGCGGTGGTGATGGGCGCCAGCTCCAACAAGGCGCGCGCCGATTCGGCGATGGCCCTGCTCAACTACGGCTTCCGCTTCTACGAGACGCACAAGCTGTACGACACCAGCAAGCCGCTGGCGACGCCGCGGTTGTGGAAGGGCGAGGCGGACACCTTGCCGATCGGCGTGGCCAGCGACGTGCTGGTCACTGTCAAGACCGGCCAGTACGACAAGCTCAAGGCGGTGATGGACATCCCCTCGACCCTGATCGCGCCGTTCAAGAAGGGCCAGCAGATCGGCAGCCTGCGCATCAGCCTGGATGGCCAGGCGCTGCAGACGGTGCCGCTGGTCGCACTGGCCGACGCGCCGCAGGGTGGCTTCTTCTCGCGCCTGTGGGACAGCATCCTGCTCTGGTTCCACAAGGACACCGGCAACACCGAGCAGGCGCCGAGCGCCAAGTGATGCAACCGATCGACTTCGACAAGGCGAAGCGGCAAGGCCGGGGCTTCCAGTTCCCCGGCGAGTTCGAGATCACCGCCGTGGGCAGCGCCAGCGCCGACCTGCCCCGCCACGTGCCGCAACTGCTCGAACGCGCCGGTCTGCACGTGCTGCACGAAACCGTGCGTCACCGCCATTCCGGCGCCGGCAATTTCGTCTCGGTCACGGTCACATTCCGCTGCGACAACCGCGAGCAGTACGAAGCAGCGCATCACGCACTGCGCGCCGATGCGGATGTCCGGTATACGTTGTGAGGCCGGGATTCGGGATGGGGGATTCGCAAGAGCCGCGTCCCGAGCCTCCGCGTCGCATGGGTTCGGCGGCTCTTGAACCAGAAGAATTGCAAGGCCACAAGCTCGTCGTGAACCACGAATCCCGAACCCCCCATCCTGAATTCCGGCCCCTGGTCATCCGCCGCCTCGGCCGCCAGCCCTACGCGGCGACCTGGCAGGCGATGAGCGCGTTCACCGACAACCGCACCGCCGACACGCCGGACGAGCTGTGGCTGCTGGAGCACGACCCGGTGTTCACCCTGGGCCAGGCCGGCAAGATGGAGCACGTGCTGGCGCCGGGCGACATCCCGGTGATCCCGGTCGACCGCGGCGGGCAGGTGACCTACCACGGGCCCGGCCAGATCGTCGGCTACCCGCTGATCGACTTGCGCCGCATCGGCGTGGGCGTGCGCGAGCTGGTGCGGCGGATCGAGCAGGCGCTGATCGACACGCTGGCGCACTGGCAGGTGGCGGCGGCGCGCCGCGAAGGCGCCCCCGGCGTGTACGTGGGCGAGGCCAAGATCGCCGCGCTCGGCCTGCGCGTGCGTCGCGGCTGCAGTTTCCACGGGCTGGCCTTCAACGTGGCCATGGACCTGGAGCCGTTCGAACGCATCAACCCCTGCGGCTACAAGGGTTTGGCGGTCACGCAACTGGTAGACTTGGGCGGTCCGTCGCAGCTGGCGGACGTCGAGACGGTGCTGGCCGACGAGTTCTGCCGCCAGTTCGGCTTCGTCGCCGCGCCCGCTGCCCCCCTGATTCCCGAACTCCCCGCGCGCGCCGCGGTCTGAACTCCTCTCCCATGAGCGAAACCAGCGCCCCCTTGTCCAAATCCATTCCGATCCAGGTCGTGGCCGGCACCGGCACGGTGGAGAAACAGCTCGGCAGCGACAAGATCGCGCTGAACCGCGCCGGTTTCGACACCAGCGTGCCGACCCTGCGCAAGCCCAACTGGATCCGCGTGCGCCTGCCGCAGGGCAACGCGGTGCAGCAGCTGAAGGCCCGCCTGCGCGAGAACGCGCTGGTGACCGTATGCGAGGAGGCCTCCTGCCCCAACATCCACGAATGCTTCAGCCACGGCACCGCCACCTTCATGATTCTCGGCGAGGTGTGCACGCGGCGCTGCTCGTTCTGCGACGTGGCGCATGGCCGGCCGCAGCCGCCGGATGAACTGGAGCCGGCGCGCCTGGCGCAGACCATCGCCGACATGCGGCTGAAGTACGTGGTGATCACCTCGGTCGACCGCGACGACCTGCGCGACGGCGGCGCGGCGCACTTCGCCAGCTGCATCCGCGCGGTGCGCCATGCCAGCCCGGCCATCCGCATCGAGATCCTCACCCCCGATTTCCGCGGCAAGGGCCGCATGGAACGGGCGCTGGAAGTGCTCAAGGCATTCCCGCCGGACGTGTTCAACCACAACCTGGAAACCGTGCCGCATCTGTACCGCGAGGTGCGCCCCGGCGCCGATTACCAGTGGTCGCTGGACCTGCTCAAGCGCTTCAAGGCGCAGCACCCGCAGGTGCCGACCAAGTCCGGCATCATGCTCGGCCTGGGCGAGACCCGCGAGCAGGTGCTGCAGACGCTGCGCGACCTGCGCGACCACGATGTGGAGATGATCACCATCGGCCAGTACCTGCAGCCCACGCCGCACCACCATCCGGTGCTGCGCTACTGGACGCCCGAGGAATTCCACGCGCTGCGCGAAGCCGGCGAAGCCATGGGCTTTCATCACGTCGCCTCCGGCCCGCTGGTGCGATCGTCCTACCACGCCGACCTGCAGGCGCATGCAGCCGGTGTCACCGAATCCGCCTGAGAGCATCCATGAAACTTCGCCCCGCGCTGGTCCTGCTGTTCGTTCTCTCCGCCAGCTGCGCCTTTGCGCAGTCCGCGGCCGACCTGGGTGCCGGCCCCCAGCCGCGCAAGGCGGCCATCTGGCCGCTGGAGCCCACGGCCGAACAGGCCCAGGCCGCGCAACTGTCCGCGCGCTTCCTGACCCGCTTCCACTACGACGCCCAGCCGCTGGATGACGCGATGTCCGCGCGCATCTACAAGGCATATTTCAAGATGCTCGACGGCGACAAGGTGTTCTTCACCCAGGCCGACATGGACAAGTTCGCGCCACTGAAGAGCAAGTTCGACGACGCGATCTGGAACAGCGACCTCTCCGCGCCGTTCGCCATCTTCAACCTGTACCTGCAGCGCGCCGTGCAGCGCATGAGCTACGCCCGCGAGCTGCTGAAGAACGGCTTCGACCTCAGTCGCGACGAGAGCTACGAGGTCGACCGCAAGGACGCCGCCTGGCCGAAGGACGAGGCCGCCGCGCAGGACCTTTGGCGCAAGCGCACCAAGAACGACTGGCTGCGTCTGAAGCTGGCCGGCAAGGACGACGCGGACATCCGCAAGACGCTGGACAAGCGCTACAGCGGCTACATCGACCGCATCCGGCAGATCAACAGCGCCGACGCGTTCCAGACCTTCATGAACGCCTACGCCGAATCCACCGACCCGCACACCGACTACCTCGGCCCGGAGGCGGCGGCCAACTTCGACATCGCGATGAGCCTGTCGCTGCAGGGCATCGGCGCGCAGCTGCAGTCGCGCGACGACTACACCATGATCGTCAAGCTGATCCCCGGCGGCCCGGCGATGAAGTCGCACAAGTTCAAGCCGGGCGACCGCATCGTGGCGGTGGGCCAGGGCGACAAGGGCGCAATGGTGGACGTGGTCGGTTGGCGCATCGACGACGTCACCGCGCTGATCCGCGGCAAGAAGGGAACGGTGGTGCGGCTGGAAGTGCTGCCCGCCGATGTCGGCCCGGACGGCAAGCACGAGCTGATCACCCTGGTGCGCGACAAGATCAACCTGGAGGATGCCGCGGCCAGCAAGAAGGTCATCGAGATCAAGGACGGCGCGGTCACCCGCAAGATCGGCGTGATCGACCTGCCCTCGTTCTACTCCGATTTCGGCGCGCGCAGCGCCGGCGACAAGGATTACCGCAGCACCACCCGCGACGTGGCCAAGCTGATCGCCGAGCTCAAGCAGGAAGGCGTGCAGGGCATCGTGGTGGACCTGCGCAACAACGGCGGCGGCTCGCTGGCCGAGGCGGATTCGATGACCGGCCTGTTCATCGACAAGGGCCCGGTGGTGCAGGTGCGCGGCTCGCACGGCGAAGTCCAGGTGCAGGGCGACGACGATGCAGGCATGGCCTGGAGCGGTCCGCTGGCGGTGCTGGTCAACCGCGGCACGGCTTCGGCCTCGGAGATCTTCTCCGCGGCGATCCAGGATTATCACCGCGGCCTGGTCATCGGCGAGCCGACCTTCGGCAAGGGCACCGTGCAGACCCTGGTGGACCTGGACAAGTTCGCCTCCGGCGACAGCGAGAAGCCGCAGCTGGGCGAACTGAAGATGACGATCCAGGAGTTCTTCCGCATCAACGGCGGTTCCACCCAGCTCAAGGGCGTCACCCCGGACATCGAGTTCCCGAAGAACGGCGACGAGAAGGACTTCGGCGAATCGACCTACGACAACGCGCTGCCGTGGACGCAGATTCCGCCGGCCGACTACCAGCCGGTGGCGAACCTCTCCGCCTACCTGCCGCAGCTGCTCAAGCAGCACGACCAGCGTGCGGCGCAATCGCCGGCGTGGAAGCTGATGCTGGACGAGCTGGCGCAGTACAAGAAGATGCGCGACATGACCACGATCTCGCTGAACCTGGCCACCCGCGAAGCCGAGCGCAAGCAGCAGGAGCAGATGCAGGCCGCCTTCCGCGCGCGGCACGTCGCCATCGACGGCAGCGACGCGGCCCTGCCGGAGGCGGGCAGCACGCTGGACGACGGCCTCAACCCCAACGAGCGCAGCATCAAGAGCGAGCTGAAGGAAGAGAAGGACGCCAAGAACGCCAAGGACCCGCAGCTCCAGGAGACCGCGCACATCCTGTTCGACGCGATCGGCATGATCAAGGCCGACCCGAAACTGGCCAGCGAGGTGCTGCCTTACGGCGGCAAGTTCTCGCCGCACGCACTGGCCAGCGTAACCACCCCCGCGCCGTCCGCGAGCAGCCCGGCGCACTGAGTATCCCGCTGCGCACGACGACAAGGCGGCACTGCCTGTCGTCGTGCGTGCGGGAGCCTGCGGCCCGCAGGCGCTTGTCCCGCGGGCCGTCTCCTACCCGTCGTAGCCGAAGCGTTCGAGCCACGGTTGCAGCACGGGCAACACCGGTTCGAAATGCTCGCGGTAGTCGCGCCAGCGGCCCACCGCCTTGCGATAGACGCCGCGGGTGACCTGCGCGTAGCTGGGCGTGCTGATGTGCTTCTCGCGCGCATGCTCGGCGAAGCGCTGCAGGGGCGAGGCATCGGCCAGGTCCAGGAACCGCGCCAGTCGTGTCGCCTGGTCGCCGAACTGCTCCACCACGGATTCGTAGCGCCACTCCAGCACCTGCGGGGCGAACACCTCGACATCGCGCTGCCATTGGGTGAAGGCGCGCGCGTAGCCCTGCGCCAGGCGCGGCAGGGAGGAGCACAGCACCATGAACGCCGGCGAGCGGAACGATTGCATGCTGCAGCTGAGCAACACGTCGCAGGGATGGCGCAGGCAGAGAATGATCCGTGCATGCGGAAACAGCCGCATGATCATCGGCAGGCACTGCATGTTCAGCGGGTTCTTGTCGACCAGCCGGCGCGGCCCGAGGTCGGGACGCACCTGCGCGACCCGTCGGCGATAGCTGCGGCGCAGGGCATCGGCATCGTCCTGGCTCAGTGAGGCGAGATCGGCGGGATAGCGCTGGCCGACGCGTTCCATGCTTTCGATCAGCTCATGGATGTAGGCACGCTCGTCCATGGACCGGAAATCCGGGTGGGCGTCGAGCATCTGTTCCAGCAAGGTGGTACCCGAGCGCGGAAAGCCGACCACGAAGACCGGGCTCTCCATGGAGCCGGGGGCGCGCAGCTCGGTCCAGCGGGCGTAGTCGTGCGGTTCGACCACGCAGTCCGCCAGCGGCAGCGGCTGGCTGTCCGCCGCCAGTCGCTCCGGCACGACCTGGCGGGCGATCTCCAGTTGCGCCGCGTGCGCCGCCTGCAACGCGTCCCATGCCTCGGCGTGGCGGCCCAGCCGGTCGCAGGCGATGGCGAGGCCGAAACCGACGCTGGCCCGGCTCTCGTCGTCGAGCGGCTGCGCCAGCACGCGCCGGAACAGCGCCGCTGCCTCGGCGTGCGCGCCGTTGCGTGAGGCCATCGCGGCGTGCGCGCGCCAGCCGTCGGTGCGCGCTTGCACGGCGCCCGGCGGCAGGGCGTCGATCGCGGCCAGCGGCAGTTGCTGCAGGTCCTGCTGTGCGCGTTCGACCTGGTTGCTGCGCTCGTGCAACACCACGCGCTGGGCGGCGATGCGCAGGCGCAGCGGAGCGGCCGCGGCCTCCGTCGGCGGCAACTGCGCGCGCGCGAGCGTGCGCAGGGCCGCCTCGGAAGCGCCCTGCACCGACAACATGGCGGCCAGGATCAACGCCTGTTCGGCGGGTTGCGGCGGCCACTCGCCGGCGCCGTCGAGCATTTCCTCCTGTGCCGCGTTGTCGCCGCAGACGTAGCAGGCGTAGGCCGCCTGCAGGCGGGCCTCGATGAATGAAGGGGCGAGACTGGCCGCTTCCAGCAGCGCCTGCCGTGCCGCCGGCCAATCGCGTTGCTGGGTGTACAGCAGGCCGAGGTTGTAGTGCACCTCCGCATCGCCCGGCGCGAGCTGCCGGGCCTGACGCAGGGCCTGTCCGGACGCGGCGAGGTCGCCGGCCAGGCGAGAGGCCACGCCGAGGTTGTTCCAGTAGGCCGAGACGGCCGGTCGCAACTGGCACAGGCGGTTGAACGTGGCGGCCGCCCGTGCGTGCCGGCCGGTGGCCTGTTGCGCCACGCCGAGCAGGACGAGCACGCCTTCGTCGTCGCCGGCGGCATCCGCCGCCTGCGCCGCCAGTTCGATGACGCGCTCTGCGTCGCCTGCATTCCACGCGCTCGCCATGGCGGCGGCCAGCGTGCTGGCCGGAGTGCTGGGCGGATCGGCGGCGGGCGGGGGCGGGGGCATGCGGCCTCGGTGGGGTGGTGTCCGGCGCCCATTATGCAAGAGGGCCGCGGTTTGCCCGCGGCCCTCCTGGGGGTTTGCAACGACTGCGATGGAGCTAGGACATCAGAACTTCACGGTGGCGCGGGCCCAGTAGTAGCGACCGAGCACGTCGTAGGTGGAGACGTCCACGTTGTAGTTGGAACCGTTCTGATACATCAGCGGCGGTGCCTTGTCGGCGATGTTGTCCACGCCGACGTCGAAGCGGGTGTGGATCGACGGCACCGCGTAGCCGAGCTGGATCGAGTGGTAGGTCACCGAGGCGATCGGAATGTTCACGCCGGGAATGGCCGCATCCGTGTTGAGCGCGGTCAGGCTGTTGATGTAGCGCGACTGCCACTGGGCGTTCCAGTTGCCCTTGCTCCAGTTCAGCGTGACCGTGCCGCGCAGCCGCGAGATGTTGCCGAACTGCTGGCTGTAGGTGCCGGCGTAGTCGATGGCCTGTGCGCCCGGCTCGCCGGGGGTGGCGTTGTTCCTGTAGGTGGAGGTGTAGCTGCTGTTGAGGCCCACCTGGAAGTCGCCCGGGTCCACGCTGCCCATGTTGAAGTGGGGCACCTTGTAGCGCAAGGTGAAGTCGACACCCGACGTATTCAGCGTGCCAAGGTTGACCACCGGCGTGTTGATCAGGAACACCTGGCCCGGCTGGCGGCTGGTGGTGTCCTCGCGATGGATCAGCCCGCAGTACGGGCTGGCACTGTTGTTGAAGCACGAACTGACGACCAGGTCGCCGGTGATCGCGGTCAACGTGTCGGACAGGTAGATGTGCCAGAAGTCGAGGCTGGTGGAGAAGCCGGGCAGCCACTCCGGCGAGTAGACCAGGCCGAGGTCGATGGATTTGCCCTTTTCCGGCTTCAGCGAGTTGCCCACGGTGGCGGCACCGGAATAGAACGTGTTGACCTGCGCCGGCGAGTTGCCGCCCCAGTTGACCGGCACGTACTGGCAGGCCGCGGCATGCTGGGCCAGATCGGCCGCGCTGAGGTTGACGCAGGGGTCGTTCAGGGTGGGCTGCACCAGGGTGCGGCCGTCGTAGAGCTCGTTGAGGTTCGGCGCGCGGAACACCTGCGAGACGGTACCGCGGACCAGCAGATCGGCCACCGGCTTCCATTCGATCGCGACCTTGCCGTTGGTGGTGCTGCCGCTGGTGCTGTAGTTGGAGGAGCGCACGCCCAGGTCGATGTTCAGTGACTGCGCCCCGGGCGCATCGGCGAGCAGCGGGATCAGGGTTTCCGCGTAGATCTCCTTGACGTTGTAGCTGCCGCTGGCGGGCGAGCCGCATGCTTCCTGCAGGATCTGGCACTGGGTGGTGACCGGGTCGAGCACCGCGAACGGGCTCACCGTGTACTTCATCGTCTGCTTGCGGTACAGCGCGCCGACCGACAGCTGCATGGCGCCGGCGGGCAGGTCCCACAGGTCGCCGCTGGCGTCGAACTGCGCCTGCTTGGTCGAGTTGGTCATGACATAGATCGGCGTCTTCACGCCGGCGCTCAGCAGCTTGCCCACCGCCGGGTCGGCCTGGTTGAAGATGTTGGCGCCGGCATCGACCGCCGCCTGCAGGGCGGGGATGTCCACCTCGTTGGTGTCGCGCTGGTCGCGCTTGCTGTGGCTGTAGTTGATCGACGCGTCCCAGATCCAGCTGCTGTCCTGGCCGAAGTTGCCGCGCAGGCCGGTGTTGATCTGCGCGTTGTCGGTCTTGTAGCTGTGCACGCGGGTGCCGGCGCCGGTCAGGCGGGTCTGGAAGTTGTAGCCGCTGTTCGGGTCGCCCGGCACCGCGTTCTGGCTGAAGGTGACGCCGAACGGGTTGATCGGGTTGCTGGAGGAGATGATCAGGCCGTCACCGGTACCGACCGGCGAGGGGGCGTCCTGGCCGCTGGATTCGGTGCGGTTGTAGAACGCGTTGACGTAGGCCTTGAGGTTGGGCGTCAGGTCGTAGCTGCCCAGCACGAAGCCGTTGGTGCGCTTCTGCGCGGTCTGCATGTAGTTGAGCGCGGCATAGTTGTAGGTGTCCGAACCGAGCCGGCACCGGTAGTCGCCGAGGTTCGAGCCGTCGCCCGTGGCAAGCGTCACGTTGGCGGTGCCGGACGAGTTGATCGCGCAGCCGTACTGGCTGGCGATCGAGGCCGGCAGCTGGATGCGGCCGGTCGGGATCGAGCTGGAGCCGGCGGCGATGATGGTGCCGCTGGACAGGTACAGCTGCTGCCGCGAGAAGTCGCGTTGCGAGGCCAGCGTGGCGTCGTACTTGTTGTAGTCGAGGCCGCCGACGATGCTGTAGTTGTCGCCGGACATGCCGCCGGTCAGGTTGAAGCCGCGACGCTGCGAATCGCCGTGGCTGGAGATGCCGTCGTTCAGGCTGAACTGGACGCCCTGGAAATCCTTGCGCAGGATGAAGTTGACCACGCCGCCGATGGCGTCGGAGCCGTACACGGTGGAGGCGCCTTCGGCCAGCACGTCGACGCGGTCGATCATGTCCGGCGGCAGCATGTTGATGTCCGAGTTGACCATGCGCTGGCCATCCACCAGCACCAGCGTGCGATTGATGCCCAGGCCGCGCAGCGAGACGCGCGAGGCGCCGCCGCCGGCTTCCAGCAGCGGGCTGGCGACGCCGCCGCCGTTGCTGTTGTTGGAGGGGTTGGTGGCGTTGCCGGAGATCGCCGGCATGTCCTGCAGCACGTAGCCCAGGGTGGGCTTGCCGGAGTTGGTGATGGCCTCGCGGTCGATGGTCACCACCGGGCTGGCGGTTTCCACGTCCACGCGGCGGATCAGCGAGCCGGTGACCACCACGGCGTTCAGCGTCTTGGCTTTGTCCTTGGAGGCCGGCGTGGCCTGATCCGTCGTGGGCGGATTGGTGGTCGTCGTCTGGGCCTGCAGCCCGCCGGCGACCGAGAGCATCCCGGCGGTCAATGCGAGACGCACAGCCAGTGACAGGTGATTCAAGTCGTATTTCATGTGGTTTCTTTCCCCAGTGGTGATGGCTCGGCCCTGTAATGTCGAGCGCGTCCACTGGTGCCCCTTGTCCCCCCTCAGGCAATGTCGCAACCAGTTTCGGACCACGCCCAACGTTCGAGAGGTTACTCCCCCGAGGCTTCGTCGCACCACTGCACACGGCGCCGGGCGGAAGGGGGTGTCGGGCGTCGAGGTCGGCGGGTGCGGCTCAGTGCCCGTAACGCTCCTGCAGGAACGCGAACACCGCGCGCAGGCCCATTGCCTCGCCGCCGCGGGGGCGGCCGGGGCGGTCGGCGTCGTTCCAGGCGTAGGTATCCAGGTGCAGCCACGGCGTGCCGTCGGGGACGAAGCGTTCGAGATAGAGCGCGGCGGTGATCGCGCCGGCGTGGCGCGAGGCGCTGGAGTTGGCGAAGTCCGCCAGGTGGGAGTCCAGCATGCGCCGGTATGGACGCCACAGCGGCAGCCGCCACAGCGGGTCGGCCACGGCGTTACCGGCCTGCAGCACCGCGTCGGCCAGCGCGTCATCGTTGGCGAACAGGGCCGGCAGATCCGGGCCCAGCGCCACGCGGGCGGCGCCGGTGAGGGTGGCGAAGTCGATGATCAGCGCCGGTTGCTGTTCGCCGGCGTAGGCCAGCGCGTCGCACAGGATCAGCCGGCCCTCGGCGTCGGTGTTGTCCACTTCCACGGTATGGCCGGCGCGGGTGGTGATCACCTCGCCCGGGCGCATCGCGTTGCCGGCCACGGCGTTCTCCACCGCCGGCACCAGCAGGGTCAGCCGCACCGGCAGGTTGGCCTGCATCACCAGCCCGGCCAGCGCGATCGCGTGCGCGGCGCCGCCCATGTCCTTCTTCATCCAGCGCATGCCTTCGCCGCCCTTGAGGTTCAGGCCGCCGGTGTCGAAGCACACGCCCTTGCCGACGATCACCAGCCTGGGATGGTCGGGCTTGCCCCAGCTCAGTTCGACCAGCCGCGGCGCGCGATGGCTGGCGCGGCCCACGGCGTGGATGGTGGGGAAGTTCGCCTTGAGCAGTTCGTCGCCGACCCAGTCGCGCAGCTTCGCCTTGTGTGCCTTGGCCAGGGTCTTTATCGCCTCGCCGAGTTGCTCCGGGCCCATGTCCTGCGTGGGCGTGTTGACCAGGTCGCGCACGCGCGAGGTGGCCTCCACCAGCGGGGCCAGCCGGGCCAGTTCCTCGGCCGCCACGATCAGCCGCGCCGGGGCGCGTTTGGCTGCGCGGTAGCGGGTGAACTGGTAGGCGCCCAGCGCCCAGCCCAGCGTGGCCAGCGCGGTGTCGGCGAGCACGCCTTCGGCGGCCAGTTCGTAGGTGGCTTCGGGCAGGTGGCAGGGCAGGCCGGCCAGCGCGGCCAGCGGATCGGCCGGCGCCACGCCGACCAGCACGCGCGCCAGCTTGCCGGCTGCGTCGGGCACCAGAGCGAACGTGCCGGGCGCCGCGTCGAAGCCGCTGTCGCCGAGCCAGCGCCGCTGCGTCGCATCGAGCCGGCGGCGACTGGCCGCCAGGTGCGCGGCGTCGGTGGTCTCGACGGGGATGCCATGGCGCTGGCCAGGGCGGCGTTCGATCAGGGCGGACATGGGCAAATCCTTGCGGGGAAATGGCCCATGATGGACATGCCCGCGTCGAAGAACAATCGCAACGGCGTCAGTCGCGGCGGGAAGAGGCTTCCAGCCAGTCGGCCAGCGCCGCCAGGTCGGGCAGGTCGAGATCCGGCGGCGGGCCCATGCCGGGTGGCCACGGTTCGCCCTGGCGATTGATCCACGCCGTGCGCAAGCCGGCGTCGCGCGCGCCGGCCACGTCCAGCGCGGGGTCGTCGCCCACGTGCAGTACCTGTCCCGGTTCGACGCCGAGCAGCGCGGCTGCGGCAAGGAAGATGGCGCGGTCGGGCTTGCCCACGCCATGGTCGCGGGCGCAGACGTGATGGCGGAAATGCCGCTCGATGCCGATGCGGCGCAGGTCGGCGTTGCCGTTGGTCAGGCTCGCCAGCGGCCAGCGTGCGGCGATGCGTTCCAGCGCGCTTGGGCAGTCGGGGAACAGTTCCACCTGGTTGCGCGCGGCGAAATAGATTTCCCACAACGCGTCCACCGGCGCATCGGCGATGCCGCTGGCCTCGAACACATGGCGCAGGGTCAGCTGGCGCTGGGTGGTGAAATCGTGCGCCAGGTCGATCCGCTCGGCGGCCACTTTGGCGCGCAGTTGCCGCATCGCGGTGATCGGCCACGCACGCGCCACCTCCGGATGGTGCTGCTGCAGCCAGGCGTCGACGGCCCGGTCGGCCCGTTCCAGCGCGGGCAGCACCGGCCACAGCGTGTCGTCCAGATCCAGCGTCAGCGCCAGCGGACGCTGGACCATGCCGGCGCCCGCCTCTGCGGCGCGGCTCACCCGGTTATCGCTTGCTGACGCGCAACACCTGGCCCTGTTGCAGGTGGTCGCTCTTGAGCTGGTTCCACGCGCGCAATTGCGCCACCTCGACCGAATGTGCCTTGGCGATCGAGGACAGCGTGTCGCCGCGCACCACCTTGTACGTCGAATGGGTCTGCGTGGCGTCGGCGCTGACGCTGCGGAAATTCTTGCCGTTGGCCTGGCTCACCGTGGTGGCCGAGCCGCTGGCGCGCTCGACGCCGGTCACGGCGACGTTGCTGACGCTGCCGCTGACGCGCTCCAGCCGTGCATCGTTCGCCGCGCGCTCGCGGCGCGCTTCCAGCGCGTTGCGGGCCTGCACCGTGCGCTCCGACGTGG
The DNA here is from genome assembly GCF_052978265.1 of Rhodanobacter sp. UC4448_H15. Next base: position 3,641,835 of record NZ_CM129665.1, on the reverse strand, counting down.
GCGCGATGGCGGCGCGGGACGCGTAGGTGGCGCCGGGCGCCGAGATCGGCGTGCCCTGCGACCGCGCGCGCGCGCCGACTTCGGCCAGGATCGTGCTGCGGCGCTCGGCATCCATCGCCGCCAGCCGCGCGCCGTCGTCGTAGGGCAGCACGCCGTGGCGACGCAGCGCAGCCTTGGCCGGCTCGGTCTTGAGGAAGTCCACGAAATCCTGCGCCTGCTCGGCCTTGGCGCTGTGCGGGTTGGTGACCAGGTACAGCGGGATGAACAGCGGGTAGCTGCCGTTGGCGATGTTCGCCGTGGTCGCCGTGCGGCCGTTGATCGGGATCGCCTTCAGCTTGGGGTTGTCACTGATGCCGGCCAGCATGGCCACGCCCAGGCCGTTCGGGTTCAGCGCGATGCCTTCTTCCAGCTTGCGCGTGTTGACGTACAGCCGCGGCGCGGCGACCGGCTGGTTGCCGCGGCCGAACAGCAGGCTGCGCAGGCTGTACTCCACGCCGTCGCCGGGGCTGGCCACCGCGTAGACGTCGATCGGCGCGTTGCGGCCGCCGACTTCGCTCCAGTTGTGGATCTTGCCGTAGTAGATGTCGTGCACCTGCTTCAGCGTGAGGCTGCCGATCGGGTTGGACGCCTGGGTGATGATCACCAGGCCGCTCCAGGCCACCGGGGTGAAGGTCAGCCGGTCGTTCTGCGTGCTGCCGTCGGAGGGGCGCGCGCTGCCGGCGAGGTCGGCGGTGCCGTTGCTCACCGCGTCGAGGCCCGAGGCGGTGTTGAACGGCTGCAGCTCGATGCGGCCGTGGCCGGCCTTCGTCCATGCCTTGCCCACTTCGTTCATCACCGCGTTGGCGGTGGCGTCGTCGCCGCGCCAGACCAGGCTGCCGGACTTGGTGGCCGCGGTTGCCGCGGTGGAGAAACAGGCGCCGATCAGGGCGAGGCAGAACAGGCGAGCAAAGCGTACGGACATGATGATGCGAAACCCCGGCGTGATGAACTCATGACATGGGCGGGTGAGCTGGCCGATCGGGCCGACCCACCCGTCTGGCGACTTGACGAAGGTGCGTGATCGAAAGCGGGTATGCAGCCGATGCGCGGTGCGTTCGACAAGCCGTCAGGATATTGGATCGGCCTGAACCCACAATATCAAGCGATTTCTGGCGTTTGCGTGACGATGCGTCACAGAGCGTGCGCGCGAACACGCCGTTCACGCGACCCACGTCCGGTTTTTCGCGCGGTCGCTTTGCCGCGTCGTCAGTTGATCAGTACGTAGTGGCTGCCGTCCGCATCGGCCACCACCAGCACCAACTGGCGCAGGCGCACACCGGCCAGCCCGCGCAGCATGCGCAGGCTGGTGAGGCGCTGGTTGCCGATGCCGACCACCACGTCGCCCGCACGCAGTCCCGCCTGGGCGGCGCGGCTGCCCGGCTGCACCGTGCTGACGGCGGCGCCGTACCAACCCTGGTCGCGCTGGCTCTGGCTCAGCTCGCTGAAACGCACGCCGGCCAGGCGCGGGTCGAGCTGGCCGCCGTCGAGGCTGGCCAGCTTCTCGGCGCTCAGCGTCGCATTGACCTGGCGCGGCTGGCCGTCGCGCACGATGCCCAGTTGCAGGCTGCTGCCCAGCGGCAGCAGGCCTTCGGTGTTGCGCAGCTGCTGCACGCTCTGCAGCGGCTTGCCGTTGAGCGAGGTCAGCACGTCGCCCGGCTGCAGCCCGGCGCGCGCGGCGGCCGAACCGTCGCCGACGCCGGTCACCACCACGCCCTTGCTCTCCTTCAGCCCCAGCGCCTGGGCGATGCGCGGGGTGATCGCCTGCGCCTGCAGGCCCAGGCTGCCGCGCTCGACCTTGCCATGCGCGATCAGCTGCTTCATCACCTCGGCGGTGAGGTTGCTGGGGATCGCGAAGCCGATGCCCACGTTGCCGCCCGAGGGCGAGAAGATCATCGTGTTGATGCCGACCAGCTCGCCGCGCAGGTTCACCAGCGGACCGCCGGAGTTGCCCGGGTTGATCGAGGCGTCGGTCTGGATGAAGTTCTGGTAGCTCGAATCGCCCAGGCCCGAGCGCCCCAGCGCCGAGACGATGCCGGCGGTCACCGTCTGGCCCAGGCCGAACGGTTCGCCCACCGCCACCACGTAGTCGCCCACGCGCAGGGTGGAGGAGTCGGCCATCGGCAGCGCGTGCAGGCCGCTGGCCCGGATCTGCACCACCGCCACGTCGGTGGCCGGGTCGGTGCCGATCAGCTTGCCCTTGAAGCTGCGCCCGTCCTGCAGCGTCACGCTGATGTCGTCGGCGCCGGCGACCACGTGGTTGTTGGTCAGGATGTAGCCCCTGGCGGCGTCCACGATCACGCCCGAACCCAGGCTCTGCTCCACGCGCTCGCGCGGCGTGGGCGGCAGGCCGAAGAACTGGCGCACCATCGGGTCGTCGAAATACGCATCGCGCACCGGCACGTGGGTGGTACTGGAAATGTTCACCACCGCCGGCGTCACCCGGGTCAGCATCGGCGCCAGCGACGGCATCGGCTGGCCGTCGATCGCCGCCGGCAAGGTGGCGGCGCGGCCGGCGCCCGGCAGCGTGCCGAACGCGATCACCAGCGCGGCCAGCAAGCCGGTCAACCACGACGGCACGGAGGGATGGTGAGGCGACATGAGGGGCTCCTTGGCGGGGGTGAGTTCGGCGCTGGTTCGACCGATCGGCGGCGTGCGGGTTCCCGCCGGCCGATGCCGCTCGCAGGACTTTACTTCCCGGAGCGGCAGGGTTAACTTCCTCCCTTGGTAACAACCACAACATCTTGTGTTGAAGCGCCAATGCCGAGACTAGCACTGGTGCCAACCGCGGCGTTCTTGGGGAGGAGCCACTGTTGTCGGAAAGCCAGGGGGCGGGCAGGCCGGGAGGTCGTTCCCGCCCGTGATCTTCGTCGCCGTCGCGTCGCGAGCGACACCCTTACATCCCAATAAAAATCAACGGGGGCCGCGAGGCCACACCGAGAGGTCAGCAAAACGATGAGCACAATGCGTGCGCCAGCCAACCACCCCGCCACCGGCCGTGATGCTGCCGTGGACATCCCGCTGCAACCCGCCTCGTGGGACATCTGGGACAAGAAGTATCGCCTGAAGACCAAGACCGGCGAGCCGGTCGACGGCAGCATCGACGAGACCTACCAGCGCGTGGCGCGCGCCCTGTCCGACGTGGAAGCCACCGACGAGCTGCGCGGCCACTGGTACGAGCGTTTCCTGTGGGCGCTGCGCCGCGGGGCCATCCCCGCCGGCCGCATCACCTCCAACGCCGGCGCGCTGGCGCACAAGCCGGCCACCAGCACGATCAACTGCACCGTTTCGGGCACCATCCACGATTCGATGGACGACATCCTGGAGAAGGTGCACGAGGCCGGCCTCACCCTGAAGGCCGGTTGCGGCATCGGCTACGAGTTCAGCACCCTGCGTCCGCGCAACGCCTATGTCTCCGGCGCCGGCGCGTACACCAGCGGCCCGCTGTCGTTCATGGACATCTACGACAAGATGTGCTTCACCGTCTCCAGCGCCGGCGGCCGCCGTGGCGCGCAGATGGGCACCTTCGACATCAGCCATCCGGACGCCAAGGAGTTCATCCGCGCCAAGCGCGAGGACGGCCGTCTGCGCCAGTTCAACCTGAGCCTGCTGATCACCGACGGCTTCATGGACGCGGTGGAAAACGACCAGGACTGGCCGCTGGTATTCCCGGTGCACGTCAAGGAGAAGGACGAGATCGATCTCGACGACCCCAGCAAGGTCGTCTGGCGCGAATGGCCGACCCACGAGAACTACGTCGACCGCGAAGACGGCCTGGTCGCCTGCAAGATCTACAGCCACATCCGCGCGCGGCACCTGTGGGACATGATCATGGTCTCGACGTACGACTACGCCGAGCCCGGGTTCATCCTGATCGACAAGGTCAACGAGATGAACAACAACTGGTGGTGCGAGCACATCCGCGCGACCAATCCCTGCGTCACGGCCGACACTTGGGTGCAGACCGCCGAAGGCCCGCGCCAGGTCAGTGACCTGCTCGGTCGAGGCTTCATGGCCCGCGTGGACGGCAACGATCACGCCACTGGCGCCGAGGGTTTCTTCCGCACCGCGACCAAGCCGGTGCTGGCGCTGCAGACCGAGGAAGGCCACCGCCTGCGCCTGACCGAGGACCACCGCGTGCGCCGCGTGTCGCGCCTGACCCGCTGGAGCGTGGACACCGAGTGGTGCGCCGCCGGCGCGCTGCAGCCTGGCGACCGCGTGCTGCTCAACGATCACCGCGCCAACGCGCAGTGGCCCGGTGCGCTGACCGGGGAGCAGGGCTACCTGCTCGGCCTGCTGGTCGGTGACGGCACGCTCAAGCACGAGGCCGCGGTGTTGTCGGTGTGGCCGCAGGCCGCCGTGATGAACGGCCCGGTGGATGGCGGTACCCGTGCGCTGATGGCCGAAGCCCTGCGCTGCGCCCGGACGCTGCCGCACCGTGCCGATTTCACCGGCTGGTCGGAAGTGGCCGGCCGCGGCGAGTTCCGCATGAAGTCCGCCGCGCTGCGTGACCTTGCGTTCGAGTTCGGCATGAATCCTGGCGACAAGGCGATCACGCCGGCGCTGGAGCAGGCGTCGAGCGAGGCCTATCGCGGCTTCCTGCGCGGCTTCTTCGACGCCGACGGTTCGGTGCAGGGCAGCCAGGCCAAGGGCGTGTCCGTGCGCCTGGCGCAGTCGGACCTGCCGCGGTTGGAAGCGGTACAGCGCATGCTGCTGCGCCTGGGCATGCCGTCACGGATCTATCGCGACCGCCGTGTCGCAGGTGAAAGCCTGTTGCCCGATGGTCATGGCGGCAGGCATGCCTATGCCACCCGGGCCCAGCACGAGCTGGTGATTGCCGGCGAGTCGCTGCCGCGTTTCGCCGAATTGATCGGCTTTGCCGACAGCGACAAGGCCGCGCGTCTGAAGGCCGCCTTGTCGGGCTACAAGCGTCACCTCAACCGCGAGCGCTTTGTCGCCACCGTGCAATCGCTGCAGGCCGATGGCGTCGAGGACGTCTACGACGTGCAGGTACCCGGCATCAACACCTTCGACGGCAACGGCCTGCACGCGCACAACTGCGGCGAACAGCCGTTGCCGCCCTACGGCTCGTGCCTGCTCGGCTCGGTCAACCTGACCAAGTTCGTGCGCGACCCGTTCGGGCCCAAGGCGCGTTTCGACTGGGAGGAATACCGCGAGGTGGTCAAGGTGTTCACCCGCATGCTCGACAACGTGGTCGAGATCAACGGCCTGCCGCTGGAGCAGCAGCGCAACGAGATCATGGGCAAGCGCCGCCACGGCATGGGCTTCCTGGGCCTGGGCTCCACCGTGACCATGCTCAAGCAGAGTTACGGCAGCGCCGAGGCGGTGGCGTTCACCGAGGACGTCTCGCGCGAAATGGCGCTGGCCGGCTGGGAAGTGGCGCTGGAGCTGGCGAAAGAGAAGGGCGCCGCGCCGGTGCTGCTGCGCGACTACACCGTCACCGGCGACATGCTGCGCAAGCGCCCGGAAATGGCGGCCGACGGCTACAAGATCGGCGACACCATCCCCGGCCGCGTGCTGCACGCGAAATACAGCCGCTACATGCAGCGCATCGCCACGGTGGCGCCGGAGCTGGTCGAGCAACTGGCCGAGACCGGCGCGCGTTTCACCCACCACACCTCGATCGCCCCCACCGGCACCATCTCGCTCAGCCTGGCCAACAACGCCAGCAACGGCATCGAGCCGAGCTTCGCGCACAGCTACTCGCGCAACGTGATCCGCGAAGGCAAGAAATCCAAGGAGAAGGTCGAGGTGCTCAGCTTCGAGCTGCTCGCCTACCGCGCGCTGATCAACGCCGAGGCCAGGCCGTTCACCGACGACGCCGCGCACAAGCTGCCCGACTACTTCGTCTCCGCCGACGACATCGGCCCGAAGCAGCACGTGGACATCCAGGCCGCCTCGCAGAAATGGATTGATTCGTCGATCTCCAAGACCGCCAACGTGCCCACCGATTACCCGTACGAAGACTTCAAGGACATCTACTTCTACGCCTACAAGCAGGGGCTCAAGGGATGCACCACGTTCCGCTTCAACCCCGCCGCTTTCCAGGGTGTGCTGGTCAAGGAATCGGACCTTGAAAACACCCTCTACCGCTTCGAGCTGGAGGACGGTAGTGTTGTCGAACTGAAAGGCAATGAGCAGGTGGAATACGACGGCGAGATGCATTCGGCCGCCAACCTCTTCGATGCCTTGAAGGAGGGTTACTACGGCAAGTTCTGAACTGCGCGCAGTTTCCCGAGGGCCACGGCACGTACTGACATTCATCGGAGGGGAACACCAGTTATGTCCATCGACAACGAGCTTGAGTCAAACAACAACCCAGCGGCCGCCGAGGCACCCGCCGTCGTGCTGCCCGTGCTGCCCGAGGTAGCGCCGGCCGCACCCGCCGCGGCCCCGGCGAAGAAGGCCCCGGCACGCCGCAAGGCCGCAGTGAAGAAGGCCGCACCGAAGAAGGCGGCGCCGAAGAAAAAGGCGGCCGCGAAGAAGGCGGCTCCGAAGAAGAAGGCCGCGACCAAGAAGGCTGCGCCTAAGAAGAAGGCCGCCGCGAAGAAAGCGGCTCCCAAGAAAAAGGCTGCAGCCAGGAATGCCGCGCCGAAGAAGGCTGCCGCCAAGAAAGCGGCAAGGAAGTCGGTGAAGAAGGCGGCCCCGAAGAAGGCTGTGCGCAAGAGCGCGAAGAAAGTGGCGAAGAAGGCGGTCAAGAAAGCCGCCGTCAAGCGCGCCAAGCCCGCCCGCAAGGCGGCAGGCAAGAAGTCGGTCGCCCGCAAGGCGGCCCCGAAGAAGGCGGCGGCAAAGAAGTCCGCCAGCAAGAAGAAGGCCGCCCCCAAGGCAGCCAAGAGGTCCACTGCCAGCAAGAAGAAGTAAGCCGTACCTCCATCCGGCCCGGCGTCGCGCCGGGCCGGATGGTTTTTCATGTCACACGTCGCCGCCATTGCGGCGCGCCCCAGCAAAGAAGCGAATCCCATGGCAATCAAGATCGACAAGAAGATCACCGGCTACAACGTGGTCAAGCCCGAGGACAAGGTTGCCGATGCGGCCGCCAGCGCGGCGAAGCAGGCCACCCCTGCCGCGCCCAAGCAGGCCGAAGTGATCCAGATGCACGAGAGTGTCGAGCGACCGGAAACCCTGGTCGGCTCCACCTTCAAGGTCAAGTCGCCGCTGTTCGAGCACGCCCTGTACGTCACCATCAACGACATCGTGCTCAACGCCGGCACCAAGTACGAGCAGCGCCGCCCCTTCGAGATCTTCATCAACTCGAAGAACATGGATCACTTCCAGTGGATCGTGGCGCTCACCCGCATCCTCTCCGCCGTGTTCCGCAAGGGCGGCGACGTGACGTTCATCGTGGAAGAGCTGAAAGCCGTGTTCGACCCCCGCGGCGGCTACTTCAAGGCCGGCGGCGTCTACATGCCCAGCATCGTCGCCGAGATCGGCTCGGTGGTGGAACAGCACATGAAGAACATCGGGCTGATCCATGATCCGGAAATGGATGAGGCGATGCGGAAGTTGATTGCGGAGAAGCGCGCCGCCTACGAGGCGATGGACTCAAAAAAAAACGCTGACGCCGGCGTGACTGCCAGCTCGACCGGTTCCGAAACCCTGACCTTTCCGCCCGGCTCGATGATGTGCGACAAGTGCAACACCAAGGCGCTGGTGCTGATGGACAACTGCCAGACTTGTCTGAATTGTGGGTATTCGAAGTGCGGGTGAGTTAATTCTGAGGAAGTCGCGGGGGGAATGTATGAAATCAGTTAGTGCAATTGCGTTAGCAATGTTCGTGATGATTTGCTCGGGATGTGTCCAAAATAATGCGAAGCCTGTGACAACTCGAAATAGCGAGCTTACACATGGCAACGTGCAGTTAAACATCAAGGTTGGACAGACGTCAAAGGCTGATGTGTTGGAGCATTTTGGTGCGCCAAACATCACCACGATCGACGGCTCCGGTCAGGAGGTCTGGTCATATCAGCGCCAAGCAACGGTGACTCAGTCCAGCTCGAGTAGCAACTACTGGACTGTAGTTCTTGCGGGAGGTGCGAATTCTGCTTCAGGTTTTGAGCAGACTCAGCGAACGATGACATTAATCATCAAGTTCGGAAAGAACAATCTGGTTTCTGATTTTAGAAGCAGATCAAGTGAATTCTGACGCACGGAGAAACAGGGGATGAAAAAGTTTATTATTGTTGGCTGCCTTGCTATAGCGGCCATGACAGGCTGTGCAACTTCGCCCAAGCCAACGCCAACCTCGTTGCAGATTCAGTCTTTCCAGACGAAAGAATTTGAAACAACGAAGACAATCGTCTTCGGCTCGGTTTTGAGCGTATTTCAGGACTTGGGGTATATCGTGCAGAGTGCCGATAAAGATACTGGGTTTATAACTGCTGCAAGCCCAACTTCCAACAAGACGGGTTTTTGGCAGGCGATGGTTGGTGTTGCGTCAAGCGGTCAAACGAAAGCTACAGCATTTGTTGAAGAGATTAGGCCAGGATACGTCCGCGTCCGCCTTAACTTTGTCAATACACGCAATAATTCTAGCGCGTACGGGCAGACCCAGGCGGAGGATACTCCCATCTTGGATCCGAAGCCCTACCAAGTGGCATTCGAAAAAATAGATGACGCCGTATTCGTAAGGAAAGGCGCTCTCACCTCCGGGCAGAATTAGTTAGCCGAGTTGGACAGTTTTAGGGCTCTCTCGATCCGTGTGGTTGACTTTCAGCCAATGGGCGTCTGAGCGGCATGTAAAATATAAAATAAGGGGTCAGGTTCATTATTCCGCGTAGGTTGAATGAACCTGACCTTGTTGTTCTGTTCTGTTCAATACGCGGCCGGGCGCACCGACTACCACGACGTGGAGCGCGACGCACTGGCGACACAATGCCGGCGCCTTGCCGTCGCACCTGAACCGGCAGTTGACGCCGTCCTGAGTGCGGGGCCGCTTCCCGGTTTCCCTCGCCGCCGTGCCGCGAGGGCGTCGCCGCTCAGTCCAGCAGCGTCAGCAGTGCTTCGTAGCGGATGTCGGCGGGTTCGCGCATGTTGGCTTCCATCCGGCGCAGCCATTCCAGCGTGCGGCGAGTCTGTTCGCGCTCCGCTTTCTGCGACAGGTCGAAGGTGACCGAATCGGCCACGTGGTGCAGCATCATCACGAAATCGCACGGCGCGCGGCAGGACTGCACCAGGCCGACGATCTGGAAGCCGATGTCCTGGACCTGCGACTTGATCGCGGTGCTGTCGCTGGTCCCGCCCAGCAGTTCCTGCGCCGCCTCGTCCAGGTAGACGTCCATGATCGCGTCGTTGGGGAAGGGCTCCCGCATGGCCTTCGCGACCTTGGCGGTGAGCGCGGGGTCGTCGGTCAATCGGCGGGTCAGGTTTCGCACGCGGGCGCGAACGTGTTCGATGGCCTTGTTGATGTCGGCGCGATCGGCGACGAGGTTGATCACGGCACCGTTGATCTCCTTCGCCACCCGCTCGGCGATCGCGTGGGCATCGGTGCCGACGATGCGCTGCACCCGGCCCTTCAGCGGGTCGCGCAGCGCCTTCTCGATCGCCGGCCCGCTGCGGCCGTGCAGCTGGAACATGGCCGTCATGACGGAGGCCAGGATCGGCCGCAGTTGCTCGCCCCAGTGCAGGATGTGGCGGCGGTCCTCCACCGGCCCCTTGCTTGCCTTCGAGTTGACCGGGATCTTGGCGGCCTTGGTGCCCCAGGGCGGGCGACCGACGAAGGTGACCTCGCCGTCCTCGCCGACGGACATGCCGAACTCGCCGCCGTCTGTGTCTTCGTCATCGCCATCGGACATCGACTGTTCCCCGTTGTGCCTGCCACGCAATATAGCGGGGCAGCCCCGGTGTGCGCCCGGGGTTCGGGCGTTGCCGGCAGATGCGTGGGGAACCGGGGTCGGTAGCCGCTGCCCTCACGACTTCTTCTTGCCGCCACCATCGCGCTTGTTCACGGTGGCCCAGGCGATGCGCTCGGCCGTCTTCTCCGACTTGCCCTTTTTCTTTTCGCTTTCCTCGATGTGGGATGCTTCGCGCTTCTGCTTGGCGGTGTACGAGGATTTGTCGCCCTTGGACATGGGAGTGCTCCAGAGTTAGATGGACGTCCTACGCCAGTGTCCGGGCGGGTGAATGCCCGGTCGTCGATGGATCATCGCCGCGTCATGGCGTCGAGGGGCCGCCACCCGCGTGATCGTGGCGGCGGCAACTTTCCACCGCGCACTTCGCAGGAGGGCCGCCAGGCAGTCGTTCCGGCGCCGCAGGACGCTGTGCTAGGCTCGAACGATGGGAGCAAGACTGCATCGGACAGCGATCGGCCGCACGCGTGAAGTGCGGGGGCCCGACGCGCTGGAACTCATTGCCGCTGGCGCGATCGTGGCAGCCGTGGTGGCGGTCGCCACGGGTTTCGGCAGCCGCGTGATGCTCATGGCGCAGACCCTGGACGCGGTCTCGCTGGCGTGGGCCCCGCAAGTCAACGCCCGGGTCTATCGCGCCGAACATGGTCGATGGCCCTCGGCGGGCGACCCGAACATCCTCGGCGACGCGCGCGCGGGGTCGCACGTGGAGAACCTCTCACTGGCGGAGGGTGGCGTCATCACGGCGCAGGTAGTGCTGGGCCAGTCGCTGCCGGCCGGCAACCGCAGCGGCGCGGTGGCGACAGGCGGTGTGCGGGGGCGGCTGTCGTTCCGCCCCGAGCTGATGGGGTCGGCCGAGGAGCCGACGGTTTCCTTCCTGTGCGGTTACGCCACGCCAGTGTCCGGAACGGTCGAGGCCACGGCCGCGAACCGGACCACCCTCCCCGTGGACTACCTCCCGCCCTCTTGCCGGTGATTGCGAATGGATGCCTTGAAGCTGGATGACTCCCGCGATTTCGTGACGCGCCAGTACGCGCATCTGCTCGCCAGCGGCCTGGACGAGCCGGCGGCGCATGCGCGGTTGCGCGAGGTGCTGGGCGCGGATGCCGTGGCGCTGCTCGGTGGCGGCGATGCGGCGGACGGCCCGGCCCGCTTCGCCGATGCCGGCTTGGGCCCGCGCCTGGCTGCGGCAGCGAAGGAACTTGGCGGCAGCGCGGCCGGCGTGCAAGCCGCGTTCATCCACTCGCTGGCCGAGGCGCGGCTGTTCGCGCTGGACTGGTGGCGGCCGGTGCGCACCTTTCTTTCGTACGTGCTGTTCCTGCTGGGCCTGGCGCTGGTGATCGCGCTCATCTACGCGACCTACGTGCTGCCGGCCTTCAGTCACCTCGACCGCACGCTGGGCGTGCACGGCGCCGCCGACTGGATCGCCGCGAACGGCGCCATCCGCCTGTTCGCGCCGCTGCTGGTGATGGCCATCGTGCTGGTGCTGCTGGCGACGCGATGGCTGCGCATGCGTCGTCGCATGGCGCAGCTGCAACCGCTGGGGCGCGCCCGTGCCGGCTGGCTGGATGGCAAGGGCGCGGCCGCCTACCAGGTGCTGCGCTGCCTGGAGTTTGCCGCTGCGCTCAAGGCGGCAGGGGTGACGGATGCGGCGGTGCTGGAGCCGGCCCTGCGGCTGGCCGGCTGGCCAGCGGGGACGCCGCTCGCCGGCGAACTGGGCGAAAAGCTCGCGCAGGCCGAGCGCCTGGGCACGTTCGGCGTGGAACTGGAATGGCAGCGCCGCCTGCACTGGACCACCGCCCAGGCCCAACTCGAATCGTCGCGCGACCGCCTGATCCTGGCCTCGCGCGTGCTGTTCTACATCCTGGTCGGCGTCATGGTCACGGTGCTTTACGTCCCGATCTTTTCAGTCGCCAGCATGGTGGGAGTGCATTGAGGATGACACGCAAACGCGGATTCACGCTTATCGAACTGATGATCGTCGTGGCCATCATCGGCATCCTCGCGGCGATCGCGATCCCGGCGTACCAGAGCTACGTCATTCGCGCGCAGACCACCGAGGCGTTCTCGCTGGGCTCGTTCGTGCAGCCGAAGATCGTCGACTACTACCGCCAGTTCGGCCACTTCCCCGCGGACAACCGCGCCAGCGGCGTGCCGTCGGCGGGGTCGATCATCGGCCACTACGTGGGCGCGGTGACCGTCGACGATGGCGTGATCAACATCCGTTTCCGCGACAAGAACATCAACAGCGCCCTGCAAGGCCAGGTGCTGAGCCTGCGGCCGCTGGTGGTGAAGGGCAGCCCGCACAGTCCGATCGCCTGGGCCTGCGGCGAGTCGCCGGCACCGGAGGGCATGTCGGCCATCGGCACCAACCGCACCACGCTCAAGGCCACCTATCTGCCGTCGAGCTGTCGCGCGCCATAGGCGCCCCGGCTTCGGCGCATCACGCCGCCGTTGCATCCACCGCGGCACCCCGGCAGCCCGCCGCCATCACGATTCGACAAAACGCTGCAGCCGCGCCAGCGCCGCGCCCCACTGCGCGCTGATCGCGTCCAGCGCCTGGCGCGCCTCGTCCAGCCGCGCCGGCGTGAACTCCCACAGCCGCTCGCGGCCCTGGCGCAAGTCCTGCACCAGGCCGGCATCGGCAAGCACCTGCAAATGCTTGGTGACGGCCTGGCGGGTGATGGTGGTACCCGCGGTGAGCTGCGCAATCGACAGCGCGCCGCCGGCACACAGCGCGACGACCAGCCGCAGCCGGGTGGCATCGCCCAGCGCGGCGAACACCGGCGCGCTGGCGGACAACGCGGCGGCCTTGCGCCGGGAGCGTTCAGTGCGCGGCGACATATTTCTCGATGTTGCCCATCTGCATGGCCCAGCCACCGGCGTTGGCGCGCAGTGCGGCGTCGCGGCGCGCGGCCGGCAACCGGTCGAAGCCGGACTCGGTGAGTCGCAGCATGATGCCCTCGGCCAACGCTTCGAGTTCAAAGGTGACCAGGGTGGTCGGCTCCTTGTCGTAGTCCATCCCCGCCTCGATCGCGTAGGGGTGCCAGCGCCAGGCGAACACGCGCATCGGTTCGATGCGCTCGACGTACAGCGTGAACGGCGTGCCGGCATGCGGCGCCTGCAACTTTGCGACGTCGGCGTCGACCTGGGTGGGCTGGATCGTGCCGGTGATCGGCTGCCCGGCGACGAAGGGGCCGTCCAGCGCCATGCCGAACCAGGCGCCGAATGCGCGGGCGTCGGTCAATGCGTGCCACACCCGTTCGAGCGGTGCACGGAGCAGGATGTGTTGTTCGATGCGATCGGTCGACGAACTCATGGGTCATCCTCAATGGCAACCTTTAGGTTGCATGATGCACGCGCCGCGCCTGATATGCAATCTTTCAGTTGCTCGATTGCTGCCGCCGGTTTCCAGTCGCCAGCACCTGTCGGGGAAGGCCTGCGATACTTCGCCGGCGTGGCGCGCAAGGGGGAAACGGCATGTCGTGGGGATGGACCTTGCTGGGAGTGTTCGGCCAGCTGCTGCTGGCGTATCTGCTGTTCATGCTGGTGGCATTTTCCGGCGGCGGCATGGCCAGCGGGCGTTCGCTGCGCCCGCGCCAGTTGCGGGTGCTGAACCTGTCGATCTTCGTGCTGCCCGGTGCCTGCCTGTGCAGCGCGCTCATCGTGCTGTGCCTGCAAGTGTGCGGTGGCGGCGCCGGTGCATACGCCTGGCATGCGCTGCCGCTGGTGGCCACCGTGCTGTATCTGGGCTATCTGCGCTGGCTGGTCCGGCACGGCTGAAGCGTCACGCACACCCTGTTACCGTGCGCGGGCATGTTCACCGGAGACAGGCCATGGAACCCGAATTCTGGCATCGGCGCTGGCGCGAGGGTCGCACCGGCTTTCATCAGGATCGACCCACGCCGTTGCTGCTCGCGCACTGGTCGGCGCTGGCACTGGCGCCGGACACCCGCGTGCTGGTGCCGCTGGCCGGCAAGTCGCTGGACATGGTCTGGCTGGCCGCGCAGGGGCATCGCGTGCTGGGCGTGGAGCTGTCGCCGCTGGCAGTGGAGCAGTTCTTCGCCGAACACGAACTGACGCCGCAGGTGTCCGCCTCGGCCTGTGGCCGTCGCCACGTGGCCGGCAACATCGAGCTGATCTGCGGCGACGTGTTCGGGCTCGATGCCGACCTCCTCGCCGATTGCTCGGCGGTGTACGACCGCGCCGCGCTGATCGCGCTGCCGCCGGAGCTGCGCCGTCGCTACGTGGACGAAGTGCATGCGCAGCTGCCTGCCGGCTGCCGCGGCCTGCTGATCACGCTCGACTATCCGCCGCACGAAAAGCAGGGCCCGCCGTTTGCCGTGTCCGAGGCCGAGGTGCGCGAGCGTTACGGCCGCGACTGGGTGGTGGAGTTGCTGGAGCGCCGCGACATCCTGGCCGAGCAGCCGGGCTTCGCCGCCGAAGGGGTGAGCGCACTGGAGACCGCCGCGTACCGGCTGCTGCGCAAGGCCTGATTCACCGCGCCGTTCGGTGCGTGCGAAAAGGTCTAGACTGGCCGCGTCAAACGTTCCCGCCTTGTGCGTGGAGGGTTCCGGCATGGTGGCCTGGATGCATGCGGCGATCCTGGCGTGGTCGGTGGCCACCGCGCCCGCCCCGGCCATGCCGCCGCCGGAGCCGATGCCGCCTCCCGAACAGGTCATGGCGATTCCGCCGGCCTTGCGCGCGCAACTGCAGCAGCAGGTCACCGGCGGCGGCGGGTCGGAGCGGCAGCGGCTGCAGCGCCTGGTGGCGTTCCTGTTCGATCCTTCCGGCCTGGGCATGACCTACGCCGCCGACGCCACCTTGACGGTGGCGCAGGCGTACCGGCTGCGCCAGGCCAACTGCCTCACCTTCACCCTGCTCACCATGGCGCTGGCGCGCGAGGCCGGGCTGGAGGCCCGCGCGCAGGAGATCGACGACGTCGTGGCCTGGCGCGTGCAGGACAACGTGGTCTACCGCTTCAACCACGTCAATGCGCAAGTCGCCATCGGCCGCATGCGCTACACCGTCGACGTGGCCCGCGACGAGGTGCTGGCGCGGCACCAGCCCGAGCCGATTCCCGACCAGCGCCTGCTGGCGCTCTACTACAACAACCGCGCCGCCGAATTGCTGGCCGACGATGACCCGAAGGTCGCCGCCCCCTACATGGCGATGACGCTGCAGCTGGCGCCGCGCTATGCCAGCGGCCGGGCCAATGCCGGCGTGTTGCAGCTGCGCCTGGGCGACCTGCGCGGCGCCGAGCGCAACTATCTGCAGGCGCTGGCGCTGGACCCGACGCATGCAGGCGCGCTGTTCAACCTGGTCACGCTGTATCGCAGCCAGGGCGACGAGGCGCGCCGCGCCCGCTTCCAGCAGCGACTGGAAAAGGTGCAGCAGAAGGACCCTTACTTCCAGTTCCTGCTGGCCATGGACGACGAAAAACGGGGCGACTACGCCGGCGCGGTGCAGCACTACCGGCGCGCCATCCGGCTGTACCACGGCGACCCGCGTTTCTACCTCGGGCTGGCCCGGGTCTATCGGCAACTGGGCGAGGAGCGCCATGCGCGGCGGGCCCTGCAACGTGCCGACGTGCTCGGCCGCAACGCCGACGCGGACCACCGCGCGCGGGTGCCGCTGCGCAATTGAGGTCGGCGGGGATGATTTCCGGGTACTTTCAATTTTCACCTTTTGAGGTGAAAATGCCGAAACCATGAGCCTGCACCTGACCAGCCGCCAGTCCAACATCCTCGAGTTCATCCGCGCCCGCGTGGCACGGGATGGGCAGGCGCCCACGCTGGAGGAGATCGGCCAGGCGATGGGCCTGCCCCACGTCAGCGCGGTGCTCAAACACGTGCGTTCGCTGGAGGCCAAGGGGCGGCTGGCGATCGAGCCGCACCGCTCGCGCGGCATCCGCCTGGTGGATGCGCCCGACGCGCTGGATGCCGATACCCTGGAGCTGCCGCTGGTCGGCCGCATCGCGGCCGGCGAGCCGCTGTTCTCCGAGTCGCGGATCGAGCGCAGCCTGCGCGTGTCGCGCTGGCTGTTCCGGCTCACGCCGGATTACCTGGTGCGGGTGGTCGGCGACTCGATGCGCGACGAGGGCATCCTCGACCAGGACCTGGTCGGCGTGCACGCCACGCCGGTGGCGCGGCACGGCCAGGTGGTGGCGGCGCGCGTCGGCGGCGACCGCTTCACGATCAAGCGGCTGTACTGGCAGGGCGAGGTGATCCGGCTGCTGCCGAACAGCCCCGGTTACCAGCCGATCGATCCCGACCCCACCGAGGATTTCGCCATCGAAGGCCTGTTCGCCGGCCTGCTGAGGGGCGGCTGATGGCGGCCGTGGTGCCACTGTCGAACCTGCTCGATGCGCGCCGGGTCTGGCGCGGCCGGGCCGAGCCGCCGCCGGCCGGCGAGCAGCCGACCGGCTGGGCCGCGCTGGATGCGGTACTGCCCAGCGGCGGCTGGCCGGCGGCGGCGCTGTCGGAAATCCTGCTGCCGCTGGATGGCGTGGGCGAACTGCAACTGGTGCTGCCCACGCTGGCGCGCCTCAGCCAGGGTGCGCGGCCGGTGGTGCTGGTGGCGCCGCCGTATCTGCCCTGCGTGGCCGGTTGGCGCCAGCACGGCGTGGACATGCGTCGGGTCGAGATCGTCAACGCGACCGAGGCCGACGTGCTGTGGGCGACGGAGCAATGCCTGCGCTCGGGCAGCTGCGCGGCGGTGCTGGCGTGGCCGCGGCAGGCGGACGATCGCGCGCTGCGGCGCCTGCAGGTGGCGGCCGACGGCGGCCGCGCGCTGGCCTTCGCGTTCCGTGATCGCCGGCATCTCTCCAATGCCTCGCCGGCGGCGTTGCGGCTGGAGCTGGAGGCACGGCCGCAGGCGCGGGTATGGGTGCGCAAATGCCGGGGCGGCGCGGTGCCGGCGCAACCGCTGCCGCTGCCCACCGCGGCGCTGCATTGATGGTGGCCGCGCATGTTGTGGGCTTGCATCTTGTTGCCGCAGCTGGCACTGGACGGTGTCCTCCGCCGCCGCCCGGACGCGGGCCCGCTGGTGCTGGTGGCCGGCACCGGACATGCGCGCAGCATCGTGGCGGCGAACGCGGCCGCGCGCGACGCCGGCCTGCGCGTGGGTCAGCGGCTGAGCGCGGCGCAGGCGCTGCTGGCGCAATTCGAGGCGCTGCCGTACCAGCCTGAGCGGGTCGACCACTGGCATCGGTTCCTGGCCGCGGTGGCCTATCGCTACAGCGCCGAGGTGAGCCTGTTGCCGCACGCGATCGTGCTGGAGGTCAGCCGCAGCCTGAACCTGTTCGGCTCGTGGCCGCGGCTGGAAAGCCTGCTGCGTGCCGATCTCGACGCGCTGGGTTTCCGCCACCGGATCAGCGCCGCGCCCACGCCGCATGCGGCACACGTGCTGACCGGTGTCGCCGACGGCCAAGTGGTGCTCACCGACGAGCAACTGCGCCACGCGCTGCAGCGCATCCCGCTGTCGCAGAGTCGCCTGCCTGCGGCGGCGGCCGACGCCTTGCCGGGCATGGGCATCCGCACGCTGGGCCAGTTGCTGGCGCTGCCGCGCGACGGCCTGCGCCGGCGCTTCGGTGCGGAGTTGCTGCTGGCGCTGGATCGGCTGACCGGCGCGGCCACGGCCGGCCTGGAAGCGTATCGGCCACCCGACCGCTTCGACCTGCGCATCGAACTCACGCATGAAGTCGAAGCCATCGGCGCGCTGGTGTTTCCGCTGCGTCGGATGACGGCCGACCTGTCCGCCTACCTGGCCGGTCGCGACGGCGGCGTGCAGCGTTTCACGTTGCAGCTGGAACATCGCGAGGGACACACCGAGGTGAAGGTGGGCCTGCTCGCACCCGAGCGCGAGGCCGGCATGCTGTTCGAACTGGCACGCGCGCGGCTGGAGCAGGTGCAACTGCCGCAGCCGGTGCTGGCCATGCGCCTGATCGCGCGCGACCTGCCTGCGTTCGTGCCGGCCGGCCGCGACCTGTTCGACGAACGCCCCGCCAATGCGTTGCCGATCGAACAGTTGCGCGAACGCCTGCGCGCGCGGCTGGGCGATCGCGCCGTGCATCGGCTGGGCAGCACCACCGATCCGCGGCCCGAGCTGGCGCAGAAAGTGACGGCCCACGATGCCGGCTGGCAGGAACCCTCGCCGCGACCGACCTGGCTGTTCGAGCGGCCGATTCCCCTGCGCGGCCCCGCGCCACACATCCTGGCCGGCCCCGAGCGGCTGGAAACCGGCTGGTGGGATGGCGGCGAGGTGTGCCGCGACTACTACGTGGTGGAAACCGCGCAAGGCCAGCGCGGCTGGGCATTTTGCGCGCCGGGCGAGCGCGACGGCTGGATGCTGCACGGCTGGTTCGCATGAACGCGTATGCCGAGCTGCATTGCCTGTCGAACTTCTCGTTCGGCCGCGGCGCATCCAGCGCGCGTGAATTGTTCGAACGCGCGAAGGCTTGCGGCTACGAGGCGCTGGCGATCACCGACGAGTGTTCGCTGGCCGGCATCGTGCGCGCGCTGGAGGCTTCGCGCGCCACCGGCATGAAGCTGATCGTGGGCGCCGAATTCCAGCTCGACGACGGCCCCAAACTGGTGCTGCTGTGCGAGAACAAGGCCGGCTATACCGCACTGTGCGCGCTGATCACCCGTGGCCGCCGCGCCGCGGCCAAGGGTACGTACCGGCTGCAGCGCGCCGATCTCGCCGATGGCGTGCCGGGCACCTTTGCGCTGTGGCTGCCCGGGCGCGAGCCCGATGTCGCGCACGGTCGCTGGATGCGCGACACCTTCGCCGAGCGGGCGTGGCTGGCGGTGGAACTGCATCACGGGCCGGACGACGCGCAACGCCTGCGCGAGCTGCAGCGGCTCGGGCACAGCCTCGACCTGCCGCTGGTTGCCGCCGGCGACGTGCACATGCACGTGCGTCGCCGGCTCGCGCTGCAGAACACGCTCACCGCGATCCGCCATCGCGTGCCGCTGGCCGAAGCCGGCGCGCTGATCTTCCGCAACGGCGAACGCCACCTGCGCCGGCGCGAGGCGCTGGGTGCGATCTACCCTGCCGCGCTGATGCTCGAAAGCACCGCCATCGCCGCGCGCTGCGCGTTCAGCCTCGACGAACTGGAATACCGCTACCCCGCCGAACTGGTGCCGGCCGGCCACAGCGCCAGCAGCTGGCTGCGCCATCTCACCGAACAAGGCGTGCGCTGGCGCTGGCCGGATGGCGTGCCGGAGAAAGTCCGGGCGCAGATCGAGCACGAGCTGGGCCTGATCGAATATCTGAAGTACGAGTCCTATTTCCTCACCGTGCACGACATCGTGCACTTCGCCCGCAGCAAGGGGATTCTCTGCCAGGGCCGCGGCTCGGCGGCCAACTCCGCCGTGTGTTTCGCGCTCGGCGTCACCGAGGTCGACCCGGCGCGGATGAACCTGCTGGTGGAGCGTTTCATCAGCAAGGAGCGCAACGAGCCGCCCGACATCGACGTGGATTTCGAGCACGAGCGGCGCGAGGAAGTGATCCAGTACATCTATGCCAAGTACGGTCGCGAGCGTGCCGCGCTGGCGGCCACGGTGATCTGCTATCGCGGCAGGAGCGCCGTGCGCGACGTGGCCAAGGCGCTGGGCCTGCCGCCGGACCAGGTGGACCAGCTGAGCGGCATCTTCGGCTGGCGCGGTGAGCAATCGCTGGACGAACGCCTGCGCGAACACGGTTTCGATCCACAGGGCGCGGTGCTGCGCCGGGTGCTGAAACTCACCGCCGAGTTGCGCGACATGCCGCGGCACCTGTCGCAGCACGTGGGCGGTTTCGTGATCAGCGACGCGCCGCTGGCCGAACTGGTGCCGGTGGAGAACGCGGCGATGCCCGATCGCACCATCATCCAGTGGGACAAGGACGACCTGGACACGATGCGCCTGCTCAAGGTCGATTGCCTGGCGCTGGGCATGCTCAGCTGCGTGCGCCGTTGCCTGGACCTGCTGCGCGCGCATCGCGGCCAGGATTACAGCCTGGCGACGCTGCCGGCCGAAGACCCGCAAACGTACGAGATGATCCAGCGTGCCGACACCGTCGGCGTGTTCCAGATCGAGAGTCGCGCGCAGATGGCGATGCTGCCGCGGCATCGCCCGGAAAATTTCTACGACCTGGTGATCCAGGTGGCGATCGTGCGGCCCGGCCCGATCCAGGGCGACATGGTGCATCCGTACCTGCGCCGCCGGCGCGGCGAGGAGCCGGTGGACTATCCCTCGGAGGATCTGAAGGCGGTGTTCGAACGCACCCTGGGCGTGCCGCTGTTCCAGGAGCAGGTGATGAAGCTGGCGATCGTGGCGGCCGGCTACACGGCCGGCGAGGCCGACCAGCTGCGCCGCGCGATGGCGGCGTGGAAACGTCACGGCGGCATGGAGCACCACCGCGAGCGGATCATCCGCGGCATGCTCGAACGCGGCTACACCGCCGAGTTCGCCGCGCGACTGTTCGAGCAGATCAAGGGCTTCGGCAGCTACGGTTTTCCCGAGAGCCACGCGGCCAGTTTCGCCGGCATCGTCTACGCCAGCTGCTGGCTGAAATGCCACGAACCGGCTGCGTTCGCCTGCGCCCTGCTCAACGCGCAGCCGATGGGTTTCTACGGGCCCAGCCAGATCGTGCAGGACGCGCAGCGCCACGGCATCGCGGTGCGGCCGGTCGACGTGCGCCACAGCGACTGGGACTGCACGCTGGAGGACGACGCGCGGGAAGGGCAGCCGGCGCTGCGGCTCGGCCTGCGGCAGGTGCGCGGTTTTCGCGAAGACGTGGCCGAGCGGATTTCGGCGGCGCGCGCCGCGCGTGCCTTCGTCGACGTGACGGATCTGTGCGCCCGCACCGGCATCGACCGCCGCCAGCAGGAGCTGCTGGCCGAGGCGGGCGCCTTGCGTGGCCTGGCGGGTCATCGGCATCGCGCGAAGTGGGCGGTGGCCGGGGTCGAATCGCAGCTGCCGTTGTTCGGGCGCGCCAGTCCGGCGGAAGAGGCTGTCGTGCTGCCGGTGCCGTCGGTGGCGGAAAACCTGCAGTCGGACTATGCGCGCACCGGACTCAGCCTCGGCCCGCATCCGCTGCAACTGATCCGCCCGCGCCTGCGCGCGGCGCGTTTCACCGACTCGCGCAGCCTGCGCGGCCAAGCGCACCAGAGCACGGTGCGCGCCGCCGGCCTGGTCACCCAGCGCCAGCGCCCGCAGACCGCCAGCGGCGTCACCTTCATCACCATCGAAGACGAGCACGGCGCGATCAACGTGGTGGTGTGGAACCAGGTGGCCGAGCGGCAGCGGCGCGCGTATCTGGAGGCGCGCCTGCTCGGGGTGGAAGGGCAGTGGGAGTGCGTCGACGGCGTGGCCCACCTGATCGCCCGGCGGCTCACCGACATGAGTGCGTGGCTGGGCGAGCTGGACAGTCGCTCGCGCGATTTCCGCTGACTCCGGCGCTGCCGCCGCGCAGGGAATCGGTTAGGCTGGAGCCGCCGCCCGGCCAGGCATGGGGATGCCACCGGGCGGTTTTCCTTCCATCGCAATGCAGGGGATTTTATGGGTACTTCTACGTTTGCCGCCTTGGCCGGCATGGGCCTGTTCGCCATCTTGATCATGATCGTCGTGGGCATCGCGCTTGGCGCGCTGGTGCTGGCCGTGTCCTTTCGCCTGGTGGTCGGTTTCATGCCGTCCTACCTGCGTGCGTTGGGTGCCGTGGTGCTGACCTATGTCGGGGTGTTCGTGGTGACACTGATCCTCGGCATGGTGGTGCACAGCAGCGTGCTGTCGCTGATCGTGACCTTCCTCGTCGGTGCCGTCGTGGTGAACTACCTGTTGCTGGCCGCGGACGGCAGCCAGATCGGCTTCGGCAAGGCCTGCGTGGTCGAGCTGGTCAACATGGTGATCGGCATCGTGCTGGCGCTGATCATCGGTTTCATCTTCGCGATGGTGTTTGGCGCGGCGCTGTTCGGCCTGCACTGAGCCTCGATGCATGGCGGGGGCGCCGGCCGCCTCCGCCATGGGTCGAGGATCACACCAGCGTGCTGGCCACGCCGAACCCGATCGCCATGCTCGCGGCCACCGCCATGCAGGCGCTGCCGGGGCGGATGCGGCGGGCGTCGATGCGCGGCACCAGCCGCCACAGCAGGACCGCGCCGAGCAGCATGTCCAGCACCAGCGCGACGCGCAGCAGGCCCGAGTGCAGCAGGCCGCCGTAGGGTGGATGCACCGCGCCTTCGCAGACGGCCACCAGGAACACCAGCAACAGTCCGAGCATCGTCCACAGCAGGCAGGCGAGGTAGACGCGGTTGAACACCACCGCGCAGCGCTCGGTCCAGCGCAGCACCGACCAGCCGATCAGCGCGAACACCAGCGCCGCCATGCTGCTGTAGAGCACCCACCAGAGCAGGGTGCTGGTCACGGCAAGTGCGGTATTCATGTGATCTGGCGGAGTCCCAGTTTGCGATAGAGCTTGGCCATCAGCCACGCCGGGCCGACCAGCAGGTAGGACAGATCGGTGAGGAAGCTGGGCTTGCGGCCTTCGTACTTGTGGCCGATGAACTGGCCGATCCAGGCCACCACGAACACGCCGACCGCCCACCACGCCAGCGCCGGCGCGCCCAGCCGCCAGTACAGGAAGTTGGTGAACAGGCCCAGCACGGCGAACGCGATCAGCAGGCCCGCCGCGAGCCGGTGCGAGCGCTTCCAGTACCAGTAGAACGCCAGCACCATCACCAGCACCGCCCACGAACCGGGGCGCAGCGCGGTGAACGGCACCGGGGCCGCCCACAGCAGCGCGATCACCGACCACACGATCGGCGGCACGCAGAACCAGTGGAACATCTGGTTGGTCGGGTTCTGGTGGTCGCTGCTGTAACTGTCGAGCCAGTCCTGCATGGTGCGCATGAGCGTTCCCCCTCGATGAAACCTCAGTCGAGCCGGATGCCGGCCAGCTTGTGCAGCGCCTCGGCATACTTGGCCGCGGTGCGTGCGATCACCTCGTCCGGGATCACCGGGCCGGGTGCGGTCTTGTTCCAGTGCTGCGTCTCCAGCCAGTCGCGCACGAACTGCTTGTCGTAGCTGGGCGGGCTGATGCCGGTGCGGTATTCGTCGGCCGGCCAGAAGCGGGAGGAATCCGGGGTGAGCATCTCGTCCATCACGTAGAGCTTGCCGCTCGCATCGGTGCCGAACTCGAACTTGGTGTCGGCGATGATGATGCCGCGCTCGGCCGCATAGGCGGCGGCCCAGCGGTAGATCGCCAGCGTGGCGTCGCGCACCTGCCCGGCGAGGTCGGCGCCGACCGCGTCCACCACGGCGTCAAAGCTGACGTTCTGGTCGTGGTCGCCCACCGCCGCCTTGGTCGAGGGCGTGAAGATCGGTTCGGGCAACTGCTGCGCCTGCTTCAGGCCGGTCGGCAGCGCGATGCCGCACAGCGCACCGCTGGCCTGGTAATCCTTCCAGCCCGAGCCGATCAGGTAGCCGCGGGCGATGCATTCCACCGGCACCGGTTTCAGCCGCCGCACCACCACCGCGCGCTTCTCGTACAGCTTGAGGTCGGTGCCGGGCGGCAGCACCTCGGCCAGCGGCACGTCGAGCAGGTGGTTCGGTACCAGGTGCGCGGTCTTGCCGAACCAGAAGTTGGAGATCTGGGTGAGCATCTCGCCCTTGCCCGGGATCGGGTTGGGCATCACCACGTCGAACGCCGACAACCGGTCGGTGGCCACCATCAGCAGCCGCTGATCATCCAGCGCGTAGACATCGCGCACCTTGCCGCGATGGATCAGCTCGAGGCCAGGCAGGTTCGATTGGGGCAGGGTGGTGGGCACGGCGGGTTCCACGAGGCGGCAAATGTCTATTGTAGCGACTGCCGGCACGGCGCCGGGAGCGTGCCGCCGGGCCGATCGGGCGCACTGCTAGAATTGGCATCCTTTGGCCCCATGTGTTGCCGATGCGAATATTCCTGATCGCGGCGCTTTGCCTGGCCGCCTCGCCCAGCCTTGCCCAATCTGCCTCCCGGCCCGGCCGGCTCGGCCTCTGCGCGGCCTGCCACGGCGAGACCGGGCAGGCGCACGTGCCCGGCGTGCCGAACCTGGCCGGGCAGCGGCTGGATTATCTGCGCGATGCGCTCAAGCAGTACCGCGACGGCCGCCGCGACGTGCCGGTGATGCGCGCGGCGATCGGCCCGCTGAACGCCGCCGAGCTCGATGCGCTGGCACGCTGGTACAGCGCGCAGGCAGCCGCGCCGGCGCAGGTGCAGCCATGAGTTTCACCTACACGATCTGGTTCGGCATCTTCGGCCTGCTGGTCGGCCACATGCCGGGCGCGGTGGTGGGCGCGGTGCTCGGTTTCATCTTCGACAACCTGCGCCACAGCCAGCGCCGCCAGGCCACGCCCGAGGCCGGCGGTTTCGTCGGCCCGCTGTTCACCCTGCTTGGCGCGGTGGCCAAGTCCGACGGTCGCGTCTCCGAGGCCGAGATCGCGGTGGCCGAGCGGCTGATGACGCGCATGGGCCTGACCGCCGAGCAGCGCGCGCAGGCCGTGGCCAGCTTCAATGCGGGCAAGCAGCCTGAGTTCGACGTCACCCGCACCATCGCCGAGCTGCGCAGCTGGGTCGGCCTGCGCCGCGACCACGCGTTCCCGGTGCTGGACGTGGTGATCGAGACGGTACTGTCCGAGGGCAACCCGGGGCCGGAGAAGATGTCGATCCTGCGCCAGCTCGCCTTCGCGCTGCGCGTCAGCGACATGGAGCTGATGGCGCTGATGGCGATGAAGGGCTACGCCTGGAACCAGGGCGCGGGCGGCCCGCGCGGCGGCCGCCAGCAGTACGGCAATGGCGGCGGCTACGTGCCGCCGCAACGCACGCCGCAAGGGCCCGATCCCTATGCCGTGCTGGGCATCGACCGCAACGCCGACGAGCGCGCCATCAAGCGCGCCTACCGCAAGCTGATCTCCGAGCACCACCCCGACCGCCTCGGCGACCTGCCCGAAGACATGCGCAAGCGCGCCGAGTCGCGCGCCAGCGAGATCAACGCCGCCTACGACCGCATCAAGGAAGCACGGGGATTCAAATGATGGGGCCGGGAATGGGGAATAGGGAATGGGGAATGGCAGAAGCGGCTTTGCGGTGGCATTTGCCGCGTCAGGCTTCATAATCTTCCTGATTCCCGATTCCCGATTCCCGATTCCCGATTCCCGATTCCCGGCTTATGAGCAAGCAAAGCGCCATCATCGCCCCGTCCATCCTCGCCGCCGATTTCGCCCGGCTGGGCGAGGACACCGCCGCGGCGCTCGCCGCGGGGGCGGACTGGGTGCATTTCGACGTGATGGACAACCACTACGTGCCGAACCTCACGATCGGGCCGATGGTGCTCGCCTCGTTGCGCAAGTACGGCATCACGGCGCCGATCGACGTGCACCTGATGGTCAAGCCGGTCGATCGCATCGTGCCGGATTTCGCCAAGGCCGGCGCCAGCCTGATCAGCTTCCATCCGGAAGCGAGCGAGCATGTCGACCGCACGCTGGGGCTGATCCGGGAATCCGGCTGCCAGGCCGGGCTGGTGTTCAACCCGGCCACGCCGCTGGACCATCTCGACTACGTGATGGACAAGCTCGACATGATCCTCATCATGTCGGTGAACCCCGGTTTCGGCGGGCAGAAGTTCATCCCTGGCACGCTGGAGAAGCTGCGCCAGGCGCGTGAGCGGATCGAAGCCAGCGGCCGTGCGATCCGGCTGGAAGTCGACGGCGGCGTCACCGCCGACAACATCGGCGCGATCGCCGCCGCCGGCGCCGACACCTTCGTGGCCGGCTCGGCGATCTTCCACGCGAAGGATTACGCGGCCGAGATCGCCGCCATGCGCAAGGCGATCGGGTGAGGATGCCCGCCGCCATGCGCAAGGCGATCGGTTGAGGATATCCGCCGCCATGCGCAAGGCGATCGCCTGGCCAGACGGCACAAAGAAAAAATCCCGGCGCCAGGAGGGAGGCACCGGGATAAACGTCGTCGGGGACGCAAGGGGGAAAACACCATGGATTGGCGCGTGCCGGCGCGAAAGTCCGCCAGGGAGCTCGCAAACCTCGCACCGGCAGGTTCCACGGCAAAGAGGAACGCACGCCAATCATCAGGTCCGACCCGGTACCTGCCGATTGGTTCCCGCGGCGAGGCTCAATTTGCCAACTGTGTCGTTCAGGTTCGCTGTGCGGATCGCGGCCGCAGCCGGCTGGATCGAGCCTGCGCGCGCATGTTCAGCCATTGCGCCAGCGCGACCCGGGCGTGCAGCCACACCGCATCGAGGCCCAGTCCGGCGGCCAGCATCAGACTGCCGACCATCAACCAGTGACGCCATGTGCGCGAAAGCCGTATTACTGCATGCATGTCGGTGTCCTCCTGTGGCCCGAGCCACGATGGCATTGCCGCACGCGTGAAGGTCGCGCGGGAGCCGCGCCGGCGGCGGCGTTCGGGCCAGTCGTGGCAAAGGGCGGGCAGCACGCGCACGAAAAAAAGCCCCTCGCAAGCGAGGGGCAAGCAACCACCAGGGGGAGGACCACGGTTACAGCGGTTGCCAGTCGGGATCGGTGTCGTCCCGGGCCGCACCCGGCGCGATTCCTTTCGCGCCGGGTGCGCGGACGACTTCCACCACGGCAAACGGATCGAGTCTGGACAGATGACGGGACATGGCGCGCCTCCTTCAGAAGAAGCCGACCAACAGGCCCAGCAGCAGGGCGCCCAGCGCCAGGCCGGTGCGCAGCGGCTCGAAGCCGTGCAGTTCGGCGCGGGGGTCGTGTTCGTTGCGGCGGGTGTCCATGAGTGACCTCGTGATGGAGTGCGTGGATCACATCAAAGCCTCCGTCGCGGCGCGTGCGCCGGCCGCTGCCGGGCGATTTGCCGCCGGCTTGTGGCAAATCGCTGGCAGCGTGCTGCGACCGCTTGCGCCCGCGCGGCGCGCATAGCACGCTGCAGCCATCATCCAAGGAGTGCGCCATGGGCCGCAGCATTGCCATCGTCGAGGACGAACCGCTGATCCGCGCCAACTACGTCGAGGCGCTGAACCGTTTCGGCTACGACGCGCGCGGCTACGGTTCGCGCCAGGAAGCGTCCAGCGCGTTCGCGATGAAGTTGCCCGAGCTGGTCATCATCGACATCGGCCTGGGCGACGAACCGGAGGGCGGCTTCGACCTGTGCCGCGAACTGCGCGCGAAATCGTCGACGCTGCCGCTGATCTTCCTCACCGCGCGCGATTCGGATTTCGACGTGATCTCCGGCTTGCGGCTGGGCGCGGACGACTACCTCAGCAAGGACACCAGCCTGCACCAGCTGGCCGCGCGCATTGCCGCGCTGTTCCGCCGGATCGAGTCGCTGAAGGCGCCCGCCTCCAGCGAGACGGTGCTCGAGCACGGCCCGCTGAAGCTGGAGTCCGAGCGCATGCGCATCACCTGGAACGGCGCGGAAATCCCGCTCACCGTCACCGAGTTCTGGATGGTGCACACGCTGGTGCGCTTCCCCGGCCACGTGAAGAACCGCGACCAGCTGATGCGCGAGGCGGAGCTGGTGGTGGACGACGCCACCATCACCTCGCACATCAAGCGCATCCGCAAGAAGTTCGTGGCGGTGGCGCCCGAGTTCGACGCGATCGAGACGGTGCATGGCGTGGGCTACCGGTGGAAACCGTGAGCGCGCGTCTGTGCGTGGCGCTGGCGCTGTTGTTCTGCGCGGCGCTGACCTGGGCGACCGGTACCGACGACGACGTGCTGGCCCGCGGCGCCCGCGACGGCAACGCGCCGGCCTGGACGATCGCGGTGGCATCGCCGCCGGGCTGGACGCGCGACTGTTGCACCTACGCCCAGGCGATCGGCGTCAACGCGGTGCTGTACCAGGGCGAGTGGAGCGGCAAGCCGCAGCGGGTGATGGTGCTGAACGTGTGGCCGCGCGTGCTGAGCAGCCTGGCCGCCGAGGTGCAGGCCGACCGGAAGCGCTACCTCCAGCTCGACCCCGCCGGCAAGGCCGCCAGCTTCGCCGTGCGCCATCCGCACATGTCCTGCGAGGCCAGCGTCTACGAAGGCAGCGACCACGTGGACGACGTGCTGGTGTTCTGCGACCCGGGCCAGGCCAGCGGCATCCGCTACAGCTGGTCGATGGCCTTCGATGACGGCGACCCCACGCGGCGCGCGCTACTGGATGACTTCATGCGGGTGGTGATGGCCTCGCGCTACCAGCGTGCCACGGCACCGGCCGATGCCCGCTGAGCGACGGACCGGAGCGGCATGAGCCTGCGTCGCAAGCTGCTGCTGGTGGCGCTGTGCACGCTGGCGCTGCCGGTGGCCGGCTGGTTCGACGTGCGCCAGATGGAGTCGCTGCTGCGCGACGGCCAGGCCCAGGCCCTGGTGGCCTCGGCGCAGGTGGTGGCGCGCAGCCTGGTGGTGACCCGTGCGTTGCCGCCGGCCGACGGCCCGAGCTGGTACGTGCAGGAGGCGCCCACGCCGATCACCGTCGACGGCTACGGCGACGACTGGGCACCGCTGACGCCATGGAGCCAGCCGTTCGCGCGACGCGGACAGCTGTTGCTGGCCGAGGATGCGGACGGCTTTTACCTGCATGCGCAGATGGCCGACACCCACCGCACCCGCGCCGATGCCGAAGACGCGAACGCGCTGCTGGCCGACCATCTGATTCTCGCCCTCGGCAACGCCGCCGGCCAGCGGCGCTACCTGCTGGCCAGCGCGGCACCGGGGCCGCTGCAGGCATTGCCGCTGGACCCGCCGGTGCCCGGCCTGCCCGATCAGCTCGGCGCGAGCTGGCAGGAGGACGGCAGCGGCTACCAGGTCGAGCTGCGCCTGCCGAGGCAACCGGCGCCGAGCCGCCTGGGTATCGGCGCCTATGACGCCAGCAGCGGCGGCGATCGGCAGGCCGTCGAGTCGCGCCCATTGCGCCGCTACTCGGCGGTGCTGTCCGGCGAGCTGGCGCAGCTGGTGCCGACAGGTGTGCAGGCGCGCGTGCTGTCACCGGCCGGCTGGCTGCTCGCGCGCAGCGGCCGCCTGCATGGCAGCAGCGCGGCCGAGCGTGACCCGGGCTGGTTTGCCTCGCTGGTCTATCGCTCGCTGCTGGCCACTCGCCTGGACGACGCCAACCTGTGGGCACAGGACGTGCCGCGGCTGGATACCCGCGAAGTGGAGCAGGCGCGCGCCGGCCATGCGGTCAGCCGCTGGCGCCACGGCGAGGAGCGCGGCAGCGTGGTGCTCGCCGCGGCGGTGCCGATCGAGCGGGCCGGCCAGGTCGAGGGCGTGCTGCTGCTGGAGCAGTCCAGTCGCACCGTGCCGCTGCTGGCCAACCGCGCGCTCTTCGGCGTGCTGCTGACCAGCTTCGTCGTGCTGCTGCTGGCCGGCGGCATCCTGCTGGCGTTCGCCACCCGGCTCAGCCTGCGCCTGGCGCGGCTGCGCAATGCCGTCGAGCGGGCGCAGCGCAACGATGGACGTCTGGACGGCCAATTGAATCCGGACCGCTTCCCGATGATCGACGCACCGGACGAGATCGGCGATCTCGCCCGCAGCTTCGAGAAGCTGTTCGTGGCCGTGGGCAGCTACACCGATTACCTGCGCACGCTCGCCTCGAAGCTGTCGCACGAGTTGAACACGCCGCTGGCGATCGTGAAGTCCTCGCTGGACAACCTGGAACACGCGCTGCAGCAGCACGCCGCGCTGCCGGAGCCGGCCAAGCCCTACCTGGAACGCGCCCGCGACGGGGTGGCGCGGCTGGGCGCATTGGTGCGGGCGATGAGCGAGTCGAGCCGGATGGAGCGCTCGATCGAAGCGGCCGAGCCCGAGGATGTCGACCTGTGCGACGTGGTGCGCGGCTGCGCCGACGGCTACCGCCCGCTGGTCGGCACGCGCCGGCTCGATTGCCGCCTGCCGGATGCGCCGCTGCCGCTGCACGGCGCGCCGGAACTGATCGCGCAGGCGCTGGACAAGCTGTTCGACAACGCCCTCTCGTTCACCCCCGCGCAGGGCTGGCTGCGGCTGAGCCTGCGTGCGCTCGACGGTGGCGCCGAGATCGAGCTGGCCAACCAGGGCCCGCCGCTGCCCGCGGCGATGCAGGGCCGCTTGTTCGATTCGCTGGTCAGCCTGCGCGACAAGGCGGTGCCCGGCGAGGCGCCGCACCTGGGCCTGGGCTTGTACGTGGTGCGCCTGGTCGCCGAGCGCCATGGCGGCAGCGTCAGCGCGCGCAATCTCGACGACGGCAGCGGCGTGGCGTTCACCCTCACCCTGCGCGGCATGCCGCGGCAGCGGCTGGGCGGTTAAAGCTTCGCCGCCGTGTGCCGCTATCCGGACATCTCGGCTTCCCGCGGAAATGTCGCCATGGATGTCCCCAATCTCAGCCGGCAACCCTATCGCCGCCCGCCGCTGTTGCGTGCCACCGATCCGCAACGCATGAACTGGCTGTGGCGACTGGTGTGCGAGCTGGCCGAGTTGCGTCCCGCGGATGTGGTCGAGGCGTTGCATGCCGCGCAGATCCCGGTCGACCTGGCGCGTGCGCGCAGCTGGGTGGTCAGCGACCGCGACGACGGTTTCTTCCCGATCTCGATCGCCGAGCTGGAACGCAACGTGCGTGCGCTGCTGGCCTTGCGCGAGGTGATGCGCGAGAACCAGGCCTTGCTCGCGCTCGCCGGTGGTGCGGAGGCGTCGGCAGACATGGCGGCGGATGCCGCGCCGGCAGTGGAGCCGGTGACCGAAACCGCCTGAGCTTCAGCCCCGCGCTGACGAGCCCGCCGCCGCGGGCGTGGTGGGCGTGGCCATCGCGCTGGCCGCATGCGCCGGCACGGCGCTGGCCGATGCAGCGGGCGCCGCGCTGGATGCCGCTGCCGGTGCCGCCGTGGTCGCGGCCGCCGCAGGCAAGGCCGCCGTGCCGCCGGAGGCCGGGACCGACGTCGCCGCCGCGGGCGTCGAACTGGCGCTTGCCGTCGGGGTGGACGCGGCCATGGCGGGCGCTGCCGCGGCCGAAGTCGCCGCTGCCGCTGCCGCTGCCGCGGTGGTGCTGTTCGCCGGCTGCGCATGGCCGACCGCTGCCGCCGGCGGGGAATCGTCGACGTGCGTATCGGCGCCCCAATTCAGATAAGCCCACGCGGCCACGCCGACGAGTGCCAGCAGCAGCAACATGCGACCCAGCCGCGAGCGTCGTGGCGGGTGGCTTGTGGTCTCGGCTGGCGGGGCGGCGACGTCGGCTTCGCCGACGGGCTCGTCCGACGACGGATTGATCAGGGCATCGTCTGTCGCCATCTCGTCGCCAGGCACCGGCGGCTCGACGGCCGCGGGCGACGACGCGGTGGGCAATGGCGGCGGCAGGCCGGGCGACGCGCTCACGGCCGCGGGCGCAGGCGGTTCATCGTCGAGCGGCTCGATGGGCGCCGCGGCGAAGGCTTCGTCGACGGGCGCGGCCATCACCTCGTCGAATGCCTGTGCCGGCGGGGGCGAGGACTCGTACTCCAGCGGCTCCGGCCAGATCTGCCATGCCAGGCTGCCGTGCAGCCGATACGACTCGCCCGGCGCGATGAACGCGTCCAGCGCCGACCGCGGCAACGGCCCGCGGCTGCTGCCGTCGCGGTCGATGTACGCCAGTTCTTCGTCGCCGGGGAGCGCGTGGGCATCGACGTGCAGGCCCTGCAGCAACTGCGCGATGCGCTCGGCGCTGGAGCGGTCCAGTTGCTGGCGCACGATCCGCGGCAGCGCGGCGACCACGCGCCGGGAAAATTCGTCGTGCTCCATCCTCAGCGCGGCCGCCACCGGCGCCCACGTCGACGCCTCGTCCGACGCACCGGCCCGCAAGCCGCACACTACGACGCAATACTGATCCACGCACGGTCCCCTGTAGCCCGACCGTCGAGAGTAGACCGCCGCCACCAGCGTATCAAGCGCGCCGCGGCGGCGCCTGCGCTTGGCCTACAATGTTCGTTTCCCCTTCGTGACCACCCGGAACCGCGACCCGTGAGCTCTCCCGACCCCATCAGCCGAAACGAATTCGACGCGCTGGCCGCCCGCGGTCACACGCGCATCCCGCTGGTGCGCGAGGTGTTCTCCGACCTCGACACGCCGCTGTCGGTGTACCTGAAGCTCGCCGACGGTCCGTATACCTTCCTGTTCGAGTCGGTCGAGGGCGGCGCCACCTGGGGGCGTTATTCGATCATCGGCCTGCCGGCGAAGCGGGTGTTCCGCCTGCGCGGGCATGAGCTGGAAGTGGAGGATTCCGGCGAGATCACCGAGCGCCGCCATCTCGACGATCCGCTGGCGGAGATCGAGAAGCTGCGCGCGCAGTACGACGTGCCGCAGTTGCCGCAACTGCCCGCATTCACCGGCGGCCTGGTCGGCTACTTCGGTTTCGAGACGATCGGCTACATCGAGCCGCGGCTGGCGCAGTGGGACCGCCTCGACGAGCTGGGCACGCCCGACGTGCTGCTGATGCTGGCCGAGGAGGTGGCGGTATTCGACAACCTCAAGGGCCGGCTGTACCTGATCGTGCACGCCGATCCGTCGCAGCCGCACGCCTACGCGCAGGCGCAGCGACGGCTCGATGCGCTGGTCCATCGGCTGCGCCAGGGCGGCGCCTCGTATCCGCAGCTGACCCAGTCGGTCGCGCTGGACGAGAGCGACTTCAAGTCCTCGTTCACCAGGGACGAGTTCGAGGCGATGGTCGAGCGCGCGAAGGAATACATCCGCGCCGGCGACATCTTCCAGGTGGTGCCGTCACAGCGCCTTTCCGTGCGCTTCAACGCGCGGCCGGTGGACGTGTACCGCGCGCTGCGCGCGATGAATCCCTCGCCCTACATGTACTTCGTCGATCTCGGCGACACCCAGATCGTGGGTTCCTCGCCGGAGATCCTGGCGCGGTTGAAGGGCGGCAAGGTGGTGGTGCGCCCGCTCGCCGGCACGCGCAAGCGCGGCGCCACGGAGGAAGAGGACCGCGCGCTGGAAGCGGAGTTGCTGGCCGATCCGAAGGAGCGCGCCGAACACGTGATGCTGATCGACCTCGGCCGCAACGACCTCGGCCGCATCAGCGAGACCGGCAGCGTGGAAGTGGGCGACTCGTTCGCGATAGAGCGCTACTCGCACGTGATGCACATCGTCTCGCAGGTGCAGGGTACGGTGCGCGAAGGCCTGAGCTACATGGACGTGCTCAAGGCGACCTTCCCTGCCGGCACGCTTTCCGGCGCGCCGAAGGTGCGCGCGCTGGAGATCATCCAGGAGCTGGAACCGCACAAGCGCAACATCTACGGCGGCGCGATCGGCTGGATCGGCTGGTGGGGCGACGCCGACACCGCCATCGCGATCCGCACCGCGGTGATCCACGGCGGCCGCCTGCACGTGCAGGCCGGCGCAGGCATCGTGTTCGACTCCGACCCCGCCGCCGAGTGGGAGGAGACGATGAACAAGGGCCGCGCGTTGTTCCGCGCGGTGGCGCAGGCGGCGAAAGGCTTGTAGGGCGGTCCCGGCAAAAGTCCGCGGCGAACCGGACAGTCTCGCTCAGGGGGCGACGGCAGCCCGCGTTGCCGCCTGCACCGGGTGGCCGGCGAGCCGGGCCGCGTAGAGCGCGGCGCCGTAATGCGGCGCGTGCAACGGCGGCCGCAGGTCGAAATCCGTGCTTGCGGCGGCAAGCGCCTCGCGCAGCGGTGCCAGCAGCAGTTCGTCGGCATTGAAGGCGCCGCCGGAATGGGACACCGGTACGGTTTCGCCGGCTTCGAAGTGCAGGGCCAGTCGCAGTGCGTCGCAGATGCCGGCCAGCTCGTGGCCGGCGTCGCGGAAGATGGTGGCGGCCACGCCGTCGCCGGCCCGTGCCGCCTCGGCCACCTGGCGCGAGAGCTGCGCCAGGTCGCCGCGGGCGTAGGAGTTGCCGCCGTAGACATGGGCGCAGATGTCCAGGTCGTTGTCGAGCTGGAAGTGCGCGTTGAGGATCGCGTGCAGCGGGCCGCGGGGCAGGCGCCCGTCGCTCATGCGCGAGTAGGCGTTGAGTCCGCGCATGGCGATCCAGTAGGCCGAGCCTTCATCGGAGAACGCCTCGCCCCAGCCGCCGGCGCGGGCCGCGAGGCCCTGGCGTTGGCCATAGCCGATCGAACCGGTGCCGGCGACGATGTTGATGCCGTCGGCGCAGCCCAGCGAGCCGGCCCAGCCACACACCATGTCGTTGTCGCAGGTGTAGCGGTCGTGGCCGAGGATCGCCGCGGGGCACGCCTGCAACAGCGCGGTGGCGCGGCTGTCCTCGCCGTAGGCGGGCAGCCCGAAGAAGGCATGGCCGATGTCGGCCAGGGTCCGGCCGGCGGTGCCCAGCACCGCGGTCACGCCCTCGGCCAGGATGGCACGCACGCCGTCCAGCCCGACATGGGGATGGTAGGTCGTGCCGAGCTCCGCTTCGCCGAGCAGTCGGCCGTCAGCGTCGATCAGGGCGAAACGCGTTTTCGTTCCGCCGCCGTCCACGCCCAGGTAAGTCACCCGATTCATGCGCTCAGAGCGTACAGGCGCACGCCCTGCACGACGCGGTTCACCAGGCCCGCGGGGTTGGGATTGTCGGGCGTCACGCCGATGGCGCGCGAACGGAGGAAGGCGTGGATCTGCGCGATGGCGAGGTACGGCCACAGCAGATCCGCATCGGCGGCATCGGCCATCGCCGGCACCGTGATGCCGTCGGCGCCCGCGGCAGCGCGCGGCTGGGCGTTCACCTCGATGATGCGCGCCGCGCGGCCGTCGCGACGCAGCTCGTCCACCAGGTCGAGGTCGTAGCGGCGGGTCAGCGGGTCGTTGGACACGAAGACCATCACCAGGGCGTGTTCGGTGACGAAGGTCTTGGGCCCGTGGCGGAAACCCAGCGGCGACTCGAAGCAGGTCGCCACCGCGCCATTGGTGAGCTCGCCGAGCTTCAGCGCCGCCTCGCGGGCCAGCCCCTGCAAGACGCCGCTGCCGAGGTAGGCGACGCGGTCGTACTGGCCGCGCGCCAGCTCGTTCAGTGCCGGCAGCGATCCGGCGATGACCCGCGCGGTGGCATCGGCAATGGCGTCGATGCGCGCGTCCATGCTGCCGGTTGGCAACAACGCGGCCATGGCCGCGTACATCATGCAGCTGAAGCTGGAAGTCATGGCGAAGCCGGCGTCGTGCGTCTCGGCCGGCAGCAGCAGGGTCATCGAACGGGCAACCGGCGCCTTGCCCAGCGCACCGTCGGCATTGCAGATGATCGCCAGGTGGCGCACGTCGCGCACCAGGGACTCGGCGAGTTCCACCGCGGCCAGGCTTTCGGGGCTGTTGCCGGAACGGCCGAAGGAGACCAGCAGCAGTGGCTGTTCCGGCTCCAGATACAAGCGCGGGGCGCACACGATGTCGGTGGTCGGCACCGCGTCCACGCGGGCGGCCAGCCGGCGGTCCAGCAGCGGCGCCACGCACTGGCCGATATAGGACGAGCTGCCGGCGCCGGTCAGGATCACCCGCGCGGCAGGGTCGTCGATCAGCGGGCCGGCAAACGCCCGGATCTGCGCATGCAGCCCGGCCACCAGCGCGTGGGTCCGCTGCAGCATCCGTGGCTGCTGCTCGATCTCGCGTGCGGTGCAGAGCGCGCCCGCGGCGGTCAGCTCGGACTCGGACGCGCCCAGGTATTCAGTGGATGTCATGGTCATGGCAGGCATGGTGGTAGTCGTCGAGTGCGGCACTGATGTGTGCCATGGTCAGGGAGAGCGGGTCGTTGGTCGCGCCGCCGGTGCGCAGCGCGCGCAGCGCGTGCGGCAGGAACTGGCTGATCAGCGGCAGCGGCGGCGGGGTCGCGCGCAGGTTGTCGAACAGGCGCTGGCAGGCCTGCTCGATCACCGGGTCCGGCCAGTAATAGCGGATGCGGTCGCTGAGGCTGTATTGCAGGTCGATGGTCAGCGCGTGGCCCTCGCCGTGGTAGTAGCGTCGCCAGTAGCCGGGCTGCTCGCGCATGCGCGCCAGGGTTACCTCGCGCAGGCGTGCCCGACGCGCATCCCCGATCCACTCCTGCTCGATCGCGTCCAGCGCCCACAGCGCCTCGCGCAGGGCGAAGGTCAGGCCGGGGCCGACCTTGAGGATGGCGAAATGATCGCGTACCAGCGCCGCCAGCGCGTCGCGGGTCTGGTAGTCGGTCGAGTGCGCCTCGAACACCATGCCCGGCACGCCGGTGATGGCGTGGCTCAGTTCGCGCGCTTTCGACGGGTCGTAATCCACCACGTCGTGGTGATCGAACTCCACGCCCGGTTGCACCACGGAGGCGATCACGCGTTGCCATGCGGCGTCCAGCCCCGCGGCGGCGAAGGCCTGGCGATGCGCCTCGATCGTGGCCAGCGCGGCTTGCGGCGTGGTCACGGCGAGGCCTTCGATGGCCTCGGTGGCACCGCCGGGCACCGGTACCTCGGTGCCGATCACGTACACCGGCGCCTCGCCGCCGGCCTGCGCGTGAGCGACCTCGGCGGCCCGGCACAGGCGTACCGCACGGCGCACGATCTCCGCCTCCGGCAGCGGCTCGGGATCGCCGCGGCAGGCCATCGAGCAGTCCAGGTGGATCTTGCGGAAGCCGGCGGCCACGTACGCGGCCACCATCACCTCGGCCTTGTCCATCGCCGCGTCCGCGTTCAGCGACGTCCACGGGTTGGGCCCCAGGTGATCGCCACCCAGCGCGATGCGCGCGCGGTCGAAGCCGACGCGGTCGGCGATCGCATGCACGAAGGCGACGAAATCGGCCGGCTTCATCCCGGTGTAGCCGCCGTCCTGGTTGACCTGGTTGCAGGTGGCCTCGAACAGCACGAATGCCTGTCCCGTGCGTTGCGCGTGGCGCAGGCCGGCTTCGATCACGAGGGGATGCGCGGAACAGATCGAGGTCACGCCACCGGCGTGTCCCTGCTTGTGACGGGCGATGAGCTCGGAGAGGACGTGCATGGGGACGGAGTCCATTCGGGGGAGGGGGTGGAAACGTCGGGATCGCCCTCGGCTTCGGCCACGGCCTCGGGTTCGAGTGCCAGCAGCAACGAGGCAATCAGGGCCAGCACCAGGCCGATCATTTTCAGCGGGCCCGGCACGATGCTGGCGAACACCAGCGCCAGCGCGGCGGTCACCAGCGGGGCACCGGCATTGGTCAGCGGCGCCACCACGATCGCCTTGCCGTGGCGGAAGGCGTAGACCAGGGTCAGCGCGCCGATGGCGTTGAGCAACTGGATCGCGGCGGTCATCCACGGGCCGTCGATGCCGGTGTTGATCGGCTGCGACCAGTCGGTCATCGCCAGCGCCACCGGCGCCAGCAGCAGGCCGCCCAGCATCATGTAGAAGAAGATGCTCTCGGCGCGCACGGTGTGGTTGGCCAGGCGCATGAAGTACGCCTGCACGCCCCAGGCCAGCATGATCAGCAGCGACTGCAGGAACCAGCCCAGTCCGCCGCCGGCGCTGCGGCCGAACGACAGGTCCAGCATCGGCAATGCCACCAGCGCCAGCACGATGCCCAGCGCGCCGCTCCAGCCGGTGCGCTCGCGCAGGAACGCAAAGGACAGGGCGATCGTCACCACCGGCGACAGCGAGATGATCGGAAACACGAAATACGCCGGCCCGATGGTCAGCGTGTGGAACAGCAGCATCTGCCCGCCGGCACCGAGCAGGCCGATGGCCATGCCGTAGCCGATCGCGCGCGGTGAATGCTCCAGCGTCCAGCCGCTGCGCCACAGGATGTACAGCGCCGGCGGGATCATGGTCAGCGCCCACACGCAGTACACCAGCGTTTCGGGAAAACCGTGCTCGGCCGACAGCGGCGACAGCGCGCCCCACACGCCCCACAGCGCGACGGTGGCGACGGCGAAAACCAGCCAGGGGCGACGGCGCGGCGCGGCGATCGCACTGGCGGCCAGGCTCATGCCGGCGTCCCCAGCGGCGTGGCCTGCAGCAGCACGAAGTGCCTGAACGCCACCGGCAGGTTCGCCGCAGTGGCCTCCACCTCGCCAAGGTCGACTTCGTTGAACAGGTCGCGCACCTTGTAGCGTCCGGCGCCAAGCCCGCGCAAGGGCACCTTGCCGTTGAACCGGTCGGCGTAGAAGGCGTAATACATCGCTCCGTCCTTGGCGATGGCGTGCGCCTCGGGCTTGTCGAAGCCGATGTCGTACAGCGTGCCCAGGTATTCGCCCTTGGGCAGCATGTGCTGTTTGTACAGGGCCACCCACTTGCGCCACAGCGCCTCTTTCTCCGGGTTGAGGACCAGGCCGCCCGGCGGCAGCGGCTCGGAGGGATGCTCGGTGTCCTTCGGCCAGGTGAACTTGGTGGAGGGAATCGCGCCGATGCCGACGGTGGAGGCGAAGTCGTCGCCGCGATCGGACAGTTCCACGTGGTCGCCCGCATAGCTGCTGCGCGAGCCCATCAGCGCCTTCATGCTCTTGCCCTTGCTGCGCACCTGCCACGAAGAGGTCGGGTCGGACGCCGGGTACTGGTCGGTGGCCGGCAGGTTGTGGAAATCGAAAGCCGTGCCGCAGGGGCACAGCTCGACCACCGCCTGCGGGTTGGCCTCGTGCGCCGCCTTGTGGATGGCCTGCCAGAACGTGGCCAAGCCTTCGACTGAATCGCCCGGATGCGCATGCTTGTGCGCGGGGTTGTAGCAGGGCGCCACGGCGTTGAGGTGCTGGCCGTCGAACTTGATGCCCTCGAAGCCCCAGTCGCCGATGACCTTCTTCACCAGGGCCACGTAGAAGTCGACGGTGGGCTGGTAGGCCGGGCACTGAGTGAGCGCGTTCCACCAGGTCACCTTCTGGAACCCGCCGTCCTGGTCCAGCAGCAGCATGTCGGGATGGTCGTGCAGCACGTCGCTGCCCGGGTCGGCGGCCAGCGGCGCGATCCACAGGCGCGGATGCATGCCCTGGGCGCGTATCTTCGCGGTGAAGTCGCGCATGTCGGCTTCGCCGCGCGGGAACTTGCGCCTGTCGATGCGCCAGTCGCCCTCGTTGGTCTGCCAGCCGTCGTCCATCACCACCCAGCCGAAGCCCAGTTCGCGCGCTTTCGGCAGCGTGTCCAGGATCTGCTTGACGGTGAAGTCGCGGCCGTAGCCCCACGCGCACCACACCGGCGCAAAGGCCGATTCCGGAGCCCGCGGCGCCTCCAGGCCCTCGGCCTGCATGTATTGCCGGTACTGCAGCAGCGGCGCGAAATGATCGCCGGTGTGCACCGCCAGAAAAGTGCGTTCGGTGACCAGGGCCTGGCCCGGCGCCAGGGCGGATGCCTGCAGCGATTCGACCGCGATGTGCGCGCCGCGGTCGGTCTTGCGCACCGGCAGATCCAGCGGACGCACCACCGGCTCCACATGACCGACTGCCAGGCCGACGTCGCGGCGCCAGATGTTGGCCACCGGCGTGCCGCCGCCGTAGTCGGACGAATCCATCGCCAGCGTATTGCGCTGGTCGAACCCCGCGCGCAGCGGCTGCACCCAATCGCGGCGATCGGTGTGGGTGGTGCCGGAGAAGCTCCAGAAGCCGCCGGGCGCCTCGGCCAGTTCATGCGCGGCATTGCGCCAGCCGGCGACCTGCACGGCGGTGCTGCCCAGGTTGCGGTAGCGCGTCTGCAGCACGGCGAAGCCGGGAAGACCGTCGAAGAAGGTCAGCGCCACTTCCTTTTCCAGGTTGCCGGAACGGCCGGTGACGATCGACTGGTGACCGCTGCCGTGACGCGCGTCGGCGATCGGTTGTTCCCGGTGGCCGGTGATGGCGAAGTCGTCGACCGCGCCATCGGCCAACAGCAGGCTCTCGCTGGGTTGCCACGGCGTGAGCGGCTTGCCGCGGACCACCAGGCGCGTGTGCAGGCGGTGATCGAAGGCGATCGCCAGTACTGCATCGCCGGCGGTGGCGCCGGTGCCGCCATCGGTGCGGCCGGCACCGGGATAGCCAGGCCGGGATGCCGCCAGCGCCTTCGGCAGCATGAGCCACGCCGCGCCACCGGCCACGCTGCCGGCCACGAGCTTCAATACAGTGCGTCGTCCGATCGGGCGCATGGCGAATTCCTCTTGAGACGTCGTCCCGATTCTGCGTCAGCCGTTGCTCTTGATGCAAGCGTTTCGTTTCGGTATGGTTCGAAAATGTTTCGTTATATTGCCGAGGTGGACCGATGAACACGATCTTCCGTCCCGCCGTCCTTGCCCTGTTGGCCATCGCGGCAGCCCTTTCCAGCGCCTGCGCGACGGCGAGCCGGCATGCCGCGGAAAGTTATTCGATGGCCGACTTCGGCCAGGTGCGCAAGTTCGACGCCCACGTCCACGCCAACACGCCCGATCCGGCATTCCTCGAACAGGCGCGCGCGGACGGTTTCGAGTTGCTGTCGATCAACGTCGACTATCCCGACTTCCCGAGCATCGCGCGGCAGCACGCGGCCGCCGTGGCCCTGGCGGCAAGGGACCCGGCGCATTTCCACTGGGCCACCACCTTCTCGATGAAGGGGTTCGGCACGCCGGGCTGGACCGAACGCGTCGACGCGAAACTTGCCCGCGACGTGGCGGCGGGCGCCTTGGCAGTGAAGATCTGGAAAAACGTGGGCCTCGCGGAGCGGAGCGCCGACGGCAAACTGATCATGCTCGACGATCCGGGCCTGGCGCCCGTGGCCGAGCAGGTGCGCGCGCTCGGCGTGGCCCTGATCGACCACCAGGGCGAGCCGCGCAACTGCTGGTTGCCGCTGGACCAGATGACCACCGACAACGACCGCGAGTACTTCAGCAAGCATCCGGAGTACTACATGCACCTGCATCCGGAGATGCCGCGCTACGAGGATCTGATGGCGGTGCGCGACCGCTTCGTGGCCGCGCACCCGAAGCTGCGCTTCGTCGGCGCGCATCTGGCCAGCCTGGAGTATGACGTCGACCGCATCGCCGCCTTCCTCGACCGTTTTCCCGATGCCACCGTGGACATGGCCGCGCGCATGAGCCAGGTGCAATACCAGTCGGTGCGCGACCGCGAGAAGGTGCGCAACTTCTTCATCCGCTACCAGGATCGGGTGATGTACGGCACCGACCTGACCTACGGCCCCGATGCCGACCCCGCCGAGTTCCGCCGCGAGGCGCACGCGGCGTGGAGCTCCGACTGGCGCTACCTGGCCACCGGCGAGACGCAGCACGTGGACATGATCCACGCCGACGTGCCGGGCCTGGCGCTGCCGCGCGCGGTGATCGACAAGATCTACTACGGCAATGCGATGCGCGTGTTCGTCAGGCCGGGCACCTAGGAGCCCGCCTGCGGGCGATGCCTTTGAGCCGGGATAAGGCCCTTCGACAAGCTCGGGGCAGTGAATGGGGGATTGGGGATTTGCGGGAGCGTCAGGAGCATCGCCGGCGAGCGGGCTCCTGCGGCGGCGGCGCTCTCATGCTTTTGCGAATCCCGAATCCCTGCTCTCAGGCCAGCAACAACTCGAAACCGAGCTGATGGCTGGCCTGGATGATGTCCTCGGGTGCGCCGGTGTCCGTGATCAACACGTTCAACGCGGTGACGGGGATGATGCGATGCAGACAGACCTTGCCGAATTTCGAACTGTCGGTGATGGAAATGACCACGCGCGCGGCCTCCACCATCTTGCGGTTGAGCAGGGCCTCGGGCTCGTAATGCGTGGTGATGCCGCGTTCGAGGTCGAAGCCGTCCACGCCGAGGAACAGCTTGTCCACGTGCAGCGCATCCAGCGCCTCGACCGTCAGCCCGCCGTAGAACGCCATGTTGCGCCGGCGCAGTTCGCCGCCGAGCATGACGAGGTTGATGCTCGGCTTGGATGCCAGCGCGGTCAGCACGCCGTAGTCATTGGTGACCACGGTGATGTCGATATCCGGCAGCGCCTTGGCCAGCTGGATGGCCGTGGTGCCCGAGTCGATGGCAACGGTATCGCCGGGCTTGATCAGGGTTGCCGCGCGCACGCCGATGCGGCGCTTCTCGGCCAGGTAGCTGGTGATCTTCGCTTCGTAATTGGGTTCGGCGGGGCTGCCGTTGCCGATCACGCCGCTGTCGATCGCGCCGCCGTAGGCGCGCGCCATCACGCCGCGCTCGGCCAGGTAGCGCAGGTCCTTGCGCACGGTCTGCGCGCTCACGCCGAAGCGGTCGGCAAGCCTGCTGACCTGGACGCTTCCATGCTGGCGGACGAGTTCGCTGATCTGGAGGCGTCGTTGACTGGTGTCGCGAGTGGCGGCCATTCAAGGGTTCCGATGGATGGAGAAATTATGCCGCATTTCGTTGTATTTCGCTATTGATACGAAACGAAACATGTTATAGGCTCGGTTTCGTTGTTTAGATGCAAGGTCCGCCATCGCGCCCCCAGGAGAGAGCCCTTGAACGCCGCTTCCTTTCACCGAAACACACTGTCTTGTGCCGTCGCCCTGGCTCTGCTGATACCGGCGGCGGCGTTCTCCCAAACAGCCCAGACAGCGCCTGCCAGCGCCGCCACGACGCCGAGCCCACGGGCGGTCCCGGTTGACCAGGCCACGCCGCGCGCCGCCACCGAGCTGGCCACCGTGGTGGTCACCGGCGAGCGGGGCAGCATGGCGCGCTCGACCGAACTCAAGCGCGATGCCGGCACCGTGCAGGATTCGATCAGTGCGCTCGAACTGGGCATGT
The DNA here is from genome assembly GCF_052978265.1 of Rhodanobacter sp. UC4448_H15. The sequence goes on along the minus strand of NZ_CM129665.1, from coordinate 3,599,373 downwards.
TCCCCGACGACAACGTGGCCGACTCGCTCAGCCACATTACCGGCGTGGCCATCTCGCGCACGGCCGGCGGCGAGGGACAGAAGGTCAGCGTGCGCGGCCTCGGCCCGGAGTTCACGCTGACCACGTTCAACGGCCGCATCCTGGCGACTGATGGCGCCGGTCGCGACTTTGCCTTCGACGTCCTGCCCGCCGATGTGATCAGCGGTGCCGACGTGATCAAGGGCGCGCAGGCCTCGCTGACCGAAGGGGGCATCGGCGGCCTGATCAACCTGCGTTCGGCCAGCCCGTTCGACCGGCCCGGACAGCACGGCATCGTGCGCCTGGAGGGCGATCGCAACCAGATGTCCGAACTCAACGGACACAAGTTTTCGGCCGCCTACAGCAACACCTTCGCCAACGACACCGTCGGCGTGCTGCTGGGCGTGGTCAAGGCCAAGCGCAAGGATCGCACCGACGTCGCCGGCAACGACGGCGGCTGGACGCGCAACCCCGACCCCAACGATCCCAACTGGTACGGCAACGCCTGGGGCGGCAACATCGACCTCAACGGCAACGGCGAACTGGACCCGGAAGATTACGGCCTGATTGCCCCGGGCCAGTTCCGGGTCGGCTCGATCCTGGAGGACAAGAAGCGCAGCGCCTATTCCGGCAAGATCGAGTGGCGTCCGAACGACCGGGTGCGCATCGTGGTGGATGGGTTGAAGACGCGCCTGGATTCGCCGCAGGTGTCCTTCCAGCAGTCCTACTACCCGCTGTTCGCGCCGGGGCGCTGGTCCGACATCACCGTGCAGAACGGCATCGTCACCGGTTTCACCATGGACAACCCGGACCCGGAGCTGCGGCTCAATCCGGAACTGCTGAACCAGACCCAGTACCGCGTCGTCGATACCGCGCTGTACGGCATCAACGGCGAGTGGAAGGCCACCGACGACCTGACCCTGACCGGCGACCTGTACCGCTCCACCTCGGAGCGTCGCTCCGGCGGCCAGGACACCTACGTCGTGCTGCGCATGAACCAGCCCAACACGGCCCGCATCACCCTCGGCCCGTATGCGGTGCCCAACGTCGACGTCAAGTTCGACGACGGCCGCGACCTCATCTCGGGCCTCGCCAGCGGCCAGTTCAGCGATTCGGACTTCAACACGCACTACATGGAGTTGAGCGGCGACAACATCCGCGACGAGATCACCGGCGGCACCGTGGCCGGCAAGCTGTTCGTCGGCAAGTGGGGCGTGGACAACCTGCGCTTCGGCGTGACCCGCACCGAGCGCGAGAAGTCGCGCGACCTGGTCAACAACACCCTCAACGGCGGCGCGGACTACTACTCCGAGGACAACGCCATCAACGTGGCCGACCTCGGCGGCAACGTGATCTCGCACTCCTTCCACCTGCCGCACTTCATGTCCGGCGTGGGCAGCAGCTTCCCGCGCAGCTTCCTGGCCTTCGACGTGCCCAACTACCTGGCCCGGCTGCAGGCCTACAACGGCAATCTCCGCCCGGACGGCACGCCGTACGACTACGCGCTGGCCGGCCCGCAATGGAACCCGCTGCAGAGCTACCGCGTCAGCGAGAAGACCAACGCGTTCTACGTGCAGGCGGACATGTCCGGGGATCGCTGGGAAGGCGACGTCGGCGTGCGCCTGGTGCAGACCGATACCCGCGCCCAGGCCTGGGACGCCAAGATCCTGAGCATCACCGAGAACGGGCCTTTCAACTACACCGCCCAATACGACGCGCCGACGCCGGTCGTCCAGGACGCCCATTACAGCTATCTGCTGCCCTCGGCCAACTTCACCTGGCATTTCACCGATCAGTTGCAGTTGCGCGCCGGCGCGGCCAAGACCATGGCGCGTCCGGCAGTGAACCAGCTGGCGCCGACCAACACCACCGAAAGCGTGTCGTGGGGCGAGTTCACCCAGGTCTACGGCGGCAACGCGGACCTCAAGCCCTACAGTGCGGCTCAGGGCGACCTGTCGCTGGAGTGGTATTTCGCCGAGCACTCCGTCGCCAGCCTGGCGGTGTTCTACAAGCGCATCACCAACCAGATCACCACCAGTTGGGAAACCGGCCAGGACATCGGCGTGCCGGGTTACCTGTTCAACATCATGCGTCCGATCAATGGCGACCACGCCAGGGTGAAGGGCATGGAGATGAGCCTGCAGCACTTCTGGAACAACGGTTTCGGCGTGCGTGCGCAGTACACGCGCAACCTGTCCACGAGCTGGGTGGACGGCGAGCAGCGGCCGCTTGAAGGCATCGCCCCGGCGACCTATTCGCTGGGCGTGATGTACGAGAAGGGCAAGTGGTCGGTGGGCGCCAACGCCGACCGCACCAACGGCTTCGTCACCGCGATCAACGTGCTGGGTACCGGCTACAACGAGCAGGCCGACGCGATCACCTGGGTGACGGCGCACGTCTCCTACAAGTTCAACGACATGATCAGCGTCAGCCTGGACGGCCAGAACCTGCTGGACAAGGCGCAGACCTACAGCATCAACGGCAACCCGCTGCTGTCGCAGGGCTATTACCGCTATGGCCGTTCCGTCAACCTGGGGGTGGCGCTGCGCTTCTAGGGCGGCGCGCGCCGGCGTGCCCGACTTCCCGGGCACCGCGTGGCGCGTGGGTTTGATCTGCATGGCTTGATCCGCATCGGGAGGGGGCGAGTGTCGCGCCCTCCCGATGCGGCTTCCCGCAGGACGGGCTGCGCAAACGCAATTTCTTGCAGGCTTTCGCGTCGGCTTGGTACGTTATATCGTTGCGTTCCGATCTTTTCCTCAAGACGCGCACGCATGAAAACCCCGCGGTCCGATTGTCTGCTGGCACCGTCGCGATGACGGCCGCGATGATCAGACGGGCAGGCGGGTCGCTGCTGGCGGTCGTCGCGGTGCTGGCGATCGGCGGCTGCGCGGTGGGGCCGGATTTCCGGAAGCCGGCGGCACCGGATGTTGCCAGCGTGGCCGCCGGGCCGCTGCCGGAGCGCACCCCCGGTGCGAATGTCGCCGGCGGGCAGCCCCAGCGTTTCGTTTCCGGCGGCGACATTCCCGCGCAGTGGTGGACGCTGTTCCATTCGGCCGCGCTCGACGCGCTGATCGCACAGGCGCTGGCGCACAACCCCGATCTCAAGGCCGCACAGGCCGCACTGGCGGTGGCGCGCGAGAACACCCGCGCCGGACGCGGTGCGTACGCGCCAAGCGTCAGCGCCGGCTTCTCGGCCAGCCGCGAACAGGACCCGCCCGGCGCGCTGGCGCCGGTGCCAAGCAACAACGCGTACCTGTACAACCTGTTCACGCCGCAGGTCAGCGTGTCGTACGTGCCGGACGTGTTCGGCCTGAACCGGCGCAACGTGGAATCGCTCAAGGCGCAGCAGCAGGCGGTGCGGTTCCAGATGCTTGCCACCCGCATCACGCTCAGCGCCAACGTGGTGGTGGCGGCAGTGCAGCAAGCCTCGCTGCGCGCGCAGGTCGCCGCGACCCGCGAGCTGATCGCGACCAACGCGAAGATGGTCGAGCTGCTGCGCTACCAGCTCGTCAAGGGCTACGCGGGGCGGCTCGATCTCGCCGCGCAGGAATCCCAGCTGGCCCAGTTGCAGGCCACGCTGCCGCCGCTGCTGAACCAGCTGGACCAGCAGAACCATCTGCTGGCCGTGCTGGCCGGCGAACTACCCGGCGAGGCGGCGCCGCAGGCGTTCGACCTGGCCAGCCTGCATCTGCCGCAGCAGCTTCCCGTGAGCCTGCCCTCGACCCTGGTGGCGCAGCGCCCCGACGTTCGCCAGGCAGAGGCCAACCTGCATGCGGCCAACGCGCAGATCGGCGTAGCCATCGCGAACCGGTTGCCCGACATCACGCTGACGGCAAATGCAGGCAGCAGCGCGCTGGCGATCAAGCAGTTGTTCAAGAGCGGCACCGGCTTCTGGAGCCTGGGCGCGGATCTGGCCGCCCCGATCTTCCAGGGCGGCAGCCTGCTGCATCAGGAGCGCGCGGCCAAGGCGGCCTACGTGCAGGCGGCCGAGGAATATCGCGGCACGGTGCTGACCGCGTTCCAGAACGTGGCCGACACACTGGCCGCGCTGCAGCACGATGCCGAGGGCCTGCAGGCGGCGGCCAGGGCGGCGGACGCGGCCAAACTCGCGCTGGAAATCTCGCAGCGCCAGTACCAGGACGGCTACGCCAGCTACCTGTCGCTGCTTGGTGCGGAGCAGGCCGACCAGCAGGCGCGCATCGCGCTGGTGCAGGCGCAAGCGAGCCGCTATGTCGACACCGCCGCGCTGTTCCAGGCCATGGGCGGCGGCTGGTGGCACGACGCCGACACCCACTCCACCGATGCCGCTGCCACCCGGGATAGCGATGAAAAATAGACCATCCTCCGCGCCGACCCGGCGCGCGCCCGTCCTGTTGTCCGCGCTTGTGCTGCTGGCCGCGTCGACGCTGGCCGCCTGCTCGTCGAAGGCCGCGCCGCAGGCCGCCGCCGACACGCCGCACAACGTGACGCTGACCGCTGCGCAGCGCCAGCACATCCATCTGCTGACCATCGAACGCAGCAGCTTCCATCGCAGCATCGAAACCAGCGGTGTGGTGGATTTCGACCACGACCGCGCCACCCAGGTGCTGGCACCGTTCTCCGGCCCGGTGACCGAGGTGCTGGTGAACCCGGGCGACAAGGTCAAGGCGGGGCAGCCGCTGGCGCGGGTGGATTCGCCCGACTTCGCCGCCGCCGTCGGCGCGTATCGCAAGGCGCTCGCCGCGGCGCATGCCGCCGACCAGTTGGCGGCGACCGATCGTGACCTGTACGCACACCAGGCGATCTCGCAGCGCGAGCACGCGCAGGCGCAATCCGATGCGACGGGGGCGGATGCCGATCGCGACGCCGCGTTGCAGGCGCTGCTGGCCCTGCATGTCGATCCGCAAACCATCGCGGCGATACGCGAAGGCAAGCCGGTGGCGCATGGCCAGGGCGTGATCCGCGCCCCGATCGCCGGCACCGTGGTGGAGAAGTCGATCGCGCCCGGCCAGTTGCTGGCGGCCGGTTCGACGCCCTGCTTTACCGTCGCCGACACGTCGAAAATGTGGGTGATGGCGCAGCTGTTCGGCGACGACCTGGCGGCGGTGAAGAACGGCGACGCGGCCACCGTCGAGGTCGGCGGCGATGACGCGGCGATGCCCGGCAAGGTGACCAACGTCGGTGCCGTGGTCGATCCCGATACGCGCTCCGTCGGCGCCCGCGTGCTGGTCGACAACCCGGACGGCGTGCTCAAGCGGCAGATGTACGTGCGCGTGAAGATCCGCTCCGGCGATGCGCGCACGGGCTTGCTGCTGCCGGTGTCGGCCGTGCTGCGCGATGACGAGAACCTGCCGTTCGTGTACGTGGCGGCGGCCGACGGCGGCTACGCGCAGCGCACGATCACGCTGGGCGGACGCGTGGGCGATGCCTTCGAGATTCCCGACGGCCTGCACGCCGGCGACAAGGTCGTGGTGGACGGCGCGATCTTCCTGCATTTCATGCAGACCCAATGAGCGCGCAGACCCCACCCGAGGGGCTGCCGCCGCGCCCCGCCTCGCTGATCAACCGCATCGTCGCGTTCGCGCTGCAGCAGCGCATGCTGATGGTGCTGTTGGCGCTGGGCCTGGCCGCGGCCGGCGTGTGGTCCTACAACATCCTGCCGATGGATGCGTACCCGAACCTGTCGCCGCCGATGGTCGACATCGTCACGCAGTGGCCGGGGCATTCGGCCGAGGAAGTGGAGCGGCTGATCACGGTGCCGGTGGAGCTGGGCATGAATGCCATCCCCGGCATGGTGACCAAGCGCTCCGTGTCGCTGTACGGCCTGTCCGACGTCACGCTCGGCTTCGCCGACGGCACCGATCCGTATTTCGCGCGCCAGCGCGTGCGCAACCGCCTGCCGGATGTCGAACTGCCCGACGGCGTGTCCTCGTCGATGTCGCCGATGTCGCCGCCCTCGGGGCTGGTGTACCGCTACGTGCTGCAGAGCACCGACCGCTCGCCGATGGAGCTGAAGACGCTGAACGACTGGGTCGTCGCGCCGCAGTACCGCTCGGTGCCGGGCGTGGCCGACGACTCCGGTTTCGGCGGCGGCACCATGCAATACCAGGTGCTGCTCGATCCGGTGAAGATCGCCGCGCTGGGCATGTCGGTGGCGCAGGTCGAGGCCGCGCTGGCGGCCAACAACGGCAACGCCGGCGGCGGCTTCTACACCCAGGGCGGGCAGTTCTTCTACGTGCGCGGGCTGGGCCGGCTCGAGACCGTGCAGGACATCGGCGACGTGGTGCTGGCGGTGCACGACGGCACGCCGATCCTGGTGAAGAACGTGGGCACCGTGCAGGTCGGCATCGCGCCGCGGCTGGGCGAGTTCGGCTACATGGACCAGGACGACGCGGTGGAGGGCGTGGTGCTGGCGCTGACCGGCTCGAAGACCGAGAACGTGTTGCAGCGGGTCGAGGCGAAGACGCAGGAGCTCAACCGCGACGTGCTGCCCGACGACGTGAAGATCCACCCGTTCTACGACCTCACCGACCTGATCGGCCAGACCAAGGCGGTGGTGATGCACAACCTGCTGCTGGGCATGGCGCTGGTGATCGCGGTGCTGATCTTCTTCCTCTACGACGTGCGCGCGGGGCTGATCGTGGCGGTCACGATCCCGCTGGCGCTGCTGTTCGCCTTCGTGTGCCTGGACCTGAAGGGCGCCTCGGCCAACCTGCTGTCGATCGGCGCGGTGGATTTCGGCATCCTGGTCGATGGCGCGATCTTCATGGTCGAGAACATCTTCCGCGAGCTGGCCGCGCGGCAGGGCAGCGAGTTCAGCATCAGGGAAGTCATCCAGGGCGCCGCCTCGGAAGTGGACCGCCCGCTGGTCTACGCGGTGGCGGTGATCGTGGCCAGCTTCCTGCCGATCTACGTGCTGACCGGGCCTTCCGGCACGCTGTTCAAGCCGATGGCGGACACCATGATCTTCGCCCTGGTCGGCTCGCTGCTGGTCACGCTGACCCTGCTGCCGGTGCTCTGCGCGCTGTTCATGCGCCGTGGCGTGCGCGAGCGGCGCAACGCCATCTACGACAGGTTCAAGACGTGGTACGTGCGCGGACTGGAGCGCCTGCAGCAGCACGCGTGGCGCGTGACCGGGGCCTCCCTGCTGCTGCTGGTGATCGCGCTGGTGATGATGCGCGGCATCGGCGCCGAGTTCATGCCGCACCTGGACGAAGGCTCGCTGTGGGTGCGCGCCACCATGCCGTACACCATCTCCTTCGACGAGGCCTCGAAGATCTCGCCGCAGATCCGGCGCATCCTGCGCTCCTTCCCCGAGGTCACCACGGTGGGCTCCGAGCTGGGTCGCCCGGACGACGGCACCGATTCGACCGGCTTCTTCAACGACGAGTTCTTCGTCGGCCTGAAACCGTACGCGCAGTGGGACGGCAAGTACCGCAGCAAGGCCGACCTGATCGCGGCGATCGACAGGAAGCTGCAGGTGTTTCCCGGCATCCAGTTCAACTACACCCAGCCGGCCGAGGATGCGGTGGACGAGGCCGAGACCGGCCTGAAAAGCTCGCTCGCGGTGAAGATCTACGGCCCGGACCTGCACGTGCTGCAGGCCAAGGGCAAGGCGATCAAGCAGGCGATGGAAAAGGTGCGCGGCATCACCGACCTGACCCTGGTCCACGAGCTGGGGCAGCCGAACCTGTCGATAAAAATCGATCGCGCCAAGATCGCGCGCTACGGGATCAACGTCGAGGACATCAACAAGCTGATCGAGGCGGCGATCGGCGGCGACGTGGCCACCGAGGTGGCGCAGGGAGAAAAGCAGTTCGACCTGCTGGTGCGGCTGCAGCCGCAATACCGCGACAACCCGCAGCAGATCGGCGAGATCCCGGTAGCCACGCCCGGCGGCCAGCAGATTCCGCTGAAGGAGCTGGCCGACATCAGCATCGCCAACGGCGCCTCCTTCATCTATCGCGAGAACGGTTCACGCTACATCGGCGTGCAGTTCTCGGTGAGCGGACGCGACCTGGCCGGAGCGGTGAACGAAGCGATCGCCCGGGTCGGCCGCGACGTGAAGCTGCCGCACGGCTATCGGCTGGAGTGGGGCGGCGAGTACAAGGAGTACACCGCCTCGCGCGCACAGATGAACGTGATCCTGCCGCTGACCCTGCTGCTGATCTTCGGCCTGCTGTTCGTGCTCTACGGCAATTTCAAGTTTCCGTTCATCACCGTGGCCGGCGTGCTGCTGTCCGCACCGTTCGGTGCGATCGTGGCGATGTGGCTCACCGGCACGCCGTTCTCGGTGTCCTCGGCGATCGGCTTCATCGTGCTGTTCGGCGTGTCGGTGCTGACCGGCGTGGTCTACATTTCCTGCGTCAACGAGCTGCGGCTGGGCGGCATGGACATCGCCAGGGCGGTGCACGAGGCGGCGATCCTGCGCCTGCGTCCGATCACCATGACCGCGCTGGTGGCCGCGCTCGGCCTGTTGCCGGCAGCCATCGCCAGCGGCGTCGGCACCGATTCGCAGCGCCCGTTCGCGCTGGTGATCGTGGCCGGCATGCTGTCGCGATTGCTGATCGGCATGTACCTGATGCCGGCGTTGTATGCGCTGGTCGCACGGCCGGGCGACCGGTTGCAGGTGTAGGGCGACCGCACGCTTCCATTTTCGCCGGTATTCGCGGAAGAGCAGGCGGGCAGTGCCCGCCCTACGCCTGCCGCCGGGTAGGGCGGGCACTGCCCGCCGCTTTCCGGCTGTCGAAAGGTCTCAGCCGCCGCCCGCCTCGATCTGCTGCACGAGGTTCCACAGGATGCGCAGGTCCTGCGGGTCGAGTTCATCGTCGCCGAGGCCGCGGAAGTGGTTGTGGAAGGCGCGCACCGCGGCGGCACGATCGTCCAGCGGGTAGCCGACCACGGCCAGCGCCATCCACGGGTCGAAGCCGGCGGGCGGATCGACCAGCACGCCCTGCGGCCAGCGGCCGAAGCCCGCGGCGGCCAGTCGCTGCCAGGGAAACAGCGGGCCGGGATCGTTCTTGCGCGCAGGCGCGAGATCCTGGTGGCCGATGATCTGCTCGCGCGGGATCTGCAGGCGTTCGGTGAGGTCGGCGAGCAGGCGCAGCAGGCTGTCGATCTGCGCTTGCGCGAACGGGCTGTGGCCGTCGTTGTCCAGCTCGATGCCGATCGAGGCGGAGTTGAGGTCGGTGATCGTGCCCCAGCGCCCGCCGCCGGCATGCCAGGCGCGCAGCTGGTCGGACACCAGCTGGTAGAGATGCCCGTTGGCGCCGATCAGGTAGTGCGCGCTGACCGGACCGCCACTGTTGGCCGTGCGCAAGGTTTCCAGGCTCTGCCGCACCGATTGCTGGTCGGTGAAATGCAGCACGATCAGCACCGGCCGGCGGATGTCGTGGTTCGGCGAGGGCACCCAGGTCGCCAGCGGATTGCGCGGCGGCAGCGGGGCGCAGGCGGCGAGCAGGGCGAGCGCAAGCAGCACGGAGGCGGCGCGCAGCAGGCGGAGTATCGGGAATGCGCGCATCGCGGTGGGTCTCATGGTTTCGCGTTCTTTCTCGTCATTCCGGCGTTCGCTGGAATGACGGTGATGGGTGATGGCGGTGATCAACGCAACCACGGCCGGGCGATCTCCAGCGCGGTGCGGTACGGCTCCGGCTCGTTGCGGTTGCTGAGCAGGATCACGGTGAGGCGCTGCTTCGGCCAGCGCACGATCACGTTGCGGAAACCGATGCTTTCGCCGGAGTGCCACAGCGTGTCGCCGGTGATGCGCCAGCCATAGCCGTAGCTGGCCTCGTACGGTTCGCCGGTGACCTTCACGTGCGGGCTGAAGGCGAGCTTGCGCGAGGCGTCGCTGAGCAGGCGGTCGTCGTACAGCGCGGCGTCCCACTTCGCCAGGTCCTCGACCGAGGAATAGATGCCGCCGTCGCCGCGGGTGGCGCTGGTGACGCTCTGGTCGGTACGCGTCCACTGGCCGCCCACCTCGCTGTAGCCGTAGGCGCGGTCGTCCACGTCGGGGCCGTCCTTCTCGTACAGCAGCGTGTGATTCATGCCCAGCGGCTGGAAAATCTGCTGCTTGAGGTACAGCGGCAGGCTGTAGCCCGAGGCGCGCTCGACCACCAGGCCGAGCAGCACGTAGCCGGTGTTGCTGTAGCGGTAGGCGGTGCCGGGCGCGAAGTAGGTCTTCGGGGTGGCGGAGAGCATGCGCAGCACGTCGTTGTCGCTGACCTGCCCGGTGGTGCCGGGCGGGATCAGGTCTTCGTAGTCGACCAGGCCGCCGGTGTGGTCGAGCAGCTGGCGCAGGGTGACGGCGGAGGTCGTCTGCGGCAGCGAGGGCAGCCAGCGGCGTATCGGATCGTCCAGCGTGAGTCGACCCTGTTCGGCCAGCAGCAGGATCGCCGCGGCGGTGAACTGCTTGCTCACCGAGGCCAGCCGGTAGTTGGTGGCCGGCGTGGCCTTGTCGTCGTCCTCGAGGTTGGCCAGGCCGTAGCTGCGATCGACGACGGCCTTGCCGTCCTTGATGACCAGCAGCGAGGCGCCGGGCACGTCGCCGGCGTAGGGCGCCATCAGCGCGTCGACCGGATCGACCGGCTTGGTTCCGCCGCAGCCGGCGAGCAGGATGGCAGCGGCGAGGCCGATGAAGAGTCTGTGCATGGCGGATCTCCCCTCGTTGATCGTGCCTCGTAGGGCGGGCACTGCCCGCCGCATTTGCGAAGCGCGTTGCGCCGCGCCGAAGAGCCGGCGGGCAGTGCCCGCCCTACGGGTTTCCGCACACGGTGGCTTCATTTCACCGGCACGTCGTAGATGGTGTGTGGCGTCGGCTCCGGCTCGAGGGTGTAATGCCACCACTCCATCGGGTAATTGCGGAAGCCTTCGCGTTGCATGGCGTCGCGCAGCACCACGCGGTTGGCGTGCTGCTGCGCGGTCACCTCGGGCGAGTCGGTGTGCGCGCGCACGTCGAAGAAATCGAAATCGGTGCCCATGTCCAGCGGCGTGCAATGCGTGCCGTCGTCGGCGCACTGCTGCATGGTCAGGTCGATGGTGGCGCCGCGGCTGTGACCCGAGCTTTCGGCGATGTAGCCGTGCAGGAGTTCGGACTTGTCCAGCCGCGGGTAGTGCTGCGGCTTGGTGCGCTGGTCGGAAAGGTCGTGCGCCCAGCGCACGAAGTGCGCCACCGCGCGGGCGGGGCGGTAGCAGTCCCAGATCTTCAGGCGCCGGTGCTGCGCGCGCAGCTCGTGCTCGACCTTCGCCAGCGCCTCGGCGACCGGGCGCAGCAGCAGGCAGGCCGGCGCGCGATAGCCGTCCGCCGGCGTGCCCATGAAGTTGTCGCTGCCGGCGTACTTGATGTCCTCGGCGATGTCCGGCACCAGCGTGCGGATGTCGACCAGGTTCGCCGCGGCGGCAGTCGTCGCCGGCGACAGCGCCGGCGGCTGGTCCGCGTGGGTGATGCCGCTGACGGCGACGAGCAGGGCAAACGCGATCAGATGCCCGGCTTTCGCAGGAGCCCGCTTGCGGGCGATGCCTTTTCTTCCGCCAGGCACGGGAGCATCGCCCGCAAGCGGGCTCCTGCCGGCGGTGATGGGCGACGGGTTGGTCATGGGTGGCAGCTCCCCACGCGCTGGAAATCGAGGTCCTCGTAGTCGGAACTGAAGTCGCCCAGCGGGTCGAGCTTGGCCATGCGCAGGGTGATCGGCTGGCTGGCGGTGGCCGCATGGAAATCCAGCCAGGCATCCAGGTCGGCCGAATCGTCCCAGTGCACGAAATAACGCTTGCCCAGGCGCATCACCGTGCCGGCCAGCGTCGGCGACTTCGCGGCGGCGAAATGCATTTTTCCGTCGCGCGGGCACAGCGTGACGTAGCCGAACCACGGGTCGCGATACTGCCCGCTCCAGCGCGCCAGTTCGGCGGTGCTGGCTGGCCGCTGCGTCGAGGTGTCCGGGGCGGACGAGGACGGCGACCGCTGCTTCGCCTGCTGCTCCAGCGCGTCGGCGTACCAGCTCACGTCGCGGCTGGAGTTGGGTGCGGTGAAATGCTTCATAAGCACTTCGCCGAGCACGGTGCGTGCGTCGTCCGCCTCGCCGTTGATCATGAACACGAAGCCGCTCTTGCGGTCCGGCAGCAGGGCCAGCATCGAGTACATGCCGTTCAGCGTGCCGGTGTGCCACACGCTCCACTGGCCGTCGACGTCGGCCATGCGCCAGCCGTAGCCGTAGGCCATGATGTGGCTGTTGTCCCAGGCGCGGCGCTGTGCGGAAACCGGGATCAGCATGTGCGGCGCCTGCAGCACGTCGCGCTGCACCGACGACAGCCACTGCAGTTGTGCGTGGGTCGGCACCAGCCAGTTGCGGGCCCAGCTCAGCATGTCGGTGAGGTCGCAGCGGATGCCGCCGGCGGCGGCCGAGGTGATCGCGGGAATCGCCGCGGCTTCGGGGATCGGCACGTTGCGGCCGCCGTCGCGGCGATGCGGCGTGGCCACGTCGCCCACCGTGTCGCGGTTCCACGCGCCGACCTGGCAGCGGTCCAGGTGCAGCGGCGCGAACACTTCGCGGCGCATCAGCGTTTCGTACGGTGCACCGCCCGCGGCGGCGGCGACTTCGCCGGCCACCACGTAGAGCAGGTTGTCGTACTGGTATTGCGAGCGGAAGCTGTAGCCGGGCTTGATGAAGGCGAGGCCGTGGATGATGTCGGCGCGGGTGAACGCGTTCGGTTCCGGCCACAGCATCAGGTCGCCGCCACCTTCGGGCAGGCCGCTGGAATGGGTGAGCAGGTCGGCCACGCGCATGTTCGCGGTGACCCATGGGTCATTCATGCGGAACTGCGGCAGGTACTTCGTCACCGGATCGTCCCAGCGCAGCTTGCCTTGATCGACGAGGCGGCCGAGCAGGGCGGTGGTCATTGCCTTGCTGTTGGAGGCGATCTTGAACAGCGTCTGCGGGGTGATCGGCTGGCCCGAGCCGGCGATGGTTTCGCCCACGGTGCGCGTGTAGACGACCTGCCCGTTCTCGATCACGCCCACGGCGATGCCGGGCAGATGGTAGCGGGCGACGGTGGCGTCGACGATCCTGTCGAGGGCGGCGGTTTCCGCCCCGGGCGTGGCCGCGTGGACGAGCGTGCAGCCCAGCCCGAGTGCCGCGGCCAGCAGCAGGCGCGGCTTAATGACGATCGGCATGGCGCTCGACCTCGCCCCACACGCGCAGCAGGTTGCCGCCCCACAGCTTGGCGATGTCGGCGTCGCTGAAGCCGGCGCGGCGCAGCGCGGCGGTGACGTTGCGGGTTTCGCTGGCGTCCTTCCAGCCGGTGATGCCGCCGCCGCCGTCGAAGTCGGAGGCGATGCCGACGTGGTCGATGCCGGCGACCTTCACCATGTGCCGGATCTGCTTCACGTAGTCGTCCAGGGTGGCCAGCGGATATTTCTTCTGGATCTCGGCCATGCCGGCTTCCATCTCCGGCCGGTAGTCGTCGCTGTCGCTGTCGTATTCCTTCTCGCCGGCCTGTTTGGCGATGGCGTTCTGCAGTTTCTTCTCCGCGGCCTCGCGGCCCGGGTCCTTCTTCAGGAATTCCTTGTAGGCCACGGCGTCGATCACGCCGCCCTTGGCGGCGATCGCGCGCAGCAGGTCATCGGGCAGGTTGCGCGGGTGGTCGAGCACGGCGCGGGCGCCGGAGTGCGAGGCGATGATCGGCGTGCTGGACACCTTGAGCGCATCGCGCACGCAGTTGTCCGAGGCGTGGGAGATGTCGACCAGCATGCCGAGCTGGTTGGCGCGCTTCACCACGGCGCGGCCGAAGTCGCTCATGCCCTTGTCGCCGGCGCTGTTCATCGCCGGCTCGCCATGTTCGGTGTCGGGCAGCGAGCTGGTGCACAGGTCGTTGTTGCCGACGTGGACCAGGCCGACGGAGCGCGCGCCACGGTCGAACGCGGCGTCGAGGCGGCGGATGTCGTGGCCGAGCGAGTAGGCGTTCTCGATCTCGATCGTGGCCGAGAGCAGACCGGCCTTGTGGTTGGCCATCAACTGTTCGGGCGTGGTGGCCAGGCGGATGCGGTCCGGGTACATCATCAGCATGCGGCCGATGCCGTCGTATTTCTGGCTGGCCTGTTTCACCGCCTTGGCGTAGCCGGCGGCGTCGAGCTTGTGCTGCGGCACCCAGATCACGAAGAACGCCGCGTTCAGGCCGCCGCGCTCCATCTTGCCCAGGTCGACCAGCAGGCGGGTGTCGTGCCCGACGTCGAAACGCGGCTCGCCCATGTAGTTGAACGGGATGTCGACGTGGGTGTCGATGGTGATCGGCGGATCCTGCTGCGCTTGCGCGGGCAGTGCACCGGCGAAGCTCAAGGCGGTGAGGAGGGCGAGGCGGACAGTCGTGTTCATGGCGTTTCCCAGTTCCGGGCCGGCTGTTCGCCGGCGATCATTTCCTCGAAATGCTGCCGCCGCCGCACCACGGCGTAGCGGCCCCGCTGCAGCAGTACCTCGGCGGCCAGCGGCCGCGAGTTGTAGGTGGAGGCCATCGACGTACCGTACGCGCCGGTGGCCTTGATCAGCAACAGGTCGCCGGCGGCGCATTCGGGCAGTTCGCGTGCGCGGGCGAAGGTATCGCCGGTCTCGCACACCGGGCCGACGATGTCGTAGGTGGTCATCGGGCGCGGCTCGTCCGCTACCGGCACGATGTCGTGCCAGGCGTCGTACAGGCTGGGCCGCTGCAGGTCGTTCATCGCCGCGTCCAGCACCAGGAACGTGCGCTCGATGCCGGGCTTGACGCGGATCACCCGGGTCAGCAGCACGCCCGCCTCGGCGACCAGGTAGCGCCCTGGTTCCAGCAGCAGGCGGCCGCGAAAACCGGCCAGCGCCTCGCGGATCACGCCTGCGTAATCGGCGGCGGCCACCGGCCGGTCCACGCCGGCGCGATAGCACACGCCCAGTCCGCCGCCGACGTCGATGCTGTTGAGCGGGTGGCCGGCCTGCTCGAGTTCGCGCCAGAACGCGGCGACCCGCTGCAGCGCAAGGCGGAACGGATCGAGGCTGAGGATCTGCGAGCCGATGTGCACGTGCAGGCCGTCGAGCTGCACGTGGTCGAACGACTTGCGTTGGGCGAACCAGCGGCGCGCCTCGTCGATGCTGACGCCGAACTTGTTCTCCGACTTGCCGGTGGAGATCTTCGCGTGGGTCTGCGCGTCCACGTCGGGGTTGATGCGCACGGCGGCGCGCGCGGTCACTTCCTGAGCGTTCGCGACCCGTTGCAGGGTATGCAGTTCGTCCAGCGATTCGACGTTGAAGCGCATGATGCCGACGTTCAGCGCGCCGGCGATCTCGTCGGCGCTCTTGCCGACACCGGAGAACACGATGCGTTCGGCCGGCATGCCGGCGTTGAGCGCGCGGCGCAGCTCGCCGACCGAGACGATGTCGGCGCCGACGCCGGCTTGCGCCATCAGCTGCAGGATGGCGAGGTTGGGGTTGGCCTTGACCGCGAAGCAGATGGTGGCGTCGAGGTCGGCCAGCGCGGTTTTCAGCGCGTCGATGCGCTGGTGGATCGCGCTGGCGGAATAGGCGTGAAAGGGGGTGGGGATGCGTTCGGCCAGCCGCTGCAGGTCGACGCCATCGAGCCAGCGCGGCGCCGACATCCCGGTGGCCGCGAGGTTGCCGGGCATGGCGGCCGGCGTGGCGTGGAGGTGGTTCATGGGCAGTGGCGGGCCATTGTCGGTCGCCCGCAGGGCGGGCAAAAAAAGGGCGACCCACCATTCCGTGTGGGTCGCCGCCAGGGGAGTACGTTCAGAAGTCCACGCTGAGGGTGAGTTGGGTGAAGCGCGGCGCCTGGAAGCTGATGCCGTCGCCGAAGGTGTCGCTGGTGCCGTTGCCGATGGTGGTCTGCAGGTCCTGGTCCACGTTCAGCGTCTGCTGGGTGTTGAACAGGTTGTACACCGCCAGCTTGGCCTTGAAGCGGCCGGTGTCGCCGATCGGCAGGATGTAGCTCACGCTGGCGCCGACGTTGTAGGTCCACGGCGTGCGGCCGTACTTGCCGCGCGGCGAGTTCACATAGACGCGGTCGGCGGAGAACTCCGAATCGCAGTTCTGCACGCAGGTGTAGTAGCTGTGGTAGTTGGACGCGTCGAACGGGTTGCCCACGCCGAAGCCGGTGATCGGCGTGCCGGACAGCGCCTGCAGGTCGGCACCGAGCTGCCAGTGCGGAGTCAGCGCGTAGGTGCCGCGCAGCTTGAACTGGTGACGCCGGTCGTTGGGCAGGTAGCCGTCGCCGCCGAAGTTCACCCACGGGTCATCGAAGTTCTCGGTGCGGCCGGTGTCGTCGAAGTTGGTGTCCGAGTTGACCGGGCCTTCCGCGTTGCCGCGGCTCCACGACAGCGTGTAGGAGGCATTGAACGCCCACTGGTCGTCCCAGGCGCGGTTGATCTGGAACTCCACCGCGGTATAGCTGCGCTTGGGCTTCACCCAGCCGCGCTGGCCGATGTAGGTCATGATCGGGTCGCCGTCGGCGTCGACGCCATCCTGGCGGTACATCGCCCAGCCTTCCTTGGAGGTGTCCACGGTGATGTAGCCGTCGGGCGTGCCGTCGCAGTTGGAGTCGCCCCACACCTGCACCTTGGAGCCGGGGTTGGCCATCACCCAGCCGATGTAGCCATCCTCGCCGCACTGCGCGGTGGCGCTGATCTCCATGTCGTCGATCGCGTTGTGCAGGCGGCGATAGGTGCCGCTGACGCCCCACGACCACTTGTCGTCGATCATCTGCTGGAAGCCGAGGATCGCCTCGTCCTGGTAGACCTGGTCCATGTCGTGGTCGACCTCCGAGCGCAGGTCGCCGACGGTGCCGTCGCCCTGCGAGGTGTCGACGCCGCCCAGTTGCGGGCCGAGGATCGGCATGGCGTACTGCGAGCCGTTGCGGTCCTCGATCTGCCAGCCGCCGAAGGCGTAGTAGGTGCGTTCGTCGAGCAGGCCGCCGGCCTGCTTGATGTTGATCACGTTGGCCACCGGCAGATAGTAGCGGCCGAGGTTGCCGAACAGCTTGGTGCTGCCGTCGCCCTTCATGTCCCACGAGAAGCCCACGCGCGGCGCGATCATGTTGTCCATCTTGATGTAGCTCTTGCCGTCGCCGCCCTTGTTGTCGAAGCCGTCGCTGCGGATGCCGGCGTTCAGCAGCAGGTTGGAGGTGACCTGCCAGTTGTCCTCGATGTAGTACGCCGAGTTGGTGGTCTCGAAGTTGCCGGCGATCTCGTAGCGGCGCGCGCGCACGTAGCCGGTGTAGCCGGGCGGGATCACGCCGCCGCCGTTGGGGTTGGAGATCGAGGAGCCCGGGTCGGCCTTGTACACGTTGTAGTAGATCGCGCCGGGGCCGGGGTAGTAGCGCTCGTAGTCGGAGGTGTTCTGCTCGTGGTCGAAGCCGAAGCGCAGCAGGTGGTCGCCCAGCGTCCACTCGAAGTCCGCGCGCGCCTGCTTGCGCACGTCGTTGCGATGGCTCACCGATGAGTTGGTGGTGCAGCCGAGCGCGACACCGGGCAGGGCGATCTTGCCGTCGCTGGCCACGCGGTTGCATTCCACGTCGCTGAGCCCGCGGTTGAACGACTCGCGGTCGTTGCGGCCGTACATCAGCTTCATCGACAGGTCGTTGGTGAGGTAGCTGGTCCAGGTGAGGTTCCAGTTCCTGCCGCCGGTGTCGGTGTAGATCTCGTTGGTCTTGTTGCCGGTGATGTCGCCGGTGTAGGTGTAGTCGTAGACGTCGCCCACGTTGCTGTTCTTGTCCGAGAAGGCCATGAACTCAAGCAGGTTGGCGTCGGTGATGTGCCAGTCGATCTTGGTGCCCCAGAAGCCGGTGTCGGCGCTGTTCTTGGTCAGCGTGGTGCCGGCGTCGTTGGTGTTCTCCGGCGAGGAGTCGCGCGCCTCGTACATGGCGAAGAAGAACAGCTTGTCCTTCACGATCGGGCCGGACGCGTAGACGTTGAGCTTGGCCAGCGCGTCGCGGTCGCGGCTGGCGGTGAGGTAGCGCGTGCCGTCGGCGCGGTAGTGGTCGTCGGCGCGCGAGTGCCAGCTGGCCGGCTCCATGGTGAGCTCGGCGCCGTACTTGAACTGGTTGGTGCCCGAGCGCGTCACCGCGTTGATCACGCCGCCGGTGGTGCGGCCGAACTCGACCGAGTAGCCGCCGGTCTTGACCTGGAACTCCTGGTAGAACGCGAACGGCGCCGAGGAGAAGCCGTTGCGATTGTAGAAGTCGGTGACGTTGAGGCCGTTGACGTAGAACGAGTTCTCCGCCACCGACGAGCCGCCGAAGGAGATGCCGCCGAAGCCGGCGACGCCCTTGTTGACGCCCGGCGCCAGCACGGCCACCGAGGTGATGTTCTGATCCACCGGCAGCCGCGCCAGTTGCTCGCGGGTGACGTTGGTGGCCGACTCGGTGGAGGTGACGTCGACGCCGGGGAGGACCGAGCCGCTGACCGTGACCGCGCTCAGTTCGGTCGCGGTCGGAGCCGAGCCGACGTTGACGGTGGTGGTGTTGCCCAGGCTCACCGTGACGTTGATCGGCTCGCTCGCGGCACCGCCGCCGCTGCTCTGCAAGGTGTAGGTACCGACCGGCAGGAACGGGAAGCGGTAGTTGCCCTTGGCATCGGCGGTGACGCTGCGGGTGAGGCCGGTGTCGGTGCTGGTCACCGTGACCACCGCGCCCGCCGCGGTGTGGCCGACCACGGCGCCGTCGTTGCTGCCGGCAAAGGCGGCAGGCACGGCCAGCGAGGCCAGGCCCATGCCAAGCGCCATGCAAAGTACGGTTCTGCGCAAGCTGCGACTGTTGCTCATTTCCCCATCTCCCCATCGACGCCGTCGATGCCAGTTTTTGTGAATAGCTGCCGGTTAGTTGCCGCCGCGTCCGTGCTCCGCTGGCAGCACCTGCCAGTCGAAGTCGTAGTCCAGTTGATCGAAGTACACGTTGCCGCCGTCCCACTCGGCCTCGCCGCGCTGCGAATCCACGTCGTCGGAACGGAAGTGGTGCTTGGGCGGCTCGAAGCGGCGCCCGTAGTCGGCATTGAAGGCGATGCGCCAATTGTCGAGCCCGCCGAGGTAGAACCACTCCAGCGCCGGGTCGTCGCCCGCGGCCGGATGCAGGCGGCCGGTGGTGACGTCCATCGGCACCCAGCCGTACGGCGCCAGGTACAGGAAGCCCCAGTCGTGGATGTTGCTGTAGCCGCTGCCGTCGGCGGCGAACACCATGCCGGACTGCCAGCGCGCGGGGATGCCGTTGAGGCGCAGCAGGGTCATCAGCAGCAGGGTCTGCTGGCCGCAGTCGGCGTGGCCGGCGTGCAGCGCGTAGTCGCTGATGTTGGAGATCGTCGAATACTCGCGCGCGCCGGCCCAGGGAATCCGGTCCACCGCGGCGAACAGTTTCTGCGCGATGCGGTACGGGTTCTTCTCCTCGCCCACGACCTTGCGCGAGAACGCGCGCATGGCGTCGGTGAACACGATGTGCGGCGCACGCTCGGCCACGAACGGGGCGAGTTCCGGCGTGATGGTTTCCGGCTGCACCTTGTCCGGGTCGATCGCGTGATATTGCGCCAGCAAGGTCAGTTCATAGGTCACCGAGAACACCGTCTTCTGCCCGGCCACCGCGGGCTTTTCCAGGTACACCGTGCGCTGCGGCGCCGATTTCGGCGCGATGTCGTGCTTCGCCGGCACGCTGGCGACGTAGCGGATGTCTTCCTGCTGGCCGGGGATCGCCTGCGGGTAGGGAATCCACGCACGCACGATCTTGCCCGCGGGCACCGCATCGGCGTCGACGGTGAGTGTCTGCGTCATGCGCAGGCGCTGCGGCAGCACGCTGGCGCGATGCTGGTCGAGCGCGGCGTGGAAGATCGCGCGCTGGTGGTCGTTGAGCGATTCCATCGGGCCGTCGGTGATCGGTGCCTGCACCGCGCGCCGCGCCACCGCCTCGGGGCTGAGCCGGAACAGATTGCCGGGTGAACGCTTGAAGTACAGCGTGCGGCCGTCGATGACCTGATGTTCGAACAGGCCGGCGGCGTTCCACTTCGCGAACTCGGCGTCGGTGAGGTCGGGGATCTGCTTGCGCACGCGCGCCTCGACCTCGTCCGCGCTCAGGGTGAAGTCGAGCAGGATGCGGCGCATGCGCTCGCGCTGGAACAGCAGTGCCTGGCGCTGCTCGGCCGACACGCCCGGCTGCGCCAGCGCGGTCTCGATCGCCGCCTGCGCCGCCTTGAAATGGCCGGCGTCGATCTGGGCAATGACGGGATTCAGCGGTGAGCCACCCACGCTCGCCCCCGCCGGCAGGCCGGCGGACAGCGCCAGCGCGGCCACCAGCAACAGGCGCGCGGCCCGGGCATGGCGTCGTATTCTCGTGGTGGCAGGCAATGGTGTATCCATCGAGCGGCGTCTCCGCATCCGATCCCCTGAAATGGCTGTGTAACACGCTTGCAAATGCTGGTCAATAATTTATGCTTCAAACCAATTCGACTCGAATCAGCTATTCCTTGCCGACACGACAGCGAGGCTGGCACTGGCCCGCGCACGAACCACGAGGGGACGCATGTGATCCAAACGGTCTGGCCCTACCTGGCGGTGATGTTGCTGGCCGCCGGGGTGTTTCCGGCGATCGAGCGCCGCTACGGCTGGAAGGTCTTCTCGGTGTTGCCGCCGATCGTGCTGACCTATCTGCTGGTGACCGCGTTGGCCGTGTCGGGGCTGTGGCAGGTCAACGACGAGATCCATGCGGCGCAGACGATGCTGGTCTCGCACCTGGTGCCGGCGCTGTTGTTCCTGCTGATGATCAACTGCGACCTGCGCGCGATCTGGCGGCTGGGGCCGCGCGTGCTGGCCGTGTTCGCCTGCACCTCGGTGAGCCTGTTCGTGGCCTTCATCGGCGCGTTCCTGATCTACCGGCACTGGCTGCCGGGCGACCAGTGGCAACCGCTGGCCGCGCTGTCCGGCAGCTGGGTCGGCGGCACCGCCAACATGATCGCGGTGAAGCAGGCGATCGACATGTCCGACCAGTTGTTGGCGATGTCGCTGCTGACCGACGCGCTGTGCTACTCGATGTGGGTGGTGGTGCTGTTTTCGGTGGCGCGGCTGGCGCCGGCGTTCAACCGCTGGACGCGGGCCAAGTCCAGCGGCGACATCCCGCTGGCGGAAACGAAACCCACCGGCCCGACCACGCCCGACAGCGTGCTGCTGTGGCTGGGCATGGCCTTGCTGGCGGCCGCGCTGGCTGGCTGGGTGGCGACGAAACTGCCGACCTCCAGCATGTTGAGCGCGACCACCTGGACGATCCTGCTGGCCACCGGCGCAGGGCTGGTGGTGGCGCATACGCCGCTGGCGCGTTATCCGGGCGCCAGCACGATCTCCGGCGCCCTGCTGATCAGCGTGGTGGCGGTGCTGGCCTCGCAGAGCAACTTCCACGGCATCGCCGCGGCACCGCTGTACCTGCTGTGCGGCGTTACCGTCATCGCGATCCACGCGCTGCTGCTGATCGGCTTCGCCAAGCTGTTCCGTTTCGACCTCTACCTGTGCGGCATCTCCTCGCTGGCGCATATTGGCGGCGTGGCCGCCACGCCGATCCTGGCGGCCAGCTATTCGGCCGCGCTGGTGCCGGTGGGTATCCTGCTGGCCTTGCTCGGCTACATCCTCGGCACCGGTTTCGGCCTGGTGGTGGCGTCGATCCTGAAGCAGCTGGCCCTTCCGTGATGCGTTCTTGCGACAGGACACGATGATGCGATTTCCCTTGCTTGCCACTCTCCTGCTTGCGCCCCTGCTCGCCGCGGCGGCGCCGCAGGCCCGCGGCGCCGACGACGCGCTGGTCGTGCCGCCCTCCGGCGTGCTCGGCGTGGGCGAGGCGCAGCTGACGCCGCAGTTCTGGGTGGAGCGGCTGGCGCAGCCCGATGCGCCGGTGATGGATCGCGCGGCGATCGCGGCGCAGAACGCCAGGCTGCTGAAGATCGACCCGTCGATGCACGATCTGCGCGCGTTGCCTTCGACGCTGGACCGCGCCCGCGTCGAAGGCTGGATCAAGGATCTGTCGCAGCGGCCGGATCGACCGCTGTTCGACGTCGAGGGCAAATCGGTGAGCGCGGCCACGCTCGACGCGGTGGTCGCCAACCTCGCACTGGATGCGATTCCCGCGCAGCAGAAGACGCGCTACGGCCTGGTGGTGCGCCGCGCTGCGCTGCGCACGTTCCCCACCACGCTGCGCGTGTTCAATGAAAAGGGCGACACCGACATCGACCGCTTCCAGGAGACCGCCGAATTTCCCGGCACGCCGGTGGCGATCGTGCATGCGAGCGCCGACGGCCAGTGGCTGTTCGTGGTCAGCCCGCGCTATGCGGCGTGGACGGAAAAGGACAACGTGGCCGAAGGCAGCGCGGCCGAGGTGTTCGGCTACGTTGACAGGACGCCGTACCGGGTGATCACCGGCGCGGTCGAACGCACCGTGTTCACCCGCGAGGTGCCGGCCGTCTCGCAGCTGCCGCTGGACATGGGCACGCGCCTGCCGCTGGCGACCGATCTGCCGCCGGACCAGCCGGTGAACGGGCAGACGCCGTATGCCGCGCACGTGCTCGACCTGCCGCTGCGCAAGGCCGACGGCACGCTGGGCTTCACCCCGGCGCTGCTGCAGAAGAACACCGACACGGCTGCCGACTACCTGCCGCTGACCCGCGCCAACATCATCCGCCAGGCGTTCAAGTTCCTCGGCGAACGCTACGGCTGGGGCCACGCGTACGATGGCCGCGACTGCTCGGGCTTCGTCTCCGACGTGTACCGCAGCATGGGCGTGCAGATGCCGCGCAACACCAGCAGGCAGGCGATCAGCCCGGCATTGGAGCACCGCGCGTTCACCGCCAAGGACAGCCGCGAGACGCGCCTCAAGGCCGCGCAGGCGCTGGAGGTCGGCGACCTGGTCTACGTCCCCGGCCACGTGATGATGGTGATCGGCCAGTACCAGGGCCAGCCCTGGGTGATCCACGACGTGGGCGGCATGAGTTACCGCAAGGCCGACGGCAGCCGCGTGCGCATCAAGCTCAACGCGGTGTCGGTGACCCCGCTGCTGCCGCTGCTCTACAACGACAAGCAGACCTATGTCGACCGCATGACCAGCATCGTGCGCATCCGCCGCTGAGCCCGCCGGCACCAAAAAGAAAACAGGACACGGATTCCATGAAGGCCTTCCCATGAAAATCACCGACATCCAGTTCGGCATGCTGCGGGTACCGCTGAAGACCCCGTTCAAGACCGCGCTGCGCACCGTCAACACGGTGGACGACATCGTGGTGATGATGCATACCGACACCGGCGAGGTCGGCTACGGCGAGGCGCCCGCCACCGCGGTGATCACCGGCGACACCCATGGCTCGATCATCGACGCGATCCGCCACTACATCTCCCCGCGGCTGATCGGCCAGGAGATTGCCAACCTCAACCAGATCACCCAGCTGATCCAGTCCTCGATGGAGAAGAACACCAGCGCCAAGGCGGCGGTGGAGATCGCGGTGTACGACCTGTGGGGCCAGCTCTACGGCGCGCCGCTGTACAAGCTGCTCGGCGGCGGCGATCCGGTGATCACCACCGACATCACCATCAGCGTCGACTACATCGACAAGATGGTGGCCGATTCGGTCTCCGCGGTGGAGCGCGGTTTCGAGTCGCTGAAGATCAAGGTCGGCAAGGACATCGGCGTCGACATCGAGCGGGTCAAGGCGATCTACGCCGCGGTGGAAGGGCGCGCCCTGCTGCGCCTGGATGCCAACCAGGGCTGGACGGCCAAACAGGCGGTGTATGCGCTGCAGACGCTGGAGGAGGCCGGTATCAAGCTCGAGCTGATCGAGCAGCCGGTCAAGGCCAACGACCTGGCCGGCATGCGCTACGTCACCGAGCGCGTGCACACGCCGGTGATGGCCGACGAGAGCGTGTTCGGCCCGATGGAGGTGATCGAGCTGATTCGCCTGCGCGCGGCCGACATCATCAACATCAAGCTGATGAAGACCGGCGGCATCTCCAATGCGATCCGCATCGCCGACATCGCCGGCATGCACGGCATCGAGTGCATGATCGGCTGCATGCTGGAAACCTCGATCAGCGTGGCGGCCGCGGTGCACGTGGCGGTGGCCAAGTCCAACGCGATCACCAAGATCGACCTGGACGGCCCCTCGCTGTGCCAGTTCAACCCGGTCGACGGTGGGGTAATCTTCAACGAATCGGAGATCTCGGTAACGGACGCGCCCGGCCTGGGCATTCGGGAGATACGCGGCCTGGAGAGGATCGAGGACTGATGTCGCCGCTGGTCAAAATCCGTTCGGAACGCGACCAGATGTCCGCGGTGGAGCGGCGCATCGCCGATTTCGTGCTGGAGAACGCGCACCTGCTGCGCGACTACTCTTCGCAGCAATTGGCCAATGCGCTGGGCATCAGCCAGTCCAGCGTGGTCAAGTTCACCCAGAAGCTCGGCTTCAAAGGCTACCCCGACCTCAAGTATTCCGTGGGCGAGGCGATCGCCCGTGCCGACAACGGCGACACCTTGCACGTCCAGCCGGCCGCGGACGGCACTGGCGCCGGTGCGTTCGCCGGCAACCTGTGGCGGCGCAAGTCCGAGGCGGAGGAGGCCACCCGGCTGATCAATCCGCCGGAAATGCTCGACGCGGTGGCCGATGCCATCGGCCAGGCCGGCCGCGCCGGCAAGGTGTTCATCATCGGCCTGGGCGAGGACGACATCTATGCGCGCAATTTCGCGTTGCGGCTGTCGCTGCTGGGCATCCTCACCGTGCACAACTTCGACACCGCGCGGATGACCGCCAACGTCTCCGCCGCCGGCGCCGGCGACGTGCTCATCATGTTCTCCGAACACGGCAACCACCCGGCGCTGTGCAAGATCGCCCGCTATTTCCGCGAACGCCGCGGCCAGCTGATCACGGTGACGCGGCACACCGCCAATCCGCTGCGCACGCTGGCCGACATCGCGCTGGTGGTGTCCGCCCATGACGAGCTGCCCTACATCCAGCCGCTGCTGTACCAGTCCGCCCTGCAGCACCTGCTCGACGGCGTATTCGTGCAGCTGTGCGAAAGCCACGACGATCGCCGTGCCCTGCTGCTGGGCAACCTCGACCGGATCCAGCAGATGCTGGAGCCATGAGGGCCGGGAACAGGGAATCGGGAATAGGGAATCGCAGGAGCCCGCTCGCGGGCGATGCTTTCGTAGGGCGGGCACTGCCCGCCGGCTTTTCGATACGTCGTCCGTGTGGCTTCACGAAGGCGGCGGGCGGTGCCCGCCCTACGAGGTCAAGCATCTTCACCATGCGGAACGAAAGCTGATGACTGTTCACTGCCGCCCCCTTGCCTTGCTGACCTTCGCCGTCGTGCTTGCCGGCGTCGCGCACGCGGACGCCGCAGATGTGCCGTGGCGGAACGCCGGCCAGATGATCCTGGTCACCACCGCCGACTGGAACGTCGACCACGGCACCCTGCGCACCTTCGTGCGCGAAGGCGACGGCTGGCGCGAGGTGCGTACCTCCACGCCGGTGACCATCGGCAAGAACGGTTCCGGTTGGGGGCTGGGCCTGAATGCGCCGCAGACCGCTGCAGGCGGTCCGGTCAAACGCGAAGGCGACAACCGCAGCCCGGCCGGGGTGTTCCGTATCGGCGACTCGTTCGGTTATGCGGCCAGCGTCGATACCGCGATGCCGTACCTCGCGCTCAACGCCACCGAGTACTGCGTCGATGTCAGCGGCGCGAAGCACTACAACCGCATCGTCGACGCGAACGTGGTCGGCCTGGACGCGGTGAAGGGTTCCACCGAGCCGATGCGGCGCGACCTGCACGCGAACGGCGACCAGCGCTACCGCATGGGCTTCGTGATCGAGCAGAACCCGCGCAACGTGCCACAGGCGGGCAGCTGCATCTTCGCCCACCTGTGGAAGTCGCCCACCGACGCCACCGCCGGCTGCACCGCGATGACGCCGGCGGTGATGCAGTCGCTGCTGGCCTGGCTCAAGCCGCAGGACCATCCGGTGTTCGTGCTGCTGCCGCAGGCCGAGTACGAGCGCCTGCGCAACACCTGGCAGTTGCCCGTCCTCCACGCGGACGGCGCGCGATGAGCGCCACCGCGCGCGTGCTCACCGGCCTGGCCGCCGGCGCGGTGATCGGCCTGCTGCTGGCCGGCTGGAATCAATCCGTGGCGCTGCAGGTGGCCAACGCGGTGCACCCGGTCGGCAAGCTGTGGTTGAACGCGCTGCAGATGACGGTGGTGCCGCTGGTGCTGGCGCTGGTGGTGGTGGGCGTCAACACTGCCACCGACGCGGCGGCGTCCGGCCGCATCGCGCGCCGCGCGATCGTGGTGTTCATCGTCATCCTCACCGGCGGCGCGCTGTTCTCCGCGCTGGCGGCGCCGCTGGTGTTTTCCTTGTTTCCGCACAACCCCGAGCTGGTCGCCGCGCTCGACCACGCCAGCGCGCCGGCGGTGTCGGTGGCGCCGGTGCAGTGGGTCGACACGCTGGTGGCGATCGTGCCCAGCAACGCGATCATGGCCGCGGCGCAGAGCGCGATGCTGCCGCTGGTGGTGTTCGCGCTGTTCCTCGGTTTCGCGCTGACCCGCATCGCACCGGCGCGGCGCGCGATGCTGGTGGAGTTTTTCCAGGCGATTGCCGACGCGATGATCGTGATCGTGCGCTGGGTACTGTGGGTGGCTCCGCTGGGCGTGTTCGCGCTGATCCTCTCGGTGTGCGCGCGCTCCGGACTGGGCATGCTCAGTGCGCTGGGCGTGTACGTGTTGACCGAGTGCCTGCTGTATCTCGCCGTCACCGCGATGATGCTGCCGGTGGCGCTGGTGTTCGGCGGCGAGCGGCTGCGCCGCTTCGTGCCCGCGCTGGTGCCGGCGCAGGCGGTGGCGATCAGCACGCAGTCCTCGCTGGCCTCGCTGCCGGCGATGCTGGAAAGCGCGGACCGCCGCCTCGGCTATCCCAAGCAGGTCGCCGCGCTGGTGCTGCCGATGGCGGTGAGCCTGTTCCGGCTGACCAGCCCGGTGCAGTACATGACGTCGGCGGCGTTCATCGCGTGGGCCTATGGCGTGGATCTGTCCACTGCACAGCTGCTGGCCGGTGCGCTGCTGGCGGTCGTGGTCAGCCTCGGTTCGGTGGGATTGCCGGGCCAGGTCACCTTCGTCGCCACCAACCTGCCGGTGGCGCAGGCGATGGGCCTGCCGCTGTCCCCGCTGGGCCTGATGCTGGCGGTGGATACGGTGCCCGACGCCCTCGCCACGCTAGGCAACGTCACCGCCGACCTAACCGCCACCAGCGTGGTGGCGAAACAAACCAGGGAGTAGGGAATGGGGAATAGCGAATAGCCAAGAGCCAAGAGCCAAGAGCCAAGAGCCAAGAGCCAAGAGCCAAGAGCCAAGAGCAGTGCTCTCTGCTTTTGCGATTCCCCATTCCCGATTCCCTATTCCCTTCTCAACGAAAGAACTGATGATGGAACGGATCGAAACCGATGTGATCGTGATTGGCGCCGGCATGGCCGGCGCGTCGGTCGCGTATTTCCTCGCACCGCATGTGCGGGTGCTGGTGCTGGAGCGCGAGGCGCATGCCGGGGTGCACTCGACCGGACGCTCGGCCGCGCTGTTCAGCGAAACCTACGGCTCGCCGCAGGTGCGCGCGCTAACCCGTGCCGCGCGTCCGTTCCTGGCGGCGCCACCGGCGGGATTCTCGGCCGAGCCGATCCTGAGTCCACGTGGCGCCACCATCATCGCCGGTGCGGAACGCCGCGACGACGTGCGCGCGTTGTACGAGGCCATCGTGCCGTTCAGCCGCGACATCGAGCTGCACGACGCGGCCCGCGTGCAGGCCGCGGTGCCGGTGCTGCGGCCGGAGTTCGCGCAGATCGGCCTGCACGAGCCGGGCGCGGCCGACATCGACGTCAACGAATTGCACCTTGGCTTTCTGCGCGGTTTGCGCGCGCATGGCGGCGAGTTGCGCGTGGACGTCGCCATCGACGCGATCGAGCGCGAGGCGGGCGGCTGGCGGGTGCACAGCGGGGCGCAGTCGTTCCGCGCGCCGCTGCTGCTCAACGCGGCCGGCGCCTGGGTCGACCACGTGGCGGCGCTGGCCGGCGTGGCGCCGCTGGGCATCGTGCCGAAGCGCCGCTCCGCCTTCGTGTTCGAGCCGCCCGAAGGCATGGCCACGGCACGCTGGCCGTTCGTCACCGACTTCAGTGAGAGGTTCTATTTCAAGCCCGACGCCGGCCTCCTGCTGGGCTCGTGCGCGAATGCCGACCCGGTCGAACCGCACGACGTGCAGCCGGAGGAATACGACATCGCGCTGGGCATCCACCGTATCGAGGAAGCCACCACGATGACGATCCGCCGGCCCCGGCGCACGTGGGCCGGCCTGCGCTCGTTCGTCGCCGACGGCGACCTGATCGGCGGCTTCGATCCCGATGCGCCGCGTTTCTTCTGGGTCGCCGCGCAGGGCGGCTACGGCATCCAGACCAGCGCGGCGATGGGCGAAACCTGCGCCAACCTGGCGCTGGGCCGACCGCTGCCGCAGCGCCTGGTCGATGCCGGGCTGTCGATGGAGATGTTGAGCCCGGCACGCCTGCGCCGCTGAAGCTCCTTGGCCGTCATTCCAGCGAAAGCTGGAATCCGGCGCCTCGTCAGCCAGCCGCCGCGACGCTTCGCGGCCGCTTCACCACGCGCAGTTTGCCGCTGTGGCCGCCGCCGCAATAGAACACGGCCTGGCCGTCTTCGGCGGCGAGCCCCGAGATGCCGGCGCCGGGCGGCATGTCGAGTTGCTCCAGCACTTCGCCGGTCGTCGGATCGATGTGCCGCAAGGCGCTCTCGTCGTTTTCCCATGTGCCGTGCCAGCACTCGCCGTCGACCCAGGTGACGCCGGTGACGAAGCGGTCGGATTCGATGGTGCGCAGGATCGCGCCGGTCGCCGGATCGATCTGCTGGATCTTGCGCCCGCGATACTGGCCCACCCACAGCGTGCCCTCGGCCCACGCCAGGCCCGAGCTGCTGTCGCCCGGCGCGGGAATGGTGGCCAGCACCTCGCCCGTTTGCGGATCGATCTTGTGGATGCGGTCCTCGGCGATCTGGAACAGGTGGCGGCCGTCGAACGCGGTGCCGGCGTGCGCGGCGATGTCGATGCTGCGCAACACGCGGGCGCTGGCCGGGTCCCACACGTTCAACCGTGCGCCGGAGGCGAACCACACGTGTTCGCCATCGCAGGTGACGCCATGCACGCCATCGGTGCCGGGGTAGGGGCCGTGTTCGGCGACGATGTCGGCTTTGCTTCGTTTCATGTCCGGACTCCTTGGGGATGGAAGACGCGGGCCATGCTATTCAAACGACAGCGGCGCCGGGAGTAACAAGGTCGTCGCGAATCCCGGCGCCAGCGGCGTCATCCAGCGGCGCGCGCGACCGTGCCCGGCGCACTGCACGCTGCCGGCTGCCGCCAGCGTTTCGAGTGCCCGCTGCACGCTGCGCTGGCTGCGCCCCAGCGCGAGCGCCAGCGCCGAGCTGGACCACGATTCGCCGTCGCCGAGCAGGGCCAGCACCGCCGCGTGCGCGGACTCGACCGGCCACGCCAGCACGCCGACCTGGTCCGCGCGATGCGCCAGCAAGGCGTAACCGTGCGGGGTGGCATGCACCTCGGCCAACCCGCTCAGCGCGCGGCGCAGGCGCCCGAGTTCCACCCGCAAGCGTGCGCGATACGACTCGTCGGCGTGCCTGGCGCGGAACGCGCGGGCGACCAGCGCGTCGCGCGGCACGTCATGCGGCCACGCCTCGGCCAGTTGCCGCATCAGCGCGAACAACACCGGACGACTGGCCAGCGGAACCGTCTTGCCACGGTGCCGCACGGCATGGCGGCAGGCATCGACGACGAAGGTCTCCGACGCCAGCAGGGCTTCGACATCGCGCAGCGGCAACAGGCGTTCCTCGCCGCCGGCCAGCCAGCGTGCGGCGGGCGCGTGCAGGGTGCGCGTGGCGGCGTCCACCTCCGCCATCAGCGCGGGGATGCCTGCGCGTTGCGCGGCGCGGGCGGCGCGAGCGAGCGCATCACGTGCCGCCGTCGCGCGCAGGCGGCGCATCGCGACGCCCGCCGCGACCAGTTCGTGCACCGCCAGCAGTGCGGGCGGAAGCGGCGTGCCGGCCGCCGCGGCCAGCGCCTGTTCGGTTTCGTCGAGACGCCCGAGCAGGAGCAGGCGGCGGATGCCGAGGTAGCGCGCGTGCGCCGCGTTGACGTGGTCGCCGTGCGCGTCGAGCGTGGCGCGCGCTGCGTCGAGGGTGGCGGTGGCACCGGCCAGCTCGCGCGAGGCCAGCGCGATCTCGGCCTCGGCCACCACGCAGCGTGCGCGCGCCGTCGCCTCGCGCGGGCCGAATGCGCGTGCCGCGCGCCGCAGCAGCAGCGTCGCGCGCGTGAAGTCGCCGAGCTGGGCCATCGCCAGGCCGCGCAACGCCAGCGCCGGCGCATCCTCGCGCAGGGCGACCCGCGTCATCGCACCGAGCGGGTCGCCCGCCGCCAGCGCCTGCGCCGCGGCGGTGATCAGCGCATCCATCGCGGCGGCCTCGTCGCGGCGGGTTCGGGCAGTCGCGCCACGTGTTCACTCCGGCCTTCGTGGTTCGGCTGCCTAATCTAGCGCAGGCCACCCACCGGACGGCGCCGCGGAGGTCAGTACCCGGCGGCGAGCCCCGCGGGACGACGCGGGTCGTTGGCGCCTTCCAGCAAACCGGTCTTCGGATTGATCAGGATCGCCTCGACCGCGCCGCCGCTGAACTGCTTGAACGTGTAGCCCATCGCTTCCAGGGTTTTCTGCGACTC
The DNA here is from genome assembly GCF_052978265.1 of Rhodanobacter sp. UC4448_H15. The sequence goes on along the minus strand of NZ_CM129665.1, from coordinate 3,568,586 downwards.
GGGCGTGAGCAGCCCCTGGCCGGCGTAGACCACGTCCGGATACCACTGCTGGTGCAGGCGTGGCGCGTTGACGGCCTGCTGCATGTTCATGCCGAAGTCGACCACGTTGATGATGCTGGCCAGCGTGGACGAGATGATGGTGGCGCTGCCGGGGCTGCCGGTGAGCATGAACGGCTTGCCGTCGCGCAGCACGATCGTCGGCGTCATCGAGCTCAGCGGACGCTTGCCCGGTTCGACCTGGTTGATCACGCCCTGCACCAGGCCGGCGCCGTTGGCCACGCCGGGCTTGGAGGTGAAATCGTCCATCTCGTCGTTGAGGAAGAAACCGGTGTTGCCGGCGATCTGCTTGTTGCCGAACAGGAAGTTGACGGTGTAGGTGACGGCGACGGCGTTGCCGTCCTTGTCGACCACCGAGTAATGCGTGGTGTGGTTGCCTTCGGGGGCGCCGAGGCTGCCCTTGACCTCGGAGGACGGCGTGGCCCGGTCCGGCTGGATGGTGGCGCGAAGCCTGGCCGCGTGTTCGGCCGAGAGCAGCTCGTCGATCGGGTTGTGCACGAAGGCCGGGTCGCCGAGGTAGGTGTTGCGGTCGGCAAAGGCGCGGCGTTCGGCCTCGACGATGTAGTGCACGCTGTTGACCGAGCCGTAACCCCACCTGGCCAGCGGGTAGGGTTCGATGATCTGCAGGATCAGGCACAGCGTGGTGCCGCCCGAACTCGGCGGGGGCGCCGAGACGACGGCGTAGCCGCGGTACTTGCACTGGATCGGTTTTTCCCACTGCGCGGTGTAATTGGCGAAATCGCGCATCGACAGGATGCCGCCGTTGGCGTCGCTGGCCTTGACCACGGCCTCGGCGATCGGGCCCTTGTAGAACGCGTCGATGCCCTTGTCGGCGATCATTTCCAGGGTGTTGGCCAGATCCTTCTGCACCAGTCGTTCGCCCACCTTGAAGGGCTTGCCGTGGTTGAGGAAGATCGCCGCCACGTTGGCGTGCCTGGCGAAATCCCCGGTGTGCGGTTCGAGGCTGTCGACGTCGCCCTGCTTGAGGATGTAGCCCTCGCGCGCCAGCTTGATGGCCGGCGCGATGACCTGCTTGAGCGACATCGTGCCGTAGGCCTTCAGCGCGGTGTCGAAACCCATCACCGTGCCCGGCACGCCCACGCCGAGATAGCTGTCGGTGCTGCGCCCCTCGACCACGTTGCCGTCGGCGTCCTGGAACATGGTCGGCGTGGCTTTCAGCGGCGCTTTCTCGCGGAAGTTGAGGAACAGGTTGCGACCATCCTTGAGGTGGATGGTCATGAACCCGCCACCGCCGATGTTGCCGCAGCACGGGTGCACCACGGCTTCGGCAAAACCCACCGCCACGGCGGCGTCCACCGCATTGCCGCCGCGCTTGAGGATGTCCACGCCCACCAGCGTGGCCAGGTGCTGCGCGCTGACCACCATGGCGTGTTTGGCGGTGACCGGTTTGGCCTTCTCCAGCGCCATGCGGGTGATGACCGGCTCGCGGCCGGTCGAATCGGGATTGACGTCCTGCGCCCACGCCAGCGCGCTGCACGCGGTCAGCGCCAGCGCCAGCGCGGCTTGCCGCCAGCGCGCGGCGCGCGCGCGGTGCGCCTGGCGGACATCGGCGCGCGCGGTGTTGCGATCGGACATGGGTTCACCCTCCACGATTGTCGGATCGAGCATAGTCGCCGGCGTGCGCCAGCCACCAATGAAAAGACGATCAGCTGGCATAACCGGCGGTTGTGGCGCGGCGCTCAGCCACCCCAGAAGCCGGACAAGGGCGGCAGCAGCGAGCCGCCGTGCAGTTGCACGCCGTCCGGATGGTCGTGCTGCAGCCAGAACGGCCCGTCCAGGTCGACGAAGGCCGCCTCGCGCGCCAGTTCCAGCGCCGGCGCGATGCCCAGCGACGAGCACACCATGCAGCCGACCATCACCTTGAAACCTTCGCGGCGCGCGGCGCGCAGCAGGTGCCATGCCTCGGTCAGGCCGCCGGTCTTGTCGAGCTTGATGTTGATCGCCTGGTAGCGCCCGCGCATGCGCGGCAGGTCGCGCGTCTCGTGGCAGGCCTCGTCCGCGCAGATCGGGATGCTGCCGGAAAAACCCAGCAGCGCGTCGTCGGCGTCGGCCGGCAGCGGCTGTTCCAGCAGGTCGACGCCGGCGCGCGCCAGCGGCTGCTGCATGTCGCGCAGCAACTCGATGGTCCAGCTCTCGTTGGGGTCGACGATGAGCCGGTCATGCGGCGCGGCGCGGCGCACGGCGTCGATTCGTGCGGCCGGGTCGTCGGCGTCGACCTTGATCTTGATCAGCCCGGTGCCGGCGATGCGCGCGGCGGCCGCGCCCATGCGTTCGGGCGTGTCGATGCCGATGGTCAGCGCGGTCACCAGCGCGGCGCGTTGCGGCCGCGCCAGGCGCAGCCAGACCGGCACGCCGCTCAGTTGCGATTCGAGGTCCCACAGCGCCGCGTCCAGGGCGTTGCGCGCGGCGCCGGCCGGCAACCGTGCCTGCAGTTCGTCGCGGCCCATGCCGGCGACCAGTTGCGGGCGCAGTTGCTCCATCTGCTCGATCACCGACGCGGCGGATTCCCCGTAGCGCGCGTAGGGCACCGCTTCGCCGCGCCCGCACTTGTCGCCCTGGCGCATGGCGACGGTGACCACGTCGGCGTTGTGCTTGACCCCGCGCGAGATGCGGAACGGCGCGGCGAGCGGGAAACGGCGCTCCTCGATGATCAGTTGGCGCAGCATGCGAGCAGGTTGTCCACGATCGCTTCGACGCCCATCGTCACCGGGTCCTGGCAAGGCAGTTCGAGCAATCCGCTGATGCGGCGGCAGGCGGTCGCGGCGTCGGCGGCGGAGAGGTTGGAGGTGTTCACCGCCACGCCCACCGCCTTCACCGCCGGGTTGGTCAGCTGCGCGGCAACCAGGTTGGCCTGCAGGCAGCGCTTGAGTTCCGGCAGCGGGTAGTCGGGCAGGCCGCGCATGTGCTGCCGGGTGGGCTCGTGGCACAGCACCAGCGCGTCGGCTTGCGATCCATGCAGCAGGCCCAGCGACACGCCGGCGTAGGAGGGATGGAACAGCGAGCCCTGGCCTTCGATCAGGTCCCAGCCGCCGTCGAGGCGTGCCGGCGAAATCTTCTCGGCGGCGCCGGAGATGAAGTCGGCGACCACCGCGTCGATCGGGATGCCGGAGCCGGCAACCAGGATGCCGGTCTGTCCGGTGGCGCGGAAGTCGGCGGCGAGTCCGCGTCGGCGCATGGAGCGCTCGATCGCCAGCGTGGTGTACATCTTGCCGACCGAGCAATCCGTGCCCACGGTGAGCAGGCGCCGGCCGGCGCGCGGGCGGCCGTTGCCGACCGGCAGGCCCGGCATCGGATCGCGCGCATCGAACAGTTCGCGGCCGTGGCGTCGCGCCGCGGCGACGATGTCAGGGTTGTCGCGCAGCTTCTGGTGCAGCCCTGCGGCCACGTGCAGGCCGGCCTCCAGCGCGGCGATGGCATCGGCCACGATGTGCGAGGACATCACGCCGCCGGCATTGGCCGCGCCGATCACCATGGTGTTGGCGCCGGCCTTGCGCGCTTCGCCGACGCTCATCTCCGGCAGGCCCAGCGTCGGCTTGCAGTCGCCGCGCCGCAGCTGGCCCACGCACCAGTCCGGGCGCCAGTAGGCCAGGCCCCGGGCGGTCTTGATCGCCAGGTCGTCGGCGGCGCTGCCGAGGTACAGCAGGTAGGGCGGGCCCCAGTGACCGGGCTCGGCGGCGTTGCTTGGATCGGACATGGTGCGCGTACTCCCGCGGGCATCCGGTAGCCCGTCACGACACGGCGTCGAGCATAGTGATCGGCCACGGCGCGGCACCAATGAAAAGACCGACACCTGGCATAACTGCGGGTTGTGGAAACCGGTCGACGGGAGTTGCCCGGCGGCACCGGCTGTGCTGCACTTCGAAGGCAGCGCCGCCGCGGCCACAGGGTGAACTCTCGACATGCGTCTTCGCTACATCGAACTGTTCCATGCCGTGATGACCACCAACAGCCTCACCGGCGCGGCGAATCTGTTGAACATTTCGCAGCCGGCGGCGAGCAAGGCGCTGCAGCAGGCGGAGCACCAGCTCGGGTTCACCCTGTTCCATCGCGTGCGCGGGCGGCTGCATCCCACCGAGCAGGCGCTGCTGCTGCGTCCGCGCGTGGAGAAAATCATCCGCGACCTGCACGACCTGCAACGGCTCACCGCGAATTTCGCGCGGCCGGAGAGCGAACCGCTGCGGGTGACCTGCACGCCCACCCTGGCGCAGTCGCTGGTGCCGGACGCGACCACCTTGCTGCGCAAGGCCTGGCCCGCCGCGACCGCGGAGCTGTCCACGCGGCACTCGGCCGAGATGTGCGAGTCGCTGACCCTGCGCGAAACCGACATCGGCCTCACCCTGCAGGACGCCAGCCACCCCGAGTTGCGCCAGGAGCCGCTGTGCCAGGGCCGCGTGATGGTGATCGCGCCGCCGGGCCGCTGGTCGCCCGCGGAACTGGCGCAGCCGCTGCCGGTGACGGCGCTGGCCGGCGAGCCGATGATCGGCATCGCCGTGCAGGATGCGCTGGGCAGCCTGCTGCAAAGCCACCTGATGCATGTCGACCCGCCGCCGCAGATCTCGGTGTGGGTGCAGACCTATCAACTCGCCTGCGCACTGGTGGCACAAGGCGCCGGGCTGGCGCTGGTCGACCCCTTCACCGCCTCCCAGGGCGACGGCGACGTGGTGCAGACGCGGCCGTTGGCGCTGGAGCTGGACGTGGTGCTGTACGCGGTGTACCGGCTGGACAGCCAGCTGAATCCCTTGCAGGAACACTTCATCGAACTGGTGCGCCAGCTGGCGCGGCAGACGCTTGCGCCGGGCTGATCGCGCCCACGCTCACGGGCATCTACAACTTTCGGTTATGCCAGGTGCCGGTCTTTTCATTGGTGGCTGGCGGCGGCTTGTGACTATGCTCGACCAGACGTTGCGGAGCGTGCCTTCGGGCCCGGCCTGAATACGCTTGTTCTCGGGGACATCGCCAACGCCTTGCCGGTGCGGAGACGCCCGGATACATCGCTTGACTGAAGTGGACCAAGCAATCGCCGGGGGCAGGGCGGTTCCGGTGCAATCCTAACGTTGGGGGTCTCTGATGAACGAGCGTTTCGGTCGAATCATTCCCAAGCTGTTGTCCGTATCGGTGGCGCTGGTGCTGGCGGGCACCGCTGCCGCGCAGGAAACCGCGTCGGCACCCGCCGCGCCGGCGGATGCGGCATCATCGAGCCAGCAAAAGCAGAAGAAGGATGCCGTCAACCTGTCGCAGGTGATCGTGACCGGCACGCGCACCAGCGACCGCACGCAATCCAGTTCGCTGGTGCCGGTGGACGTGATCCCCGCGCAGGTGCTGAACGACTCCGGCGCGGTGAGCCTGGGCAATGCGCTCGACCTCGCCGTACCCTCGCTGAATTTCCCGCTGGCCTCGATGTCCGACACGTTCGCCTTCGTGCGGCCGTTCCAGATGCGCGGCCTCAACAGCGACCAGGTGCTGATCCTGGTCGACGGCAAGCGCTGGCACTCGAGCGCGCTGATGCTCACCCTGGGCCAGGTCGGCCAGGGCTCGCAGGGCGTCAACATCAACACCATCCCGGTCGGCGCCATCGACCACATCGAGGTGCTGCGCGACGGCGCTTCGGCGCAGTACGGCTCCGACGCGCTGGCCGGCGTCATCAACATCATCCTGAAAAAGGGCGGCGAGGGCGGCGAGGTGCAGGGCGACTACGGCAAGTACTCGGCCGGTGACGGTGCGAGTTCGCGGCTGCAGAGCAGCCTCGGCTTCGCGCTGGGCGACAAGGGCTGGATGCGGCTTTCCGCGCAGGTCGGCAAGCAGGACCCGACCAACCGCGCCGGGCTGGACAACCGCCCCGGCTTCACCGAGCTGGGCCGCAAGTACCACGTCGGCATCCCCAATTCCAACAACTACAACACCTTCCTCAACTGGCAGTACGACTTCACGCCGAAGGTGCATCTGTACGGCTACGGCCACTATGGCCGGCTGATGGCCGAGCCGATGGCGTTCTACCGCTACGGCACCAACGCGCCGGAGCCGAAGAACGACCTGATGCAGTACCTGTTCCCGGACGGCGACGGCTTCAACCCGGTCGAGCATGGCGTGTCGCGCGACAAGTCCTTCGTGATGGGCGTGCGCGGCGAGACGGAGTCGGGCTGGGACTGGGACACCGCGGCCACCTGGGGCGCCAACCGCGTGTCCTACGGCACCTTCAACACGGTGAACTTCGCCTTCTGGAACGACTTCGGCTACACCCCGACCGACATCCACGACGGCACCCTGACCGCCTCGCAGGCCACCCTCGATTTCTCGATGGGCAAGTCGCTCAACGACTACTGGCACCTGGGCTTCGGCGCGCAGTACCTGCACCAGGGCTACAAGATCGTGGCCGGCGACCTCGCCTCGTACTACGTGGGCACCTCGGGCGTCACCGGCGGCGCGCAAGGTTTTGCCGGCTGGGGCCCGGAGGACGCCAGCAACAGCACGCGGCATTCGGTGGCCGAGTACGCGCAACTGGAAGGCAACATCACCGACCGGCTGAGTACCTCGATCGCGGCGCGCCACGAGGACTACTCCGACTTCGGCACCAACCTCTCCTACGCGTTGTCCGGCCGCTACGACTTCGACCACGGCTTTGCCTTGCGCGGCACCTATTCCACCGGCTTCCGCGCGCCGGGCCTGGGCCAGCAGCACGCCTCGGTGACCACCTCGGTGTCCTACCCCGCCGGCAACTCGCTGGGCTTGCCCGAGGGCATCTACCTGCGCGGCCTGGTGCCGCCGGACAACAAGACCGCGCAGCTGCTGGGCAGCGAGCCGCTGAAGCCGGAGACCACCCGCAGCATCACCGTCGGCGCAGTGTGGGCACCCACGCGCGCCTTCACCACCACGGTGGACCTGTACGACATCCGGCTGAAAAACCGCATCCTGATGTCAAGCTCGATGTCGCTGGTGACCCAGTCGGTCAAGGACTACCTGGCCGCCAACGGCGTGGTCAACTCCGAGTACGTGGCGCTCGCCTACTTCACCAACGCGGCCGAGATGCGCATCAAGGGCATCGGCGTGGTCACCAACTACATCAAGGAGCTTGCCGACGGCGGCTCGTTCCAGACCACGGTCAACTGGTCGTACCACAAGAACAAGGTGACCAAGGTGCTGCCCAACCCCGCGGTGCTCGACGCGCTGGGCAATGTCGGTTTCCAGCGCATCACGCGCAGCCAGGCCAAGGGCCTGCTGGCCGACCAGATGCCGCGCTCCAAGTTCATCTGGACCAACACCTGGAAGACCGGCCACTGGGGCTTCACCGGCACCGCGGTGCGTTACGGCGGGGTCACCGAGTACAGCTCGACCAGCTACATCTACGACGATGTCTACCCGTCCCGGTGGATCTTCAATCTCGCTGCCAACTACTACCACGATCGCTGGACCTTCACCCTTGGCTCGGACAACGTGTTCGACACCTATCCGCAGAAGGCACCGGACGGCAGCAACTTCCACGGCATCTTCCCGTATCCGAGCAGCTCGCCGTTCGGTGCCCAGGGTGCCTACGTGTACGGCAAGGTCGCCTATCGCTGGTGATGCCCGTGCGCCGGGCGGCAGCTTGCCGCCCGGCGTCGACCTCGTCGCACTGCGACGGCCGTGGCCGCGGCGTCGCGCGCATCGCGGCGATGCCTGATCCCGCCACCTCCGGAATCGCTCTTGAACCAGTCGCCGATCTCAATCACCCCCGCCCGGCCGGCGACCGTGGAAACTGCCGCCACCGCCCAGCCGCACATGCTGCGCGCGGTCGGGCGCTGGCAACTGGTCGGGCTGTCGGTCAACGACGTGATCGGCAGCGGCATCTACCTGCTGCCGGCAGCGGCTGCCGCGCTGCTGGGGCCGGCCAGCCTGTGGGCCGTGCTGCTGGCGGGCATCGCGGTGAGCCTGCTGGTGCTGTGCTATGCGCAGGCCGCCAGCTACTTCGACCAGGCCGGCGGCAGCTATCTCTATGCGCGCGAGGCGTTCGGACGCTTCGCCGGTTTCGAGGTGGGCTGGATGTTGCTGCTGACCCGCATCGCCAGCGCGGCGGCACTCAGCAACGGCCTGGCCGATGCGGTCACGCATTTCTGGCCGGCGGCGGGCGACGGCAAAATGCGCGTGCTGATCGTGGTCGGCTCGCTGGCTGCGCTGACCGGGATCAACGTGATCGGCGTGCGCGCCGCGGCGCGTACCGGAGTCACCCTGGCGATCGCCAAGTTCCTGCCGCTGGCGATGTTCGTGCTGATCGGCGCGTTCTTCGTCGACCTGGGCCAGGCCTCGCCGCTGGCGGTGGACTCGATCCCGATGGACGACCTGGCCAAGGGCGCCCTGTTGTTGCTGTTCGCCTATGCCGGGTTCGAGAACATGCCCGCGGCAGCCGCCGAATATCGCAACCCGCAGCGCGACGTGCCGTTCGCGATGCTGACCATGATCGCGATCGTCACCGCGACCTACGTGGCGGTGCAGTGGGTGGCGCTGGGTACGCTGCCGGGGCTGGCCGCGTCCAGCACGCCGCTGGCCGATGCCTCGGCGCGCTTCGGCGGCATGTGGCTGGCGCTGGTGCTGACCGTCGGCGCGGCCGTTTCCATTCTCGGTACCAACAGCAACACGATCATGTTCGGCCCGCGCTACCTGCTCGCGCTCGCCGACGACGGCGTGGGTCCGGCCGCGCTCACGCGCATCCATCCGCGCTTCCGCACGCCGGCGGTGGCCATCGTCACGGTGGGCGTGCTGTCGGTGATCCTGGCGCTGTCCGGTTCGTTCGTGCAGCTGGCGCTGCTCTCCGTGGTGGCGCGGCTGTTCGGCTATCTCGCCACGGCGGTCGCGGTGCTGGTGCTGCGCAGGCGCCACGGCCAGCGCGAGGGCGCCATGCGGCTGCCCGGCGGGCCGCTGATCCCGCTCGCCGCGACGGCGTTGTCGCTGGGCCTGCTGGCCAGCGCCGGCGTTGCCAACCTGGTCGCCGCCGCCATCGCGCTGCTGATCGGCGCGCTGATCTACCGCTTCTGGCGGCGGCCACGGCGCGAGGCGGGCTGATGGGTCGCCGCGCCATCGCGATGGCACTCGGCTTGCTGGCCTGCCTGCCGGCATTCGGTCAGCAGCGCGACCTGCGTGACTACGGCGTCGCCATCGGCGTGCTGCCGCCCGGCGCCCTGAACGCCATCACCGACGTGCCCGGCGTCGAAGTGGGCCAGAAGACGCTGATCCGTGGCGACGACGTGCGCACCGGCGTCACCGCGATCCTGCCGCACGCGGGCAACCTCTTCCAGCACAAGGTGCCGGCGGCGGTGTACGTGGGCAACGGTTTCGGCAAGCTCGCCGGCAGCACCCAGATCGACGAACTCGGCAACCTCGAAACGCCGATCGTGCTGACCAACACGCTGAGCGTGCCGGTGGCCGCTGCGGCGCTGATCGAGCACGCGCTCGCCAACCCCGAAAATCGCGAGGTGCTGTCGGTCAATCCGGTGGTGGGGGAAACCAACGACGGCTATCTCAACGACATCCGCGGTCGCCACGTCGCCGTGCGCGACGTGCTGCAGGCGATCGCATCGGCAAGCGGCGGCAAGGTCGCGCAGGGCAACGTCGGCGCCGGCACCGGCACCGTCGCGTTCGGCTTCAAGGGCGGCATCGGCACCTCCTCGCGCAAGCTGCCTGACCGTCTGGGCGGCTATGCCGTCGGCGTGCTGGTGCAGACCAACTTCGGCGGCACCCTGACCGTGGCCGGCGTCCCGGTCGGCAAGCTGCTGCACAAGTATTACCTCAGCGACGCATTGAACGACTCGCCCGACGGCTCGTGCATGATCGTGGTGGCCACCGACGCCCCGCTGGATGCGCGCAACCTGAAACGGCTGGCGAAACGCGCGATCCTCGGCCTCGCCCGCAGCGGCGGCATCGCCTCCAACGGCAGCGGCGACTACGTGATCGCCTTCTCCACCTACGCGGCGAACCGCGTGCCGTACGCCGCCGAACAGTCCGTGCGCCAGGTTGCCGTGCTGCGCAACGACGCCATGTCGCCGCTGTTCATGGCCGCCATCGAGGCGACCGAAGAAGCCATCATCAACTCCCTGTTCCACGCCGGCGACATGCGCGGCTGGCAAGGCCACCAGGTGCAGGCACTGCCCGTAGATGGGGTGCTGCGCCTGCTGCGGGAGCACGGCTATCCGCTCTCGCACCCCGCTCCGGCGCCGACCGACGCGCATCCGCGCTGACCGGCCGCGGTTGTCCCGCTATCATGGGCGTCTCTGGGTATGTCCGCGGCGGCAGAGCACACCATGCTCCTGATGATCGAAAATTAGCATCGGCATCCAGGCTAGTCCGCAGCTATCCATCGATAGCGAAAAAAACCCTTAAAAACAGGCTTGAAGTTTCCATCCTTGTCCGAGGATGTTTATGGCAAGCCAGGAAAATTGCGGGTATCGTTGCGGGTATCGAAGCCGGTACCCGCACATGCCGCTGACTGACGCCAAGGTTCGAACCGCCAAGCCAACATCCAAGGCCGCCAAGTTGGCGGATGGAGGCGGGCTCTATCTGGAGGTGCGCCCAACGGGCGCAAAGCTGTGGCGGTATCGCTATCGCATCGCTGGCAAGGAGAACATTTTTGCCATCGGGGAATACCCATCGGTATCGCTGGCGGACGCCAGGGTTGAACACGTCCGTGCACGCGCGCTCGTCGCGGATGCTGTCCATCCATCACACAGCCGAAAGGTGGAGCGACTGTCGAACCTGGTGGCGAATGCCAACACGTTCGAGGCCGTGGCGAACGAATGGGTTGCGAAGAAATCGGCGAACTGGACCGCGTACTACCATCGCCAGGTAGAGAGCGTCCTACGGGCTGACGTCTTCCCTCATGTCGGGAAGCTGCCGATTCGCAGGGTCACTGCAGCGCACTTGTTGGAGATCGTTCGCCGCGTTGAGAAGCGAGGAGCCGCGACGATTGCGCTGCTGATAAGGCAGTGGTCGTCGGCCATTTTCCGCTACGCGGTGGCGACGCTCCGTGCCGATGGTGACCCGGCCGCAGCACTGCGTGGTGCCGTTGAGCGATCCAAGGTCGTGCATCACCGGCCGTTGTCGCGTGCACAGATTGCGCATTTCGTGAATGAGCTAGGCAGGTATGGCGGCTATCGCACGACGGTGATCGCTTTGCGTCTGATGCTCCTGACCTTCGTGCGGACGGTGGAGCTTCGCAAAGCCCAATGGAGCGAGTTCGACCTGGATGATGCGGAGTGGCGCATCCCCGCCGAGCGGATGAAGATGCGGGAGCCGCACATCGTGCCGTTGTCTAAGCAGGCGGTGGAATTGCTTCAGGAGCTGAGAACCTACACGGGCGGTCGTGGCCTCTTGTTTCCGAACTATCGACGGCCAATCGAGTGCATGACCGCTACCACGTTGAACCGAGCGCTTGAGCGCATGGGCTTCAACGGCAAGGGCGGCATCGGTTTCTCAGCTCATGGGTTTCGGGCTACCGCGTCGACCATCCTCAACGAGCTTGGTTACCGCGCTGACGTGATAGAACGACAGCTTGCACACGCCGAGCGAAACAAGGTGCGCGCGAGCTACAACCAGGCGGAGTATCTGGGCGAGCGCCAGGTGATGATGCAGGAATGGGCGAACTTCATCGACGGCTTGTTGAAGAAAGCCAAGAACGGCGACGGTTCGCGCAAGTCATCGTCAAAATCCGCTTGAGTGGATTTGGATTGAGTCGGTTGCGACATCGTCGCCAACGGTCATTGGGCCTGGCGGACGCTTAGGCTGGTTTGATTGTCGCTGTGTGCCAGGCTGAATACAGGGGGAAGTCGATGGGTGCGGGAACATTGAAGGATCGACACCGGCGCATACGGGATGGTCAGCCGGAACCGTTGCGCGTCCGCATCCACCGTGCGATCAGTTGGCTGGCGCGTGCAGAGCAGGAAATGGACGATCCTGATGCCCGCTACATCTTCCTGTGGATCGCCTTCAACGCCGCCTATGCCAGCGAATTCGGTTTCGAGCAAACCGAGCGACTGCTGGTGAAGCAGTTCATCGACAAGCTGCTTGGGCTGGACAGCGAACAAAAGCTCCACCACGCGCTGTTCAGCCAGTTCAGCGGCCCTATCCGCACGCTGGTCGAAAACAAACATGTCTTCGAGCCATTCTGGCGGGCGCTGCGCGAGCATGATGGCAGTGGCGCCTGGGAAGGTTCATTCGTCTCCAGCAAGAAGGTGGCCATGAAAGCCTTGATGGGCAAGGAAACGGGCACGCTGCTCTCCATCGTGCTGGACCGCCTCTACGTGCTCCGGAACCAATTGGTGCACGGTGGGGCCACCTGGGGCGGGAAGACCAACAGGGCGCAGGTGAAGGATGGCGCCGCGATCCTGGGAACGTTGGTGCCCATCATGCTCGAAGTGATGATGCAGGCCGGGGGCGACGAGTTCGAGGCCATTGCCTACCCAGTGGTCTAGCGGGGTGCCAGCAGCACGCCACAGAGCGAGCGCCAAGTTGAGCGTGGTGCGACGCCATGTGTCGCTTCAATACGGATGATGGCATGGAGAAAAGGGGCTGTCTCCATGGTTATCTCGATTAAAGAGCTACGCAAGATGGGTGGGTCGTCGTTGGCCGAGGCTGAGGTGCCGGCCATCGTCCGTCTGTGGATGCTGCGGTGCTTGGTGCCGTTGCGTGGATACCAGAGGCTGGTGCAGAAGGAAGGCCTGGATGACGACAACGTGGCCAGAGCCGTTGGCTTGGGAGCCTGGGTCGACAAACAGGATGAGGAGTTCGATCAACGTGCGGTGACCGCACGGTTACGGGTTCTTCACCGCGACATCGAGCGCGTGGCGGACGACTGCTGCTGGCCGGCGACGCTGACCCGCAACATCAGGCGCCTGGCCAGGTTGACCAGCCTGAACGAGGTCGAGCAGGCGCTGATTGGCTTTGCCGTCATGGTGCACAGCGAGAAACATCTGGTTGAAGTCATGCAGTACCTTGGCCTTGGCTGCCAGTCCTCGCAGCGGCTGTTCGCCCATTTTTCCGCCATCCTTTGCCTGCCGGAGGCTGACATAAGGAACGCTTTCAGCGGACGAAGCGCATTGTCGCGATGCGGCTTGGTGCGGCTGGATTTGGATGACTGCTGCGACATCAAGGATCGGCTGAATCTGATCTCAAGAAACTTTGTTGAGGTCATGCTCGCCGGGGAGGCTGATCCGGCGGTGCTGCTCCGAGGCCGTGTCGAGCTTGCCTCCGCGGCAACCTTGACCCTGGCCGACTACCCCCATCTCGGTGCCTCCCTCGACATTCTCGTGCCCTACCTGAAGCAGGTACTTCGGGAAGGTCGCAAGGGCGTGAACATCTTCCTGCATGGCTCGCCCGGCACGGGCAAGAGCCAACTGGCGCGCGTCCTTGCTGCCGAAGTGGGCAGCGAGCTCTTCGAGGTGGCTGATGCGGATGACGATGGCGACCCGCTCGGTGCAGAGCAGCGCCTGCGTGCCGTGCGTGCAGGCCAGAGCTTTCTCGCCAACAGTGGTGCGCTCATCGTCTTCGATGAAATGGAAGACGTGTTCAACGATGGTGGTTTTGGGAAGGCAAGCACGGCCAAGTCGCACAAGGCGTGGATGAACCGGCTGCTGGAGGGCAATGCGATCCCGACACTGTGGTTGTCCAACCGTGTCGACGACATCGATCCTGCCTTTATCCGCCGCTTCGACATGGTGGTGGAAGTCCCCGTTCCGCCCAGGGTGCAGCGCGAACACATCGTGCGCACGCTATGCGCAGACGCCGTCGAAGATGGCGTCGTGCGGAGGCTGGCGCAGGAGGAAAAGCTTGCACCGGCGGTGGTGGCTCAGGCCAACGGCGTCATGCGTCGCTTGGGAGCCGATCTGTCGCGCGAGCAGGCGGGCAAGGCGTTGCTGCACCTGGTGGACAGCACGCTGGTAGCGCAGGGTCATGCCCGTCTGGGGAACAAGGATGCGCAATCGCTGCCGGACATCTACGACCCGGCTTTCATCAATGCCGATGTGGACTTGGCGGCGATCGCCGCACGACTCAATGATTCGCGCTCGGCGCGCCTGTGCCTGTATGGGCCGCCTGGCACAGGTAAGACGGCCTATGGCCGCTGGCTGGCCGATCAACTGGACATGCCTTTGCTGGTGAGGCGCGCCTCGGACCTGATGTCGCCGTACGTGGGTGAAAACGAGCGCAACATCGCCGAGGCCTTCCATGCGGCGACGCGTGATGGTGCGTTGCTGCTCATCGACGAGGTGGACAGCTTCCTGCGCGAGCGCGAAGGTTCCAGTCGTAGCTGGGAAGCTACCCTCGTCAACGAAATGCTGACTCAAATGGAATCATTCCAGGGTATTTTCGTGGCATCAACCAACCTGATGGCCGGAATAGATCAAGCAGCGTTGCGGCGCTTTGATCTGAAGGTGAAGTTCGATTACCTGCAGGCAAGGCAAGCTGCGGCCTTGCTGCGGCGATATGGGGAACGATTGAGCTTTGCTTTGCCGGAGAATGTGGAACACTTCGCTGTCGCCCATCTTCGGTATGTCACACCGGGTGACTTCGCTGCTGTAATGCGCCAACAACGGTTTCTTCCAGTCACCTGCTTTGAGGGATTCTTGGCGGCGTTGAAGGATGAGACTGCACTCAAGGCGGTGTCCAAGCCCGGCATCGGGTTTCTTCAGTAAGAACTGGATTGATGTGGTCGACAAACAATACGAAGGTAGGGGTCATGTGGGGTGCGGTGGAACCGAAGGATTTTGCCCAGATGCGTTTGCGGCTGGATTTTGGCCTACGACGCGCGATCATGGGCTTCAACGAATGGGCTGTGCCCGGCCTGGGCGGTGCGTTTTTTGTGCGCCAGCTCAGCTGGGCATGCATGGGACTGCGCCTCGCGCAGGAGGTCGATACGCCGGCTACAGCCGCGCGCATTGCGGAAGCGCTGGAAGCATTCGCGAGCTGGATCGTGGTGCGCCGTGACCCGCAAGCCCGGTCGGAACATCGCGTGCAGGGCAAGCGCAAATTCGCTGGCCGCACCAGCCTCTCGTTCAGCGACATTGCGAAGGGTGGCGCGTACGTCACCGTCCCGTTCCGCCGCTCCGCGACGCGAGCGCTGCCGGGGCTAAAACTTTGTGTTCGCGAGGAGGCGCGCTTTAGCGTGCTAGAGCTGACGCCTGCCGGCATCGAGCTCGCCGAGCTGGCGTTCGCGAGCGGAAAGGAACTTGGCGGAGATGCACGCAGCTGGCTGAGGGACTGGATCGAGGAAGGCAATAGGGACACTAAAAAAGTGCATCCGGCGATCAAGGCTGCCCTCCAGCCATCGCTGGCCAGCGAAGCGGAAAAGCGTCTCGTGCTGGCGCGTGTGCGCGACGATGCGCGTCGAGCGGATCTGGAGAGATTGCTGGGGCGCCATACCGACGCAACGCTTGCGACCAAGAGCGGCCGCGGCGATTTCCTTGCGAATGTGCAGCACGCCGAGCATGCCGCGAGGCTCGCTACGTGTTTCGCGTTCGAGGACGTGCGAGCAAGCACCTTGCATGCTGCGCAGGCGATGAGCAATGCGATCCGTAGCTCGGCGCAGAAGGTGCGCGCGTTGGCGGAACGCCAGGACGTGGCCGATGCTTTCGCCGCGCTGGGCCGTGACTGCGACGTGCTGCGGGCGGGTGCTGCGTCGGGGACACCAGTGGATGCGTCAGGCTTTTGCGCGGAGCAATCGGCTTCGCGCGGGTTGGAGGAGCGAGTCGCGTTGCTGGCCGCGCGTGCGCCAATGGTGTTCTCTGTGATCGATGGGCGCATCGACCAGGGTGTGGCCTACAGCGGCAAGCCACTGGTGGCCGATGACGCCTACGATCTGCAGGAAAACGACATACAGGAAGACACCTACCGCGTACCGCGCCCGCTGTTGCGATTGCGACAGTTGCTCGCCGACGCGGAGGCGCAGCCATGAGCGACATCAACGACCGAGGCGACCTCGAAACGCTCTTCTCGCCACCGCAAGGCGAGCACGGCACGCATCTGCTGCTCTGCGGACTCAGCAGCGACGCAGAAACCGTCGAGCGGGCGCTGACTGCGTTCACGAACGAGACTCCAGCTCAGCGCCGGGCCAGAGGCCTCGTACGTGGACTGCTGCTTGTCGACGCATCGAACCGGCAGTCGCAGGCGCAACCGGTTCCGGGTCTGCTGCAACTCGCGCCTTGCCTAAAGGAGATATGGCGCAGCCGCACGTCACTAATGCACGCGAAAGTGGCGCTCATGGGTTTCGGGCCATCGACGCTTGGGGCGCCGCGGCGCTGGCGTCTCGTCGTCTCCACCGGGAACTGGATCGCCGAAACCTGGGGGCGCCAAGCGCAGATCGACCTGTTCTGGACGACAGAGTGGGACGAGCAAAGCGAGGAGGTGAACGCAACCCAGGCGCTAGTCGACGTCCATGCCGCGTTCGGATTCTTCGAGCGGATGTTGCACAGCCTCTACGGCAAGCACTACGCCAGCCTCGCCAACGATTTGCTCGTCACCGGGTGGCTGAAGGTCTGGCGCGAGCGGATGCAGGTACGCGGGGCCGCATCGCGTCTGAGACCACAATTCATTCACAGTCTGGATCGGTCGCTTTTCGATCAGGTCCGGACGCGTTTCCCGAAGAAAGGCGTCTCGACTTTAGTAGCGGGCTCGGGCTTCTTCGAGCAAGCGAGTAAGTCGACCGCGGATTCGAAACCCACGGTGCTGGAAAAACTGGAGTCGCTGGGCAATCCCGGCAAGCGTCTGTTGGTTTTCAATCCCGAACGAGCTGGTGGTATTGCGGACTGGTTCGAGCAATTGCGCAAAACCAAGGTGGGCGAACGCGGGCTGCTGCAAAGCCGGGCCGGGCAATGGTGGCTATGCCTGCCGCGCGATCCGCTGGAGAAGAAGCCGAGGGGCGGCCGCAAGCTTATGCACGCCAAGTACATCGCCGGGCTCGATCGTGTCAGTGGCGAGGATGACGCCACTGCGACGCTGGCCTTTCTCTACCTCGGTTCCGGCAATCTCTCGCACCGTGGTTTCCTCACGCGGGCAAACCTCGACGGCCGTGTTTCGATTGCTTCGCGCATCGGCAATGTCGAGGCCGGCGTGGTCCTGTTGCCAAAAGAACGTATCGCGCGCGTCTGGCAGCGTCTTGCATGCGGAGGATGGACATCGGCAGCGGATCTGAAGAATGCAGTCGAGGGCCAGGGCGAAGACATGTTCGAGCCGCTCGATCCACCGCCCGTGCTGCTATTGCGTCAGATTGGCGAGCATCTGCACCTCGTTCGCAGCGAAGTGCTGCCGACGACGCTGTGGTTGCAAGCGTCCGACGGTCGCTGGTTGCCGGTCGAACCGGACCAAGAGTCCGTGCTATGGGGGGCTGTCTGTCCTCCGTCGGTACGTGTGACGAGCGTGGACCCAGCGTCGCAAGCCGTCGGTGCTGGCTGGGATATAGCCGTGCTTTCCGCGAACGGGCTGTTGGGCAGGCGCGCGATGCCGCAGTTGGAAATGGCGAGCATCCTGCAGGCACTACTCGTATTCCCCGCGCTCCCGCCGCACGATCACGAGGGCGACGACGACTTCGGCCACGCTACGGTGCCCGCCACGGCTACGCATGTCTGTTCGGCTCGCTACCCTTTGCGGACGCTCGCGATGCTGGTCGAGACGATCGCGCAGCGCAACGTGCTGACGACGCCCGAGGAATTCCCTTACTGGCTGGCGCAGCTGCGTGCGTTGCTGCTGGAGCAGACGGCGACCGCCGAGCGGGAGGCGATCCGGGCACTCGACGTCGACCTGTTCGACGCGCTGGACAAGCCGGGCTTCGTGCCGACCTGGTTCGCAGAGCAACCAGACCTTCTCGCGTCGTACCAGGTCTTCCTTCGAGACTTGCGCGGGGCATGGTGCGCGCCTTCTAACGCGAGGGCTGTATGCGCGTAAGCCGAGCAAACCACAATAGGAATAGCGCTTCGGACTGGAATCTGGCGCTGGAGCGGCTCGAACAGATCGCCAGTATCGAGGCGCTGTGGCGGGCCAATCAACATGCTTCACTACGCTGGATGGCAAAGCGGCTCAGAGAGGAGCCAGGCGTGTTGGTTGCCGATGAAGTCGGGCTCGGCAAGACGCGCTTGGCCATCGCGCTCGCGGTCTGCGTGGCGGCGAGCGGAGGTCGCGTCGCCGTGCTGATTCCACCGGGACTAGCTTATCAATGGCAGAGCGAGGAACTACAAGGCTTCCTGGGGCATTTGAGCGCGCTGTCGCTGCCTTGGTTACCGAACCCGCTCCCGCATCGCTTCCTGCGGACTTACGCGGATCTATTCGCTGACGACAGCGATGGCGACGAAGCTGGCGGCAACGTCGACGATAGCCCGTATCCGCTGGCCGACGCATTCCCGATTCTGTTCATCTCGCACGGATTCGGCTTGCCCCCGGTGGGCAAGGTGGTGAACCAGGAGCTATGGGCACTGCCTTACCTCGCCAGGAAGGCTGCGGGCTTTGTTGCATACGGCGCCGGAAAACTGGTGGTCAGCGCGATGCAGGAGCGCGCCGCGCGGTACATCGGCGAACAAGGCAGTGCCGGTTTGCGCCGTCGGCTAGGGGCAGCCATGCTCGGCAAGCCGGCGCCGGAAACCTTCAAAGACGAACAGCGCGCCGAGCTGTTTCAGAACACGATCGGCGAACTGTTGGGCAACTTCGACTTGCTCATCATCGACGAGGCGCACAAGAGCCGCGCGGGCGCGAATCTCAGTCTCGCGGAAAAGCAGGCGCAGGGTAAATTGCGCAGCCGGCTGACCAAGCTGATCGACCATATCCTGATGTCGGACTCACGGGCGAAGCCGTCGAAGCGAGTCGCGCTGACTGCTACGCCCATGGAGCTCGATGTCGATCAGTGGAAGGCGATCTTTAGCCGACTTGGCTTGGGTGCAGATCGGGTCGTGAGCCTTGGCGGGGTCGTGAAACGCTATGCCGAAGCGGTCGATAAACTGCGCTCAGGGTCGCAAGGCGAAATCAACGAACTCAGAGAGGCCGCCGGCGAATTTCAGCTGAAATTGCGAGACGTCGTCACGCGGCGCCTATGGCGCGATCATCCGTTGGTCAAGCGTTACTCGGAATTGCCTGGCGTGCCGAATAGCGCGCATCCTCATCGCAAATACATCACGCACTCGCTTGCGCCGGCCTGTTTGCGACCGGACGAGCGCCGCAAGCTCGCGTTGTCCGAGGCGCTGGCCGCGGCGGCTCGGGGTGCGAGCGTCGGACACGAACTGAAGACGGCGGGCATTCGCTTTTCGCAGGCCCTGCCGCACCTCTCGGAGTCTGTCCGGGACGCGGATGGCGACAAGAAAGAGCCAGAGCAGAGCAGTGAAGCGGCTGCGGTCGTGGCGGCCGTCGTGGACCAGGCTAAAAAGGCCCGATTACAACGCTGCGAATACTGGCGCGCGGTCGCCGCAGGGGAGGATAGGGAGCAGCTCGGCAAGGTCGGTGACGATCCGCGTTATGCGTTGCAATGGCACCCGCGCGTGCGGGAGGCCGTACGGTTGATCGAGAAGCTCGCGGGCGGCCGTGAAGGGGAGAAAGTGCTGGTTTTCGGCGAATACCTGGCCTCCCTGCATGCGCTGAACCGCAGCCTGAACATTCGCCACTACCTGCGGCATATGCGAGACGTGAAGCCGATCCCGTTGCCGCTGGGCGTGCGGGCCGCCGATCCTGACATGCAGCGCTGGCGCCTCGATCCGGAGTTCGGTCTCGCCACAATGAGCGACCAGCAATTCGAGTCGAAGGCCGCGGAGTTCACGGCGCAATACGTGCGGGAGCGCGAGCAGTTGCGTGATGTATGCAGTCGCGTGGTGGAAGAGGCCGGGCTCGTTCCCAAGCTCTCCGTGGAGCTGGTTGGTGTGCTGACTACGTGGCTGGTCCAGCAACTCTGTGTTGAGGATCAGCTGTGGATCGTCGACACGCCCGACGAGAGGGATTCCGTGCGCGTGGAAGCTCGCAATCGCCTCGCGAGCCTGCGCGATCCCGATCCACCCGAAGACGACGACGAGCAGAAGGCCAACCGGGAAGTTCAGAGTTGGAACAGGATTGTCGACCAGCTCAAGGACGAGTTGCAGCGCAACGATGGCGGCGACTATGTGTTCCGCATGAGCCCACTCGCGCAACTGATGATCGGTGATACAAAGACGCCGACGCGTCGCGCACGGCAGGGCACGTTCAATCATCCGAATCTCAATCCGCGCGTGCTCCTGGGCCAGGCGGACGTGATGAGCGAAGGTCTGAACCTCCATCGCGCGTGCCGAACGGTGGTCCTATTCCACCTGGACTGGAATCCAGGGCGGATCGAACAGCAGATCGGACGCGTGGACAGGGAGGACAGCGCATGGATGAACGCATGTGAAGATGCGCTGCAAAATGGCGTGACGCCGCCGAAGATCGAGGTGTACACGCTCGCGGTCAAGGGCACCTACGACGACCTGCGTTCGTCAGTGGTGCAGGAGCGGATACACTTGTTACGCGCGCAGCTATTTGGCGAAGTACTTCCTCCCGAGCGGCTCGTGCAGTTGCCGCCCGAGGCTCAAGAGCAAATATCAGACATCCGCATCGACTTCAGGCCGTAGTTCTGATTCATCGTTCGTGCAGTTGTGCGGCTCCCCTCGCACCGGTGCGCCATCCGCTGCGGCCAGCATGAATTCGCCGTGACCTTTATCGCTGATCGCATGCCACGTCAACTTTGAGGTGGTAGGGCGAAGTCGATGGCAAAAGACAAGGCGTGGTTCTGATGGGACCCTGTGAAAGACTAGGCTCTCGGGCCGACGTGGAATGTCGGCAAGTGTGTGAGACGGCGGAGTAGCTAGAAGCGACATTAGATGTCGTCAGATGATGCCAGCATGGCCTCCATCAATCGACGGAGGTCAGCATGGAAATCCCAGCGCACGAAAACCGCACCCTGAAGCTGGTGGGCGGCAACACCGACGAAAAGCGCGTCGCGGCACGCAGGTACTGCGCAGAATTGGCTGGGAGCTTCCTGCGGTTCTCCAGCGGCACCGAGCAGTCCCTGCAGCCGGGCATGCTGGCGCAGTGGAAGCCGGGCATGAAGAATCGCAGGACGCCGGATTACGACGTCCCGATGATGGTGGTGGAGGTGCTGGAGTAGCCGGTCATCGACACCACGTTCGAGTCGGGTTCAATCTATTTTCGTGAGCGCCTGGACATCATCCTCGGCTTTCTGGACGAGGATGACGAGTTCTGCCTGCTTCACTACGACTCCCGTCGCTTCGAAGCCTATACGGGGATTGGCGCGGAGTAAGTCCGCCGGAGCGAAAGGAAAAGGCGATGCAAAAGAACGACCCCATCGTTGAGCTGGCCCATTGGTTCAGGGCTGCCCGAAGCGTAGTGGTTCTGACTGGGGCTGGGATGTCCGCCGAAAGCGGCATTCCCACCTTCCGCGATGCACAGAATGGCTTGTGGTTGCAGTTCGATCCCGAGGATCTGTCCACGGCGAGCGCGTTCCAGCAGGACAAGGCATTGGTCTGGGGCTGGTACGTGTGGCGCATGGCGATGGTGAGGGCCGCGCAGCCTCATGCGGGTCATCGGGCGCTGGCGGAACTAGCCAACATCAAGCCGGGCCTGTCGATCGTCACGCAGAACGTGGACGACCTCCACGAGCGTGCCGGCGCCAGGGATGTCGTCCACCTGCATGGCAACCTGTTTGCCTCGCGCTGCTTTGCCTGCGGCAGACCTCACGAGGATGTGCATATTCCGTCGGAAGCGGCGCACAAGCCGTTACTTCGATTGATGCCGCCTCGTTGTACGCACTGCGGCGGCTACGTTCGCCCCGGTGTGGTCTGGTTTGGCGAACCCATGCCGCAACTGGCGTGGCGCAAGGCCGAGCGGTGCGCGACCGCAAGTGATTTGCTGATCGCCATCGGGACATCCGGCCTCGTGTTTCCTGCGGCGAGCCTGCCGGGCGTGGCCAAGCAGCGCGGTGCGAAGGTGGTGGAGATCAATCCGCTCCACACGCAGTTGACCGACCAGGCGGACTTGGCTTTGCGCAGCACGGCTGGCGAGGCGCTTTCGGGGCTCGTGAACGCTTTGACGGCGTGATGCGACAGCCGGTGTCGGCGCGGTCAATCAGCATGCTTCCACTCGCGAGGTGGACGCATGACCCCCGACACAAATCCCAGCCCGGCATGCCGGAACTACGGCAAGGCCGTGGGCGCCTTCATTGCGGCATGTGCCAACCAGGATGCCCGCTCGCCTATCGAGCAGTGGCGATGGCTGCATCGCTGCGTGGCCAGGCTGCATGCCGTGGCCGTCGAATTCAGCCTGGTGGAAAGCAGGAATCTCGATTGGCCATCTTGCATGCGCCGTTGGCCGGACATGGATGATGCGCTGCGTGCCTATCGGCTGGATGTCGAGGCGGCCATCCAGTCCCTGTCGGGCGTGGAGCCTCGCCGGCGTATTGAAGGCGAGGTGCGGATGCCCGCCCCGATGCCTGCGTACTCGGAAAGTATCCCGGTTCTTCTCAACGAAATGCGCTGCGACCTCGTGGATATCCATGCAAGCCTGCTGATGGGTTATGCGTGGTGGCTGCAGGGTCATGCAGATCACCAGGCACGTGCATGCGAGTGCTGGTGCCGCAGTTTCGAGACGCATTGGGGCGTGCATGCGCTCTCGTTCCTAAGAACGGCCCACACCCTGTCGTCGCTGTCTGGCAGTTCGTGGCGCTGACGTAGGCCATGCGACAGTGGGTGTCGTGGTGAACGTGCATCCTAAGTTTGCGAAGCCACCATCGGAGCCATCATGGCCGCGCGAGTCAAAAGGGAGTATGAGCCCTACGAAGCCATTGACGGCCTGATTCTGAAGTCGCTGGAAGAGAAGCTGGAGGCCCAGCTTCGCCAGGCGTATGCCGACATCGAGTACGTGCATGACGAGCTGAAGGCATTGGCCGTGGGGAAGGGCCTGCCGAAGGCGTACAAAGCGGCATACGCGCGCTTGCGCGATGTCGCGGCACCTGCTTTGCGCGCCATCAAGCAGGCCCGCAGGAAGCGAACCGGCGAATGGTGGCGTTTCGAGCGCGTGGAACCACGCATGCCGCCGCCGGCATGGATCGACCGTGCAAAGCAGGTGGTCGAACAGATCAATGCGCTCGACCTGGAACTGGAAGCAAGCCTGCGCGAGGCGCGCGGCGTGCTTCTCAAGGGACAGCCGGGCGCCATCTTCGACTGGAGCATGCTTGCAAGCGTGGCAGTGATGCTGACCTTGGACCATGGCTCCGTGCGGTCGATCTACGACCGCATCGACCAGACCTATGTAGGCGATGGCAAGTACCGGATCAGGGTTGGTTGCGAATACTTCCTTGGCATGAACAACGGGGAGATCGAGAACTGGAGCGAGTTCCATGACCCGGACCATCCACTTTTCTCAGGCACCTGCCACATGACCTACCTGAGCCACTGCATCGTCCATCATCTCCCGCTTCCGTGGGAGATGCTGCCCTGCATCGACGAGATCGAGGCGACGTTGGAGTTCCATGACTACCAGACGGTATGGCCTGTCGCGAAGCGGGAAGTGCGTGCCCAGCGGGTGATCGAGGATTGAAGGACTAACCCTGATACAGCTCCGCCATCTCGGCGAACTCGCTGGCCAGCTTTCGGCGTAGCGAGGCCGGCTTCACCACTTCGACATTCGCCCCGAAGCTGCGCAGCCACCAGCGCAGTTGGTCGGTATTGGCTACGGTGGCGCTGAGGCGTTGTTCCTCGCGGCCGCGAATGGGAGTGAGCGTCTGGTCGGGCGACAGCTTGCGTTCGTCCAGATAGCTCGCCATCCAGGGCGAGACCCGCAGTTCGAGATTGAGATCGCCGCCTAGCGGCAACTCGAAGCCGTGTTCCGCAATGTAGCGTCGCAGGTTGAAGCTGGTTGGCTTGCTGGCAGGCTCGTCCAGCAGTGTGGCGGATGCCATGCGATGCAGGGCGAAGTTGCGCGGCTCCGGGTAGTCGCGGGCCGTGGCGACCAGATAGTAGCTGCCACCCCGACTGACCAGGCCCAGCGGATTGACCGGGTAGCGCTTGGGGCGTTCCTGCCCTGCGGCCCGATAGCCGATCTCAAGACGCTTTTCCGTCAGCAGGGCTTGATGGACGGCTTCATGCACGCTTGCTGCAATGGATGCAGGCATCAGCGGTTGATTCTCCGGCACGGTGGCCACCTTGTCCGACCAGCGCGCGAGCCCGGTCTGGTTGGTTTCATCCAACACCTTGCGTGCCGATTTGAACAGCGGTTCCAGGGCGACGATAGCGCTACGCGGCAACAGTGAATCCAGATGGCGATACGCCAGTTCCAAAGTCAGTGCAGTCGCCGGATTTAGGGCCGGTAGGTGGGTCAGGTCGGCCTCGCGTGCCCAGCTCCACAGGGCCGGTCGGCCATCACTGGTGGTCAGCGGGAACATGCCTGAAAGCTTGTTGAGGTCTCGCTCGATGCTGCGCTTGTCGATCTCATGGCCGAGGCTCTGCAGTTTGCGGTGCAGGTCGGTCGCCGTGATGCTATTCGGGAGACGAGGTATCTGTCGCAACATTTCCAGATAGCGCAGGGAAGTATCGTTCATGGCGGCATCCTGGATCGAAGCCCCGGTTGGGGATGAATACCATCATGCCATGCGATGCGACATGTAGTGTCGCTTTGACGTGGCGCGGTCACCGGGTTCGGAACGTGTTTCCGGTCGGCGCCCTGCCATGCTCCGGCAGGCATTGTTTGGCCGCGTACAGCATGCTTCCCATGGCTTGCCGGATGTGCTGGAAGATGCGGCTTGTGGCGCCGGGCGAGACGGGATGCACGGCCATGGAATCATCCCAGGTGCCTTCGGCGCGCCATTGGGCCAGCAGCGTCTCCCGCAGGCGAACTTGCACCGGGAGCAAGGGGCGGTAGCCGAGCCGCATGATCGCGATGGCATCGTGCTGGCCGTATTTCTCCAGCGTGCCTTGGGGGTTCTCGCGGAACTCGGCGAAGCTTGCACCGAGTTGGGCGAGATAGGCCTCGCGGAAGACTTGTTCGAGCGGGAAATCGAGGGTCGTCTGCATGACGAAAGAATTCCTGTGGAAGTGGGGCGCGCCGGCATGGCCTCTGGCGCGGGACGGATCAACGGCCCGTCAGGGCTTGCAGCAGGCGAACCATCGCGATGGTGTCCCGACCGCAGTAGCGGCGCAGGGCCGTATCCAGAACGGTGCGCCGCTCGGTGGGCGTTTCCGGGTGGACGGCCTCCAGGTAGGCCAGTTGCGCCTGGCCGCCATCGGCCACATCGTCCAGGTCGTCGTAATCGAGCTCCGGGGCGATGGTGGGCAACACTTTCTTGATCGACCACGAGCCCAGCATGGCGGGGTGGTAGTAGTGCTCACGCGTGATGGGCAGCAGATCCACCATGCGTTCGTTCAAGGCCAGCAAGGCATCCGCCAGATCGGGAAACCAGTCGGCCAGTTCCTTGACCCGACCTGCTTCGAAGCTCCGGTTGTAAACGAGGATGGGGCCGCGTCTGCCGAGCGTGCGAAGCAAGGATTCCGCGAAGTCGCGGGTCGGATCGTCGCCGCTCAGGTCGAGGAAGACGCGTTCCTTAAGGCTGCCATCGCGCTGTTCGATCTGGCACGACCATTGGAAGGGGACTTGCTGATAGGGACGCGTGCCCGCCCAGCGCGGAATGGCGAAGTTGATCGTTTCGAAGTCGAGGTAATGGCGTGGATACCCGAGCTCGTCGAGTTGTTCGGCTGCAGCCGGGTCGAGAAAGGGTTTCCCCGTCACCGAGGCCTTGCGGATGCGCTGATGGATGGGGTTGGTCAGCCGTTCGGCGGGTACCTTGCGGAGATCCACGTAACCCTCGTCGAGTAGCGCGCGGGTGAGCGCGGCTGATCGCTTGAGGATCGTGACCGGATACTTGGGCTCCTGGGGCTCCTGCGCGCGGCAATGCTCGAAGAAGGGGCAGTCGAAAGGCTTGGAGCACTGCTCGCCCGTGGTGATGGATGGCTCGTCGCCACGCAGCACCTTCTGAAGTCTGCGTACCCAACCCGGGACTTGCTCGATGAGGTCGGCGATATCGGCCGTGATGTCCTCGGCCATCAGCAGGCCGTTGTAGTCGTCATCGCCCGCGTAAACGAACGCCGTGTCGATGTACGCCAGATACACGTGGCGAAGCGTGATGCCTGCGTTGCGGATCACCCAGGCTTGGATGGCGCAGTCGACCAGGTGGTAGTCCTTCGCGGAGGTGGAAGATTTCACCTCGATCAGGTCGTAGCCGCCCGGAATGGGCTTCAGGACATCTGCGCGAACCAGAACATCCTTGTGCTGGAAGGCCGCCTCGAACAGCGTCTTGCGTTTGCCTTTGCCTTGCAGCGCATCGGCGGTCTCGGCAAGGGCCTTGGCAGTGTCGTCCACGTGGCCGATTAGCAAGCCGGGTCCGTAAAGCTCTCTGGCCAGATCACCAACGGCGTTGCCGGTATCCAGCACAGCCTGATTCGCGGAAGAGGTCTCCATCGCATCGCGCCGATATGTGCCCAGCCACAGGCGACGTTCGCACTGGAGGCCAGCGACGATGCGCGACTTGGAGAGACGGGCTGCGGTGGGATTTGGCATTGGCGAGCCTGCGAAGCGGCGGATGGACGAGGATCATCCTAGCCACGATAACGACATGTAGTGTCGCTGGGAGAAACACGGCCGAGGGCGCGTCTGGCGACATTGAGTGCCGCTTCGAGATCGTGAAATGGGGCTTTCGATCATGAGGAAGCGTCATGAGCCCTGAGCTGGAGCAAGCCCTGTACGACCGGTACCCCCGCATTTTCGCAAACTGCCATGTTCCACCTCGCGAATGCAGCATGGGCTGGGGATGCATGGTGGGGGATGGCTGGTGTGCCTTGCTGGATGACCTTTGCAGCAAACTCCAGCGAGAAACCGATCAGCGCGGTGCGCCGCAGGTGGTGGCCGTGCAGGTGAAGGAGAAATTTGGCAGCTTGCGCTTTCGTGTGTGGGAGGCCTCGCTCCGTCAACGGGTCTGGATCAGACGTGCAGAAAGGGCATCGCTGCGCACCTGCGAAGTATGCGGACGTCCCGGATTCAGCAGAAATGCTTCGGAGGGTGAGGTAAGGACGCGTTGCGAACAGCATCACTCTCCGTAGCGGTTGTCGGTGTTGATTGGAAAAAGTTTCAGGCACATATCACCCACATGAGACAGGGGAGGCTCTGTCTCGCGTTTGGGCGCATCCGCCCTGAGGCGCCCATCGAGGGGGAGAAGCATGATCCCGCAGAAGGCTGACCCGCTGACCTGCGTGCTCGTTGTTGTCGCCACCTTGCTGTTGGGCTTTGCCCGCTGCAAGAGCGGCATCTCGAAAGCGCCCTGATCCAACCAACCCACGCGACATACGCCGAAGGCCCGGGGGATTCCCGGGCCTTCGGCGTTTATGCCGCCTCATCGAGAGGAAACGAACATGCATCTGGTCGAAACGATGGCCTATGCCGGCGAGACGCCGTGGCATGGCCTGGGCAAGAAGCTCGAAGCGCAACAGCCCATCGAAGTCTGGAAGGCCAACGCGGGCATGGACTGGGCGATTGAGGACGCTGAAGTCCGCTACGTCACCGGCCAGAACGGTCTGGGCGTGATCCAGGCCTTCCCCGAGCAGAAAGTGTTGTACCGCTCCGACACCAAGGCGCCGTTGGCCGTGGTCTCCAAGCGCTTCCAGGTCGTCCAGCCGGGCGAGATTCTGGAGTTCTACCGCGACCTCACCGAAGCGGGTGGCTTCGAGCTGGAAACGGCTGGCGTGCTGCGCGAAGGCCGCAAGTTCTGGGCGCTGGCGCGTACCGGCCAGAGCGTCAGCCTGAAGGGCCGCGACCGGGTGGATGGCTACCTGCTGCTGGCCACGGCCTGCGACGGCACGCTGGCGACCACGGCGCAGTTCACCAGCGTCCGGGTGGTGTGCAACAACACCTTGCAGATCGCACTGGGCAATACCAGCGGGGCTATCAAGGTGCCGCATCGCAGCCAGTTCGATCCGGAAGTGGTGAAGCGCCAGCTCGGCATCACGGTGTCGTCGTGGGATGGGTTCGTGGCGCGCATGAAGGCGCTGGTGGAGCGTCCGCTCGATCCGGACTCGGTGGAAGGACTGCTGCGTCGCGTGCTGACCTACGCAGGCCCGGACGGGAAGGTCTCGGTGGTCAACGAGCAAGCCGTCGCCAATGTCCGCGCTCTGTACGAGGGCGGTGGCCGCGGTGCGCTGATGGCTTCTAGCCGTGGCACGGCGTGGGGGCTGTTGAACGGCGTCACCGAGTTCATCGACCACCACCGCCGCGCACGCAGCGACGATCACCGCCGGGATGCGGCGTGGTTTGGGCAAGGTGCCCAGATCAAGCAGCGGGCGTGGGACGAAGTGATGAAGTTGGTGGCCTGACAGGAGGCATGTCATGGGACTCGACATGTATCTGGAAGCGAAGCTCCACCTGCCGCCCTACAGCGAGGAGCTGGCACCGGTTCGGCAAGCCATCGGCAAGGCCATTGGCTACACGCCACCCACGGAAAAGCCCGACAACGACGCGACCCTGATGGAGATCACGGGCGTGACCGTGCGGGTGGGCTACTGGCGAAAGTTCGATCCCCTGCACCGGTGGTTCGTGAACAACGTGCAGGAAGGCCACGACGACTGCCGGCCCGCCTACATCGCGCCCGATGTGCTGGCCGAGTTGGAAGAACAGCTCGATCAGGTGGACGACGATCCAGAGTCGGCCAGCGAATACTTCGTCAGCGAGGGCGACGAACCGATGACCGAAGGCGACGTCGACTACACCCTGCGCATCGTGGTGCAGGCTAAGAAGTTGCAGGAACGCGGCTGGGACATCTACTACCGCGCCAGTTGGTAACGCCACCTTGAAAAGTAACCACCCATCGCCCGGCTGATGCTTGCGCATCGGTCGGGCTTTTTTATGCCTGGAGGACACCGATGAACAAGCAAAGCGGAGCCGTGAGGCTGGTCGATACGAAGAAGTTGCCCTATGGGCAGTGGCTAGATGTGCGGCGCAATGGCATCGGCAGCTCGGATGCCGCTGCCGCCGTGGGCCTGTGTCCGTACAAGAGCCAGCTCGAACTCTGGATGGAAAAGACCGGTCGCACGCCGCCGGAAGAAGTACGCCCCGGACAGGACGATCCGCGCTACTGGGGCACCTTGCTGGAGCCGATGGTGGCCACGGCCTACCAGGAGCGCACCGGACGCAAGGTGCGCAAGCTCAACGCCGTGCTTCAACACCCGACGTTCCCGTTCATGCTGGCGAACATCGACCGGGAAATCGTCGGCGTGCCGGATGTGCAGGTGCTGGAGTGCAAAACGGCGGGCGAGTTCGGCTCGCGGCTGTGGAAGGACGGGGTTCCTGAGTACGTCCAGCTCCAAGTGCAGCACCAGTTGGCGGTCACGGGCAAAGCCGCCGCCGACGTGGCCGTGCTCCTGTGCGGGCAGCAACTGGAAATCCATCGCATCGAACGGGACGAGGAAGTGATCGCCCGGCTGGTGGTGCTGGAAGCCCGCTTCTGGGAGCACGTGGAAAAGGACATCCAGCCACCGGCGGATGGCAGCGCATCGGCGGCCACGGCCCTGCGTAAGCTCTATCGCGGCAACGACACCAGCCTGGACTTCACGGGCGATGAAGACCTTGGCCGCGCCTTCGATGCCTTGGCGACGCTCAAGGGTGAGCTGGAAGCGATGGAGGATGAAAGCGAATCGCTCAAGCAGGTGATCCAGCAAGCGATGGGCGACGCCAGCACGGCGCGCTTTGCCCACGGCGTCGTGACGTTCAAGCGATCCAAGGACGGCACCACGCTCGACACCAAACGGCTCATCGCCGAGTGCCCGGACGTCGCCGCCATGTACACCGTGACCCGCCCCGGCGCGCGCCGGTTCGTGCTGTCGCGGACTTCCGATAACGATGAGGGGACAGCGACATGCTGAAAGGTCTGGCAATCACCCCGCCCGTGATCGGGCGGATTTCCATTGGCCGGGTGGTGGAACGCAACGGCAAGCGCCTGCCGGAGAAGGACGACCAGTTCACCCTGACCAGCCAGGTACAGGGGCGCGATGGCTGGCTGCTGCATCCGCTGGACGAAAAGCTGCGCAAGGAAGCGGAAGGTCAGAAGCTGCGTTCGATCCCGGTGCGGCTGCTGTTCAACGATCCAAGCCTCAACCTGCGGGCCGACTACTCGCTGTTCGACCGCACCACGGGGCGACCGGTGTGTGTGGGCAATGGCGAGACTTGCCGGCGCTCGGGCAAGGAGGGCGTGGCCACGTTGCCCTGTTCGGGGCCGGATGCCTGCGCGTTCTCGCAAGGAGCCTGCAAGGCCTACGCCCGGCTCAACGTGGTTGTGGGGGAAGGCGATGACGATGCGCTGGGCAGCTTCGTGCTGCGCACCACGTCGTTCAACACCATTCGCACGCTGGCGGCACGGCTGGAGTATTTCAGCGCGGTGTCGGGTGGGCTACTGGCCTGCCTGCCGCTGGAACTGAAGCTGCGCGGCAAGTCCACCACGCAAAGCCACCGTGCACCGATCTACTACGTGGATCTGGTGGTGCGCGATGGGTTGACGCTGGAGCAGGCCATCGCCCAGGCCCGGGATCAGGACGAACAGCGCCGAGCCTGCGGGTTTGACCAGGGAGCACTGGACGAGTCAGCACGTCGGGGCTTCGCCAACGGTGCGTTCGAGGAGCTGGAAGAAGACGTGCCGGCGGTGGTGGAAGAGTTCTACCCCGAGGGTGGCGGCGGGCAGCGCGCGGAAGTCTGCGAATCCACGGGCTCGGGCCTGAAAGGTCGCCTCGAAGCGCGTGTAGAGGCAGCTGGCCACGGTGGATAACCACGGAGGAAACGGCAATGTTCGCAATCGTAGGTGGGGTGGTGGTGTACGGCTTTGCCCTGTACGGGCTGGTGCGCTTCCTTCAAGGTAAGGAAAGCGGTTCTGATGAGTAGTTAAACCAGTGGTGCAAGCGGTGCGTAATGAAGAGAAGGGGCACGCTGAGGCGTGCCCCTTCTCGTTGATAAGTAACTGTTTTTTTTGGCTGATTGCGGCGGTGGTCAACGAGCACGTGGGAGTGGCTGCAAAAACTTTGATTTTTTCCCCGGCGACCAAAATCGGCGAAATGGATGGAATGGATTCACGGCCAGTACGAAGCGGCCGTACTTCGACCAAACAGGAGAAATCCATGCATCAGGCAAGGCACCACAACCCCAGTGCGCGTAATCGACCGAAGCGGTCGGTTGCACGCGCACAGCATATCCACTCACCCCCTTTGTTGGCTACGACGTGGAAGCCCGATGGGCCCACCGTTCGGTTTCATGAACTGCTGAAGGTGGTCCGCGTTGGCCGGAGCACCGCCTACAGCATCTTCAAGAACGACCCGACGTTTCCGAAAGGTACGCCGCTTTTCGATTCACCCCGCTCGCCTCGCATCTGGTGGTACGACCAGGTGATCGCGTGGCTGCGTGATCGCGAGGCGAAGGCAAACACCACCACCAACAACACCATCAAGGAACACGAGTATGTCTGAGAACGAGGAATTCGAGCGCTTCATCGGTGAGCTGCAGGCGATCCAGCCCAGCAGTCGGCGCCGCAACAGCGAAGCCTTCGGTGAAGCGTTCGAAGAGATCGAGCACCGTCTGGCTGCGAAAGTGCCGCAGAAGTCGATCCTGGCGGCTTTCAACAACGCCTATGACTTGAAGGTCAGCCCGGCCGGTTTTCGGCTGCTCCTTGAAGCCGAGCGGGAACGTCGCCGGGTGAGCGGGCAGGTGGTGGTGTGCCGCTCTTGCAACCGCCCGCTTGGAGATGACGGCCAGCAGGCGCCCACAGAAGAAGCCGCTTACGCCGAAGGAGAAGAAGCATGAACGGCAGTAACTATGGGTCGCGACCTTACCCGCTGGATGCCTTCTTGATCTTGCTGCGCAACACGGCGTATGAGTTGCAGCGCAACGTCCAAGCGCCGGATGCGCTGATCGGGATGGGGCTGGTAGCCGGGATGTCGACGTCGTGCCAGGGGCTGTTCGACGTGAAGCTCCCGACCGGACAGCGCCGACCGACGTCGCTGTATCTGTGCGGTGTGGCCGAATCTGGCGAACGCAAGAGCACCGTGGACGCTTTGGTCTTCGCGCCGCTGTATGAGCATGATCGCCGCAAAGCCGTGGCATATCAGGCTGCGCTGGATAGCTATCACGCTGAGCGTGAGGCATGGGAGGCAAAAAGCCAGGGTCTGCGAAATCGTCTCGCCAAGGCGGTCAGCAAAGGTGAGTCGATTGAGGCGATCCAGGCAGAGATGGCGCAGCACGCCAAGCTGAAGCCGAAGAAGCCGCGGCTGCGGCGCTTCATGCGCCAGAACATCACGGCGCGGGCCATCATGGACTCGCTCGATGGCGAAGGCGAATCCATCGCGATCACGACTGATGAAGGTCAGGTGATGTTCAAGAGCGAGGCGATGGCGCAGCTCGGTTTGCTGAACAAGGCATGGGATGGAGCGCCGATGCTGACGCTGGATCGAGCTGACTTCGACAATGTCTTGGTCATGAATCCTCGCGTGACGATCAGCATCATGACTCAGAAGTCAGTGCTCCAGGCCTATCTGGCCAAGCATGGCGAGATCGCGAAAGGGTCGGGTCACTGGGCGCGGTACCTCGTGGGCTGGCCTGAATCGACACAGGGGTTCCGGCAGGTCAGCACCGAAGAACTGGTTTGGGAGTGCCTGCCGGCTTTTCATGCACGGATGCGTGAGTTGTTGGAGCAGTTCGATGCAATCGCTGGATCGGGTGAGATCGAGCGTGAACTGGTTGAGTTCTCG
The DNA here is from genome assembly GCF_052978265.1 of Rhodanobacter sp. UC4448_H15. The sequence continues at coordinate 3,535,734 of NZ_CM129665.1, read as the reverse complement.
GACGACGCAAAGGCGCGCTGGTTCGATCTGGCAAGGCAGACGGAGTGGATGCTTCGGCCTGGCGACTACCTGCACGACATCAACGACTTCGCGTCGAAGATCATGGAGCTGCTTGGTCGGTTGGCCGCCGTGTTCCACTGCTTCAGCGGCGAGGAAGGCAAGATCACGTTGGATACGCTGGAGCGCGCATTCACGGTGGTGCAGTGGCACCTGGACGAATACAAGCGGCTGTTCTCACCGCAGTTCGTGCTCTCGCAAGAGCAGGTCGATGCACAAGCCGTGCTGAAGTACCTTCGCGAGTGTGTCTGGCGTGGGCCCAACTCCGATACATACATCCCGAAGAACCATGTGCTGCGGTACGGGCCCGTTCGCAATCGTGATCGGCTCAACGCTGCCCTTCGCCTCCTTGAAGGTCAACAGGCCGTGTGGATCGTGGTCGCCCCCAAGGGCAAGCAGCGCTTCGTTCGGCTGAGCGACTGGTATTTCGGCGGCCTGTAGCCGCTGGTTGTGATCCTGAAGCCCCGGTCAGCAATGGCCGGGGCTTTTTGCTTGAGAGCCTGCCCGCTGGCCGATTGGCAAGAAAACCACGCGACTCTTGCGATTTTGTCGCAGAATCGCGTGGGCGGCAGATGGCCAATGGCACCCGCTAGTCACGTTGCGGCGCCCCCGGTGCGCAGCGCGGCGAATTGGGCTTTCTCGTCGTCGGACATGTTCTTGACGCGTGTAGGCCCCAGGTGGCGCTCTGGGCGGCGTTGCAGGCCTTGCTCGCGCAAACTGCGGTGATCCACCCTGGCAGCGAAGCCGTGCTCGGCAAGCGCCTGGTTCTGAATGTCGGCAATCTTCTTTCGTGTGGCGATGACTTCATCGCGAAGCACCATCGGGCTCTTGCCGCCGCTGTCCTTGCGACATCCACCCGCTTCAGGTTGCTTCGGGTTGTACCTCGAAAACATCCGTTCCGGAGGTCGACTGATCCCGTCCTGTACCCTGTCCGAGTACATCAAGTGCATGTGGGGGTTCGTGATGCCGCCAAGCTTTCCTTCGGGAGCATGGATAGCAAACTGGAAGGGCTTGCTCCCTACCAGTTCGTGAGCAAGCTGTTCCGCAAGCGCACGGTTCTGCTCCAAGCTGAGTTCGTTCGGCAGGGCGATCACGTGTTCGCGATACACCGCTCCATTGGCTCGTTCGTAAGTGTCCGCAGCCTTCCAGAATGTCGCAGGATTCCCGCCTGCCCAGTCGGGGAGGTTCCCATTCTCGGCATGGATCAGATCCTCGCGGCCCTCATACCTGCCAAGACGTTCAATGTAAGCCGCGTGTTCCTTGGCGGCACCCTTCTTGCCGCTCTTGATCCGATGATGAAAGCTAGCCATGTGCGTACTACCCTTTCTCGCTGGTCAATAAAAAAGCCGGCAAGGATCATCCTTGCCGGCCGCTTTGGAGATGAATTTCGCTGTTTTGGCGAAGAGTAAGGGGAAACGGTATGTGCGCGTCCGCAATCCCCCCCCCTATAACAGTAATTCTAGGCCAAGCACTTCACTGCTAATTGACTGTTCTCAAGACACCGATTCCACCTTCATATACTTAGATGTGGTGATGTAAGAATTTACTCAACCTGAGTGATGTCTGCAGCTCTGAATGCTTCCAGTGTGCAATATTGGTAGAAACGCTGAACGGCATGGTCACAAATGGAAACGTCATTGGATAGATAACACTCGGAGTATTTGGTCAGCCGGGCAAGCTGAAGCTCCATCCAAGCTGCGTAGCGACTTTGTTGCCCCGTGATTGCCATGTAGAACTGGTTGAAGCGACTAAACAGCAATTGGTTGATGCCGTGCGGTATGTAGTCGTGCTCGAAAAGTTCCTTGGTATCCCTGGTGTCGTCCATCTGGCGCAGCACCCCAGTACCTTTGTCGGACTGCTTCTGTCCCAACCAATAGGCCGAGTAATTTGTCTTCACCTTCTGCTGGTGGCGGATGGTGCATAGGGCAGCGACACTGTCAGCGACCGAAATGTTTTGCGTGTCCAGTGGAATGATGCCCCATTCGTGATGGACATATGCGCCAAGTACTTTGCTGGCTGCATTAACAATTTTCAGAATGTCTCTTCGCTCACTGGTATAGCCAGTGACATCTTGTACCAGCTTGGCTAATGCCAGTGCGTGGGCGTCGACAAAGTCGGTGAATGTCGCTACGGAAGTTATGGGTGTTGCGTAATGAACCGTCAGCTTCAAGGTGCCGGAGAGCTCGCTGCAAAACTCCTCAATCTCTTCCTTGATCGAGTTTGCTTGGCCCTTGACTTGTGATAGGTCAATTACTTCTTGATATTCACCAACAAAGTTAAGAAATGGAAGGATGCGTAAATACGTGTATATTGCTTCGTGTAGCGGACGATCCGACTTGCGTGATGTCGGTTTGTAATTATTTACTGCCTTCCCGAGATGGGTGAATGCCTTGGCTATCGCCGCGGGCTTTCCGCTATGTCTTGCGTAGACGGGTTCGAGAATTTCGAGATTCTCCGTTGCTATGCATTCAAGCAGCTTCGGATAGGTCAGGAAAGAAGTGTCAATCTTGCGCAGTACAACTGGATCAACTTCTTTGCTCAATGCCGACAGCAGGTGATCGACGATGGCAATGCCCTTCTGATTTCTCGAAGGTGATTCGGTGGTATAGAACTCCAGCGTGGGCTTGCCGCCTCGAAGCGGCGACTTGAGTAGTCTGAAGAGCTGTGTGTCGCTGGTGTCGTTTGTTACGTAAAGAAGCTTGATGGTCTTCAACGTCGACAGAGGGACATCTTGAGCGAGTTTCAACGTGCCTATGCCAGCAACTTCGTCCAAGAATGCGAGCACGCCGCTTAGCGAGTCGAAAGTGACAGCTGTTCCATTTGATTCACTTTTCTTCGCATCGACGCCGGTGGCTGTCTTGAGCTTTTCGTAATTGAGCTCGTCGATCAGGTCTTTAATGGTGCCGGTTTGCGTTCCGCTGGGATCAAGGTTGCTGCCGAAGTCGAAACGGGGCTTGTACACGGTGGATTCCTTGCTTGTCACTTCACGATCTCCATCAGCTTGCTGAAGCTATCTACCACCGCGTACTTGACGTTCTCGGGTGCGTAGCGGCGGTTCATCTCGTCGAAGAACTTGTGGGCGCACTTGATCTTGGTCTTCTCGATCTCACGCAGCTCCATGGTGGACATGGAGCCTTTGGTCTCGGCGACGAAGTAGATGTGCTTGACCTTGCCTTCCTTGAAGCTGATGGCCCAGTCGGGGTTGTAGTCGCCTACGGGGGTTGGAATGAGGAAGCCCCGGGGCAGCTTGGCGTAGACCATCACGTCCGTGCTGGTGTCCAGGTTGCTCACGAACTGGCGCTCCACCTTGGAGTCGGTGACCACGTAGTCGTAGATGTGGTGCTGAAGCTTGCCACCGGCGTTGGTAAAGTCCTGACGGCTCTGACTGGCAGTGAAGATGTCTAGGTCGTAGATTTCTTCCACCGGGTCATAGGCTATGTGTTCGACGATCACGGTGGCTTTCTGCTCGTTGATGAGCCGGATCGCCTCGGCGATGAAGCTTTCAGGGTTGGTCTTGAACTGGGCGAACACCGCCACGTTCATGCCCTTCAGGATGTCAGCGATGGTGCGGCGCGTGAGCTGGGTGCCTTCGGCGAGCTTGCCGATCAGGTCGTAGCGCACCAGCGAGTGGATCGAGGCGCGATGGTTCCCCACTTCGCTCTCGGTGATCCGGAAGCCCTTTCCGGCGACGATGTCTTCGTAGGTTGCCTGCTCTGCCTGCGTGCCTGCCTGGATGACGTACTGGAGCGGGGTGACCCGCAAGCCTTCGTCCTTGTCGTTGAGCTTCGCGACGGCCTTGCGAACCAGCTCGTCGCTGTCGAAGTGCACGCTGTAGGCCGCCTTGCGGTTGATGCGGCTCCACAACGCCTTGAACTCTTGCTTGTCGAAGTTTGCGTTGAGAGGGTTCGTTTTCGGCTTGCGGCCATCAGTGATATCGGGAAGCTGCGCCAGGCTGAAGACGCTGTCGATGAGGGCGACGACCTGGTCGGTGTATGGCTTCAGTTCGGCTGGCAGCTCCGCCAGCGTGCCGTCCTTGCGGGCTTGGTGGTACGCATCAGCAATACCGTCGCTGTCGTCGGTGTAATCGTTCTTGAGCAGATACTTGTAGATCTGCTTGGCCATGGTCGGCGTGACTTCTACGTCGCCTTGCTCGGTCTTGAGCAGCTTGCCGGTGAAGTAGTGTTCATCGGCCTTGCGCGGTCGCTCGGCAAGCGACTTGCTGATGTCGTCCTGCAGCCCAGCCACAAAGTCCTTGTAACTCTCACTGGCCACCACGGTCAGCACGTTGATGTCGTGCACCGTCGCCGGGTTGTCCATGCGGTCGCCTTGCTGGTTCACCGATAGCCGAAGGCCGCGGCCTACTTCTTGTCGGCGGGAGACCGTGTTGTCGCTGTGCTTGAGCGCGCAGATGACGAATACATTGGGGTTGTCCCAGCCCTCGCGCAATGCCGAGTGCGAAAAGATGAAACGCACCGGTTCGTTCAACGACAGCAAGCGCTCCTTGTCCTTCAGGATGAGATCGTAGGCGTCGGTGTCGTCAGACTGTCCGGCGTTCTCGCCACGCTTGGTGACCGTCGGGTCGGTCAGGTGCTTGGTCTTCTTGTCGATGGAAAAGTAGCCACTGTGGGTGTTCTCCGGAGCGATGCCTTTCAGGTACTTCGTCCAAGGCGTTTCTTCAAGGCCGATCACCTCGTTCAAGTAGTCTCGGTACTCCTCCTCGAAGACTCGGGCGTATTCGCCCTTGTCATCGGCGGCCGTGTAGTCGCGGTATTTCGCTACCTCATCGATGAAGAACAGCGAGAGCACCTTCACGCCTTGCGTGAACAGGGCTTGTTCCTTGTCGAAATGCGCCTTGATCGCCTCGCGGATCTGGATGCGGCGCAGCGCCGTTTCGTTCACGTCGCCCGTGGCGTCGCCCACGATGAGCTGTACGCCGTTGGTGAAGGTCAGGGTGTCGCTGTTGGCATTGATGTCCGATACCGTGAAGCCGGTGCGGTACTCGTCCAGTTCGTTGGATAGGGTGAATAGGTTGTCGCTCTTGCCCAGCTTGCGCACTACGCGCTTGATCTTGCCACCCGCCAGCTTCTGCTCGAACTCCACGCGCGCTTCCGGCGGTTTCTTGGGCGAGATGTCGATGGATTGCAAGTAGAGGTAGGCATTCGTGCCTGCTAGGCCCTTCATGGTGATGCCGCGCACGGCAATCTTCTTCACCAGCTTCTGGTTGTAGGCGTCGAGCGCATCCAGGCGGTGGATTTGGTTGTGCCGGGTCTTGTGCGTGGCTGAGTAGCGCAGCACGAACAGCGGTTTGAAGTTCACCAGCGAATCCAGCGTCTTGCCTCCTTCCATCTTCTGGGGCTCGTCCAGAATCAGGATGGGGCGGTTGGCGCTGATGACGTCGATGGGTTTGCGGGACTGGAAGTCGTCCAACGCCTCGTAGATGCGCCGGTTGTCCTTGCCGGTGGCGTTGAAGGCCTGCACGTTGATGACCATCACGTTGATGCCCGCGTCGGAGGCGAAGCTTTCGAGCTGGTGCAGCTGCTTGGAGTCGTAGATGAAGAACCTGGCCTTTTTGCCGTAGGTCTCCAGGAAATGGTCGGCGGTGATCTTCAGCGACTTGGCCACGCCCTCGCGGATGGCGATGGAGGGCACCACCACGATGAACTTGCTCCAGCCGTAGCGCTGGTTCAGCTCGAACATGGTCTTGATGTAGCAGTAGGTCTTCCCTGTGCCGGTTTCCATCTCGATGTCGAGGTTGAGCGGCGACACCTTGGTCTTCACCAGCGACGGAGAGAGTGGCAGGTTCTGCTGGCGCTGCACCTGCTGCACGTTGCCTAGCAGCGTCTGCTCGGTCAGCAGCAGGTCGGCGTTCCTGAAGCCATCGCCACCAGCTAGGGTGCTGCCGATGGTCTGGCCTTTGGCCAGCTTGCCGGGGTCGATGCGGTAGCTGACGGCCCTGGCGCTGGCGGGCGGCTGGCCCTCGAAGCAGTCCACCACGGACTGTACGGCGGCGGTCTGGTAGGGCTGGATCTTGAACTTGAGCTTCATGGTGTTCCTGCTGGCGCTTCTTTCTGCAAGCTCTCTGCAGGGCGGCCTGCAGAAAGGCGCAAGTCATTGATTTATAGTGATGTTGTTTCGGGCGAAGAGGGGCTTCATTCTGCAAGCTTCCAGACCGGCTGCCCGCGGCTTCCGGTGTTGCGGATACGACCCTTGCGCCGCAGGTTGGTCAGCAGGTTGGCGATCTTGTTGTCCTTTTGCTTGTCGTCCAGCGCGTCGCTCAGCTTGCCCATCAGCAGCCCGTTGATATCCGTGCGGCTTGCCGAGCCTTTCAGCGTCAGGTAGTCGGTAATGAGCTTGGCGTAATAGTCGTCATCCTGGGCGCGCGTGCGGAGGTAGTCGGCGACGCTGGCGGTGGCCTTGGCAACCTCGGCGGAAACGAAGTAGTTCGGCTTGCGACCCTCGATCAACCCCGCCTTGCGCAGATGGGTGGCGACGGCGTCCGGAATCGACAGCTTCTTCTGCACGCGATCCAGCGCCAGCACGTCCGCCAACGGCAGGTCGGTGCGCTGGATCAACAGGCGGCTGTAGGCGGGATCGACCACGCCACCGTAGATCGTCATCTTCACAGCTCCGGCCTCGCCAAGGTCGTAGTCGGGCATCGGGAAGTAGCGCCGTGCCTGGCGAACGTACATGTCGTGGATGCCGTAGCCCATGGTGTCGATCATGTTCAGCTCGGCCATCGCCTGCGCGAGGAAGGGGTTGCGGTAGCGCCGGGGGAGCTTGGTGCCGGTGATGTAGTCGTCAGGGCTTCCCTCGTAAAAGCTGCCCTCGTTCTCGAACACCAGCCGGTCGGGTAGCTCCGTCACCACCACGCGGCCGTTGCGCGTGTAGTCCTGGTGGGCGATGCAATTGTGCAGGGATTCCAGCACGATCTTCTGGTCGTACTTGGCCACCTCTACGGGCACCAGTTCGTCCTGCGGCAGGATGCGCAACTGGATGTTGCGGATGCGCTGGTACAGGCGAGTGGTGCTCAGCAGGAAGGGTGGGCCGAAATGCTCGTAGGCGCGCTCCTGGCCCACCAGGCTCCATGTCAGCTGCGCGGGGTGGGGCGAAAGGCGGTGGGCTGACTCGGCCTTGCCCAGCAGGAGCAGGGCGGTGCGGGTAATCCGGCCCTCTCGCGTGACACGCGCCCGATCAAGGAAGGTGGCTAGAGGCCACGCCGCCACGGCTTCTGGCGCAAAGCTGTTGGCATGTTTCTGCGCGAAAGACTCGCGCGCCCGGCTGGTGGCGGTTTCGTCCAGGTCGGCCAACGAGGCGTCGTCAACGAACTGCGCCGTCCAATCCTGCGTAAGGGTCTGGTTGCGGATTTCGTCCAGCTTGTCCAGGCCCAGCGGCACCAGGCTCTCCCCAGCACGCGCGTAGTAGTGGCCCTTCCACGAAATGGCGATGCCGCGTGGTGCGGCGGGAATCTGGAACAACAACACCCGGCCATCGGTGTGTGGCAGCACGTGGATGTCGCGAAAGGTCAGCCGTGGGTCGCTGTTCTGCGTGATCTGCATCTTCAGCTGTTGCAGGTGCTCCGCCTTGGTGCGGTAGTCCGTGCCAACCACGCGGCGGGTCTTGTTGTTCACGCCGAATACCAGCCAGCCGGCGTCGGCCCCACGCAAATTGGCCTCGTTCGCCAGCGCGGAGAAATACTTGCCGATGTCGTCGGTGCTGTAGTCGCTGCCGGCCTGCTTGAACTCCACCACCTCGTTCTCCCAGGTGGCGATCAGGCTTTCCAACAATTGGGTGAGGTCGTGCTTCTCCATGGTGCGACCTTACAGGCACTTCACTTCGGTGCTGGGCGAAAGCAGCTTGAAGATCTGTTCGATGTTGATCTTCACCGTGCTGTCCTTGAAACCGGCATCGCGGAAAACCGCACGTAGAGGTTTGTGAGTGGCCAGCTCCTTGGCGAAGGCATCGTCGATGCCGCCGTCGTGGTCGAAGCAGGCAGCTAGTGCGTTGCCGTCCACGAACAAGACGTCCTTGCCCTGGATGACCTTTTTTTCGACGGGTAGGGCAAGGTCGACACCCCAGTCCAGCATCACCTGGAACAGCAGGTCTTCCGCGCTGCGATCAGGTTTGATGTTGTCGACAGCATTGAACAAGCCTTCCTGGGTGACGGCGTCGGGGGTGTAGAACACGTCGGCCATGTTGGAACTGTCAATCTTGAGGACGCGGAAGCCGACATCTAGACCGGTAGCGTTTCGGTTCTCGGCTACTTTAATTCCGGCCTTGCGCAGTCGCTCCTTGGTGATCTCGGCAATGGTGCTGTACCCAGTTCGACCGGTTGCTTCAGGAATCTGAGCAAGCACGAACCGCCGCTTAGAGCCATGGGCCATGTTCACCTTCATCACCGCATGCCCCGTGCTGCCGGAGCCAGCAAAGAAATCCAGAATGATGTCATTAGGCTTGGTGGCCAGTTCGATCAATTCAGACAAGACATCGGTGTTCTTCGGAAACGGAAACCAGCCTTTACCGACAAGCTCTTCGACCTCAAGGGTGGCGGAACGACCGTCCCTGTAGAACACGGACGAGTAGGGCTCACTATCGATTTCGAACAGGTAGCTCTTTCGGTTGGGGATCGTTGTTTCGTCAGGGCCAAAGTGAATCCGTTGCGGATTCTGAGCAAGCGCCCACTTCGTCTTCTCTTCATCCCACCGCCATCCAGTCGATGGCTTCTTGCATGATTTGCCAGTGCTGGGATGAAAAATGTCATGCCGTGGTCTGGATTCGCGTCCGTCGTCGGGTCCTGCGAAGTCTGCGGCAAAGTAGAGGCCACGATCATCCGACCAGTTGTAGTGCTTGTGGGCCTTTCGTGGATCGCTCTTCGGGAGACCCTTGTACCAAGCCAGCATTTCAGCTCGGATAGCCTCGTGATCGCTCCTATGTTGTTCCCTCAACTCAGCGTACTTGGAGAGGACCTGATCGGCTCCTTCCTTCGGACGACGCCAAGGGCCACTCGCCAGTACGGCGTGCTTGTCGCGGACATAGCACAGAACGTACTCGTGAACGTTGGCGATGAGTTTCGAGTCGCCTTTTTTTGAGCGTTGCCAGACTACTTGGCCGATAAAATTTTCTTCGCCGAAGATCTCGTTGCAGACCTTCCGTAGGTTGTCCACTTCGTTATCGTCAATCGAGATGAAGATGGAGCCATCGGCGCGAAGAAGATTGCGCGCAAGCTTCAGCCTCGAAAAAATCATGCTCAACCAGTCCGAATGGAAGCGCCCATTGGCTTCGGTGTTCGCGACCAGTCGTCCACCCTCGGAATCGGTTTGCCCAGATTGCTGCGTGTAGTTCGAGCTGTCGCTGCTGAAGTCGTCCTTGTAGATAAAGTCATTGCCTGTGTTATACGGCGGGTCGATGTAGATCATCTTCACCTTGCCCAGATACGTCTCCTGCAACAACTTGAGCGCCTCCAGGTTGTCGCCTTCGATGAACAGGTTCCTGGTCGTGTCGAAGGCCACGCTTTCATCTCGCATTGGGCGCAAGGTCTTGGCAATCGATTCGTTGGCCGTCAGCAGCGCCTTGCGCTTGCCCGGCCAGTCGAGTTGGTAGCGCTCCTGCGGCCCTTCCACCAGCGACCCGGACAGCTCCTGCCGCAGTAGGTCAAAGTCCACCGCCAGCTTCACGCTGCCATCCTCGCCCCGTGCCTCGGTCACGCAGCCCGGAAACATCTCGCGTATCCGCGCGAGGTTGTCCTGGCTGAGGTCGGGCGAGTGCATCTTCAACTTTTCCATCTTGTGCTTCCTTGGATTCATTCTTCGTCAGAAGAATCGTGATCTTTCAGTTCGGCGAATTTCGCCGCCATCGTCGGGTTGCCACGGGTCAATTTCTTGATCGTCAGATCTTCGGCCTTGTCGTTTGCAAGCCGCAGATTGTTCGCGGACTTGTGGAGTGCTTCCTTGGTCTTCTCCAGGTCCTTGATGGCTTCGTCGATCCGCTTGACGGCTTCCTCGAAACCATCGGAGGCAAGCCGCCAGTTCCTGCCAAACGCCCCCTTGAAGTCGTCCAGCTGCTTCTCGAATCGAGTGATGTCGAGGTTTTGTGTCCGGACAAGGGCGAGTTCCTGTCGGTAGGCCAGGGACTTCATGGCCGCGTTGCGTAGCAGTGTGATGATGGGGATGAAGAACTGCGGACGGACGACGTACATTTTCGGGTAGCGATGGAAGACGTCGACGATTCCGGTGTTGTAAAGCTCGCTCTCGGGTTCAAGCAAGGAGACTAGGATGGCATATTCGCAGTCCTTCTCCGTGCGATCCTTGTCGAGCTCCTTCAGGAAATCTTCGTTCTTCTTCTTGCTGGCGGTCTCGTCGTTCTCGTTCTTCATCTCGAACATGATGGAGACGATCTCGGTGCCGTCTTCGGCCAGATCGCGGAAGATGAAGTCACCCTTGCTGCCGCTGCGTGCGTCGTTGTCCTTCTCGAAGTAGGCGTGCGGGAAGGCGGTAGCGCGGATGCGGTTGAACTCGGTCTCGCAGTGCTGCTCAAGGCTTTCGCCGATCATCTTGGTCGACAGCTTGGCTTTCATGTCCTTGAGGCGCTCGATGGTCTCCTCGCGATCCTTGAGCTGGGTCTCGTACTTTTCCTTCAGGGACTTTTCGGCCAAGTCCTTTTCAAGCTCGGCGCGCTCAAGGCCGCTCTTCAGAGCGTTTCGCTCATTCTCGACGACGCTGACGGCCTTGGTAACCGCAAGTTGTTGGGTAACCTCACTAGCGTCGAGCTTGGCCTGCAGCGCCTGAATTTCGGTGTCTTTTGCGGCAGCCGTTGTCTGAACGGCGTTTGCCCGCGTCACTTCGGCCAGCCTGGCCGCGGACTCCAGATCACGCTTGGCCTGCGCCAGCTCATTGGCGAGTTGGTTGCGCTCCTTTTCGACCGGGCTCAGAGCCTCGGTCACGGCTAGCTTGCGTGAAGCCTCACCGGCATCCAGCTTAGCCTTCAGTTCCTTGATCTCGGCATCCTTGGCCGAAGCTTCCTTTTGCAGCTCACCGGCGAGCTTAGCCTCGGCAAGCTCGACCGCGTTGCGCTTGTCTTGCTCGGCCAGTTCCAATCGCTCATGCAGCTGCTTGTCGAACTCCTTGTCGCGAACCTGCTTCAGGATGTCCGCGTAGCGTGCTTCATCGATCTTGAATGCCGTGCCACAGTGCGGGCAGATGATCTCATGCATGGCTAGTGACCCCAGCTTTCATCAGAATGCTCTTGAGAATCTCTGGAACAGCTCCTGTCGCCTCGATTGTCGCGACTCGGTATGCGTACTGATTTTTCGCAAGTTCAATGCCGGCAGAGGTTTCAATCGCCGAGCACGACGTAACCCATTCAGCCCAATTGGCTTCAAGGTGGCTCTCAAGATGATCGCTCAATGTAGCTGCGCGATCACCGACGCGCTCTGGCGGGAAGTCAACCTCCTGTTCGCCGAAGTACCTCAACAATCGACGGTTTTCTGTCGAAAATTTTGTACGCTCGCTTTCTATGGCAGGCTGCTTCTTTCCCGCAGCTCTAGCGCGAACTTCAAACTTGCTGTCTCCGTCGAAGAGCGCATAAGTTGGAATCCCAAGGCTGGTAAGAATGGCGTGAGCCAGTGGAATCCCTCCCTTGCCCCCAGCTGAAACGATTGACAGCCCTTGAGATTCGAGGCATCCCACGGAAGTTCGGTCGCCGATTCCGTAAAACACGGCTACTTCCGTATCACCTTCGACCAGAAGCACGCGCGCGGAAAATAGTGCGGCCGAGAGCCGACTCGCGACGATGCCATCAAGTTGACGCTCAATCTGGCCGGCATCCACCGTTCCACTGAGCGCGGTCTTAACTTCCTCAACTGTGGCGAAGTGGACAGACACTACGGGAGCATCGCCAAGCGATCGTGTCAGTCGCCGGACCTGGTCGAAATGTCGAGCCTCAAGGAAATAGGGGCTATGGGTCGCGTAGGTCACTTGAATGCGCTTGCTGGAGTCCTCGGCGAGCGATCTGAGTACCTTCGCAAACGCTTGCGCTTGGATCGGATGCTGAAAAAGTTCCGGTTCCTCAATCGCCAGGCAGATGACGCCCTCCCCGGAAGCAGCACCAGACTGCGCTAAGAGCTGGAGGGCGGAGATCAGAAGCGTGCGTTGAAAGCCATGCCCCTGTCGTTCCACTGCCGTCTCGGTTGCGCCGTCCAGCACAGTGACGTCAAACGTCGTGCGCGGAGCCTTGAGTTCCAGCTCAGCTGGAGAGACCGTGACAGCTCGGCCCGGGGCGTAGGACGTGACGACTTCGTTGAGCTGTGTCGTGATGACGTCAAGTTGCTCCTTGAACTTCTCTTCATAAACACGTTGTTGCTTTGTTCTCGACTCAGCGACTATCTCCGCAATTGCCTCGTCAGCGGCAGAGCGATCGATCGAACGTTCAAGAATTCGGCCAATGATGCTTGCCTTGCCGTCCACCGATTCTTCGCTTGCGCGAAGGTCGGCAGTGACCAAGACGAAGTCGAAGAGGCCGCTCATTTTGCCGCCGCTATTGAACCCGAAGAAATTGGTTTGCAGCGCTTCCGGAGCGTCGATAAGCTGATCTGTGTGAGATGCCTCCCATGTCGTCATCGCTTGTTCAACGGCTGTGCCGCTGTTGGCTGCTGGAAGATTCAGCTCTGGGTGATTGTTCCGAAGCTGTGCGTATAGCTCCTTCTTCGCTGCGGCGCCGCTTGCCGTCTTGATCGCGTTGAAATCCGGAAAACCTTTTGCGTTCGCGGAGAGAACGTCTGTGCCGTCGGGTGATCGACGTCTCCATGCGGTGAACGTAGTTGCTCCTTCCGGCGTGTACTTGCCAAGCGCCTCACGATCCTTTTCCGAGAGGTCAGCAAAGGTGACCTGAACTTCGATGTCTTCGCCAGTAGCACCAAAAGAGCAGTCCTGCTCCGTCAGTGAGCCAGGCTTGCCGTTGAAGAACCAATCGAGCGCGCGAAGCACGGTGGACTTGCCGGCGCCGTTGGGCCCAATGAAGGTCGTGACGGAGTCAAAGGGAATCGTCACGTCTTTCAACGTGCGGAAGTTCCTGATACGGACAGCTTGAATTTTCATGTCAGCTTCAGTTCCATGAGCTTCTGGTGTTGTCTTGCGTCTGAGGGCGGCTTGTTTGACGTCACTGACGACGAGCGATCAACCCGAGTGGGTCGTGCGGTTGGTCAGGTGGGTGGGCAGGTGACCAACGACCACTTTGGCAGCGTCTGCGTCGTACCAGAAGTACAGTCGGAACAGGGAGGCTGGGTCGAAGCCGACGCCGGCCTTCAGGTGCTGATCCAGCCAGATGTCCTTCCCCTCGTACTGACGGCGATAGTCCTGTTTGTAGCGATGATCGTCCAGCGCGGAACCCACCGCAGAAAGCTCCAGCCCCTGCTCGGCCAAGGCCTGTTGACTGGCTTGGTAGGGGGCGGAGTCGTCCTTGTCGCGGGTACGCATGGGGACGTAATAGCGCGCGAGGTACTCCAGCGCCTTGTAGGCCAGCGGAATGTTCTTGAAAGGCGATTCACGGGCGGCCTTGGCGGCGGACGGCAACAGCACCAGCTTGTTGTCGCCGTAGATATCCACCCACTCTTCCAGTTCGTCCCACGTGTCCGGGTGGTAGCTCTCGTTGGCTGCTTCGGACTCTGGTGTTTCCTCTTCGTTCCATTGGGCGTGGAACTGATAACGGCTTCGACGCAACTCCTCGCGAGCGTCGTCGCGTTCACGCCGTGTCGCCCGAAGCTCTTCTTGCAGTTCGGCCGCCTGTGCAGCAAGTTCAGTGGCCTTGGCTCGGTGCTCTGCCAGTGCCGACTCCAGTTCGGTGCGGATAGCCTGAAGCTTGTTAATCTGTTCGTCTTTGGAAGCGGCGGCGTTGTTGGCCTGCTCACGGAGCATGACCAAGCGTTCTTCAGACGAGCGCAGACGCTGCTCGGCGAGATGTTGACGGATGATCTGGAACGAGGGCACGCGATCGTCCAGGTCTTCCGCCTCCAGGCTGATGGCGCAGGCTTCCTCGAAGAGATCGTTGACCAACCACTTGGACAGTTGGCGACTCTTCAGGGGGAAAACCGGATGCTGATAAGGGTCGGCGTCGGTGGCGAAGCCGGGGCGGTACAGTCGAACAGCATGGCCATATACCGAGCGTTCGCGTCCAAGGCGGCGGATGAGTTGTTGGGACACGGCAGCATCAATGCAGACGACGTGGGCCACCCCGGTCAGGCGTTTCGCTAAGCGCTCCGCCGAGGCGTCAATGTCGCCGACAATCACGATCACTGGCTGGACGCGTTCGGGATTCAGGATGAGCTGAAGAAGCTTGGGCGCCTCCGACTCTCCGGACAGATGCGTCGCTGTGCTGAGCAGGGCAGTGCCTGCGTCCATCAGGCCAATGTCTTTGGCGAGGTCGGAGACGACTTGCGGCACGCCACTGGCAACCGGAGGTGGAGCGTCCTCGTCGCTGCGTACCTGGATCAGCCTTAGGCCGAAGGCCGGTTGACTATCGTTGATGAGCGTCGCTTCGACGCGCCAGATCGCGCCTTGTGACATGGAGCGGCGATCATCGAACCGAAGCGACCAAATGCGCTCGCCGTCGCTCTCGATGGTGACCTCACCATCGGGCGACTCGATGTGGTTGTTTCCCGCGAGGTCGGTGGTCCGGAACCCTTTGTTGCCAAGCCAGCGAAGAATGCGTGTTCGCGTCGAGTCGAACGTTTTGTCTGTCTGCTGCCCGGTCCTGCCTAGTCGTGCAGCAAGAGCCAGCACATTGACTGTGCCGGCACGGCGGGAGAGGCGAGGGCGTACCAGCCGTGCTGCGGGCGCGCTTCCGTTTGATGGGGTGCCGGTGTGAGGAGTCTGTTCGGCACCACCCGTGTTCGCTGGTGCAAGGGGTGCCGCTGACTCGGGGGGGGCGTCAGGGTTCTCTGACGTTTCTGCGGGGGCATGAGCGGTTTCGGCATGCGCAGGCGCCGCTGATTCAGGTTCATTGCACTCGGCCAAGGCCTTCGTGATCCAGATCAGCAGATTGAGGCGATCCTCGTCGATGGATGTCTGCTCGTTCTGCGTCGGCGCACGAGCCAACAGCTCAGAACTTGTCGTGAGAGTGTCCCAAACGAAGGTTTTTTCCTTGGCGTTTTCGTCTACCTTGAAGAAGCGCCCAGTATCAAAGTCGATTCCGCCCAAAGGTGGAATACAGACCGCACGGATGTCAGTGTATTCCATCGGAAGCGTGGCACGAGTGGCGATGGTGTCTGCGGCTTCGGATGCCTTGCCTTCGGCTTTTGCCTGGATCATTAGGCCGCGCAGACATTGGTACGCCAAGCGTAGTTCGTCTATCACTTCTTCAGCCGGCGGCGCGGCATGCTCCGTCGAGGGGGCAGTTGCTGATAACCACCAAGCTCCCTCCTGCAGAGGTTGTGGCTGATTTTCAGCGCGGTTGAAGCCCAAGGTCTCGCTGGTTTGGAAACCGTATGCCTTGAATGTTGCGCCGATAATGAGTGCCTCGGCGTGGAAGTGACATGAGATCAGAGCCTTGCGATTCGGGAGGGCCGTGCGCAGCGACTCTGCGAGTGCGATGATGCCAGCGAAGTCGTTGGGGGCGGGCAGGATTGTGATGTCTGGAGGTGTGTCCAAGCTAAGCAAATGCTTCTCCCAACCCTTCTGTAGCACTTGCTGTGGTGGCTGAAAGAGAATGGGCTTGGGGCTCTTGCCGTATTCGATGTGACGATTTGCGCAGATCGTGATGGCGACTTTCTGCGCGGGCTGTCTTGCCTTGGCGTAGAGCGAGAGCCAGCGTCCACCTGCTTGCGAGTACCAACCATTGGAGTCGGCGATCAGGATGCTAAGGGTTGCCTTCTTGCTGAGTTCCGGGGCCAGGCGCGAGATCGCGAAAAACGGGGCGCCATGAATGGTGGCGAACATCAGCCGCGCTTGTTCCTTGAAGCGGCTTGTGAACTGCCCATCGCTGCGCCCTTGGATGGCGTTGGCATACGCATTCGCCGTGGCCGGTGTGTTCATCTTTTCCTCGCTCACGCGTTCCCCTCCAGCAATTTCAGGTTGTGCTTCAGCTCTCGCACCGCGGCGTTGATCTCTACCCTACGATTGAACTGCCTTTCCTTCTCAAGCTTTGAGACGGCCTTGTGCAGCTCATGCCTGAGCGCCTGCACTTGGCTGGCGCGTTCGACCAATGCGGGCAGCAACTCGCTTGCCCTGGCTGGAAGGGCGACCAGTGCCGATAGCATCTGCTGGTACAGATTGCCCAAGCTCAGTGCGGTGGGCATGGCCTTGCGTGGGCTGCTTGTGGGCAGCCATCCAGTGGCGAAGTAGTCGGAACATACCCAACGGGCAGCGTCGGCCTCGCTGGGTCGCTTGTAGGCTGCGATGACCTGGATGCGATCCTCGAAGTTCAGCTCGAAGATGATCGGGAACGCGATAGCGCTGTCCATGCCGCGGAGAACGTCATGATGCAACTCGGGTGCCCGGAGTCGCACGCTGAAGACCTGGATCTCCGGCACGCCGGGCGACGCTGGCAGATTGATCGTCTCGGGCGCCAGCTTGTACTGCCAGACGATCTGTTCGACCTGCTCGGTGAAGAGGCCTTTGAGGCGCGTTCCGACGCTGCCCTGCTCGTAGAGCTTGGCCTTGGGAACTATGCGCCCAAAGGCTGCCTTGACCGGGTAGGCGAAAAGGGCCGTGCGTGCGTGCTGGGTCATGCGGCTTCCAGCACCACGAGGAAGGCAATCAGCTCGAAGTCGTCCAGCCCGGCGATGGTCTGGGTCAGCGCCGTGGTCTTACCGACCGAGAACAAGCTGTCGATGTCGCGCTCTTCCTTGACGGCTATCATCGAGCGGATGGCCTTGCCCAGCAGATCCGAGTAGGCCTGCATGTTGCGGCCGTCTGCCGTCCCGCGGTTGAACTGCTCGCACAGCGGGAGGCAAGGCTCGCCTTTCCCCTTGCAGGCAGTGCGAGCCAGGTCGAGCAAACGCTTCACTTCGGTCTGGTCGTGGACGACGTTACCGTCGCGCCCGATATAGATCAGGTAGTACGGGTGCAGGCGGTTGTGCTGGGGTTGGTTGGCTTCCAGGTTGATTCCCGCATTGCGATTGCGCAGGGTGAAGAGCACGCCGGGCGGCAAGCCAAGCTGGGTGTTGGCAGGTACCACGGCATGCAGGCCGTTCGGGGCGTTCTTCAGATCGCCATGCGCCTTCACGTAGTTCAGCAAATCCATGCGGAAGTCGTTGAGGCCGAGATCAGTGATCGACACGCCGGCCTTGAGGTCTTCCAGTTCGATCACTTCTTCCTGCAGGCGCCGCAGTTGTTCCTTGCGGTAGGCGACGTCGTTGGCTTGGGCCGAGAGCACGTTGTCGTCGCCGGTGGCCGTGACGTCGACGATGGTCATGCGGCTCTCGACGCGTTTCTTGAGGTTGATGTATTCGTCCAGCGAGATGTCGGGCCAGTAGTTCACCAATTGGATGTTGCTGTTCGGCGAGCCGATGCGGTCGATGCGGCCGAAGCGTTGGATGATGCGCACCGGGTTCCAATGGATGTCGTAGTTGACCAGGTAGTCACAGTCCTGCAGGTTCTGGCCTTCGGAAATGCAGTCGGTGCCGATGAGAAGGTCGATTTCTGCCGGCTCCTGCGGCAATACCACGGCTTTTTCCTTCGCCCGTGGCGAGAACAGCGTCAGCAGTTCCTGGAAGTCGTACTTCGTGGCAAGCGTGGACTTGGGCCGCGTGCTGCCGGTCACCTCGGCACTGTGCAGGCCGTGATTGGCCCATAGCTCGGGTGCCAGGTTGGCGTAAAGGTAGTCGGCAGTGTCCGCGAAGGCAGTGAAGATCAACACCTTCTTGTTGCCGGGGTTGATCGGCTGGGTGATCTTGCCTTGTACCAGCGCCTTCAGGTGTTGGAGCTTCACGTCATCCGCTGGCGTGATCTTCTCCATCTCGGCGAAGAGCGTGGCGATCACGTCGCGATCGCGCTCAAGGTCGAACTGCCAGCGGGGCAGGTCCATGTCGGCCAGGTCGATCTTGATCTTGCCGCCTACGTTGAAGTCGTTGCTGCCAGCATCCAACCAGTCGTCGTCTTCCGCATCCAGGCTGTCGAGTGCCGCCGTGTGATCGGTGACGCTGCCTTTGCCGCCGTTTGTTCCGAAGGCTTCGACTTTGCCGAGCGTGTACTGGTGGTTGCCTTGCAGCATCTTCAAGGTCAGCCGGAAGGCGGCGACCGAGCTTTCCAGGCGTTTGAGCAGATTGACGGTGAGCAGCTTCTTCAGGCTTTGCTCGCGGTCTATTTGGCGCAACGCGCCGCCTCCACCCGCTACCTGGGTGTCGTACATGTCCTCGTACTTCTTGATGCGACTGGGAAGGATGTAACTGAGTGGCGCGTAGATCGCGAGATTGAGCTTGGCAAGCTGTTCGAAAATCTCGTTGAAGCTCATGACGTCCGCCCGCGTGGTCAGCGGGCAGTGGAACGACAGCGGCTTGCGGCGTTCCGGGAAGGGGCCGATATCGCGGGTGTCGTAGAACGTCTGGATGTGCTTGCGCGAGCGCGCGATGGTGACGCTGTCCAAGAGCTCGAAGAAATCGAAGTCCAGCGCGTCGAGGATGGCACGCGGCGTGCGCTGCTCCGGCGGAAGCTGCGACCAGGTGTTGAAAGCCCGCTGCGCGTTGCGGAATACCTCTTCGACTGATTTGCTGGTGCGAAGCTTCTTGTTGAGGTTCTCCGAGTCGCCTTCGTAGGCCAACGCCAGCTGGTTGCGCAGGTCGTTGAAGCGGTTGTTGACGGGCGTGGCCGAGAGCATCAGCACCTTGGTCTTGACGCCCTCGCGGATCACCTTGCGCATCAGTTTTTGGTAGCGGGTCTCGCGTTCCTTCACGGCATCGTTGTTGCGGAAGTTGTGCGATTCGTCGATCACCACCAGGTCGTAGTTGCCCCAGTTGATGCGGTTGAGTGGCGTGCCGAAGGATTCGCCGCTGGTACGGCTGAGGTCGGTGTGACAAAGCACGTCGTAGCTGAAACGATCCTTGGCGAACAGGTTGGTCTTGAGGTTGCGGTTGTAGTTGAGCCAGTTGTCCGCCAGCTTCTTGGGGCAGAGCACAAGCACCGACTTGTTGCGCAGCTCGTAATACTTGATGACGGCCAGCGCCGTGAAGGTTTTTCCCAGGCCCACGCTGTCGGCGAGGATGCAGCCGCTGTAGGTCTCCAGCTTGTTGATGATGCCGGTGGCGGCATCACGTTGGTAGTTGAAGAGCTTGTTCCAGATCAGCGTGTCCTGATAGCCCGTGCGATCGTTGGGCAGCACGTCTTCGTCGAGGTCGTCGAGGAACTCGTTGAAGATGTTGTAGAGCATCAGGAAGTAGACGCTCTCCGGAGCGTTCTCCTGGTACACGGAGGCGATGTGCTGGCAGATTTGCGCCGTGACGTCCTCAAGCTTCTCCGCGTCGTTCCAGATCTGCTCGAACAGATTCAGATACTGCGTGGCGAAGGTGGGTTCGCCGATCTTGTTGACGAAGTTGGAGACGGCGTTGCCTTGCTGGTAGCCGAGATCGACCGCGGTGAAGCCGTGCAATGGCATGTAGGTCGTCGCCGTTGCGGCGTCCTGGACGCCGGCGAACTGCTGCATCGGCGCTTTGCTGCGATTGCTGCGGAACTTCGCCTTGCGGCGTAGCCAGTCGGCGCACTCGCGGGCAATGGCGCGCTGAGTGAGCTTATTGCGCAGTTGTATCTCGAACTCGCTGCCGTAGAGGCTGCGTTCCCGATCCAGCTTGGGAATGTGGAATTCGCGCCGTTCGCGTTTCACCTGGTCGGTGACTTCGTCGGCAACGAAGGTGGGAGCGGTGAAGATGAACTGCAGCTCTTCAATCTGCTCCAGCTCGGCTTTCAATGCTTCGTAGGCGTACATTGAAAAGCAGGAGGCGGCGACCTTGAGCTTGGCGCCTGGCCTGAGTGCTTGCTTGAGGTCGTCGCCGAACAGGCGGCTGATGTTGTCGAGGAGTTCCATCAGCGGCGTCCTTTGCCCGTCGAGTTGTGCTGGTTGCTGTTGGCGTCGATCCAGCTCTCTAGCTCGGAGCGACGGAAGCGCCAGGTGCCGCCGAGCTTGAAGGCCGGGAGATCGCCGTTCTGCGCGAACCGATACACCGTGCGCTTGCCGGCCTTCAAATAGGCGGCCACCTCATCGAGCGTGAGGATTTCTCCGTCGCTTGCGGTCATGGTGCAGCTCTGCCCCCTGTAGGCTTCAGCTTGCCAAGTCTAGCCAGTTCTGGCGCAACTTCATTCGAGGCGCGATCTGACTGCGACAGATCGCCCCGTGGCTCTGGGCATTACGGAGGTCTCTGGCGTTATTTGGCAGCCTGTGGATACGTGCCAAAATGGCTTGCCGGCGTGGTTCGGACGCCCATGCAAGGTACCCAACGAAATTGCGGGTATCCATGCGGGTATCGGGACTAATATTCCG
Source organism: Rhodanobacter sp. UC4448_H15 (assembly GCF_052978265.1). The sequence continues at coordinate 3,515,223 of NZ_CM129665.1, read as the reverse complement.
TCTGGCAACCTTTGAAAAACAGATGGATACGTCGTTTATGCTGCTGATGATCGACAACTACGACAGCTTCACCTTCAACCTCGTGCAGTACCTGGGCGAGCTGGGCCAGGAGGTGAGGGTGGTGCGCAACAATGCGCTCACCGTGGCCGGCATCCGCGCGCTGAAGCCCTCGCACATCATGATTTCCCCGGGGCCGGGCACGCCGGACGATGCAGGCGTGTCGCTGGACGTGCTGCGCGAGCTGGCCGGGGAGATCCCGGTGTTCGGGGTATGCCTGGGCCACCAGGCGATCGGCCAGGCGTTCGGCGGCAAGGTGATTCGCGCGAAGAAGATCATGCACGGCAAGACCTCGCCGATGATCCATCGCGGCCAGGGCGTGTTCGCCGGCCTGCCCAATCCGTTCGAGGCCACGCGCTACCACTCGCTGGTGGTGGAGCAGTCCTCGCTGCCGGATTGCCTGGAAGTCACCGCGTGGACGGAAAATCCGGACGGCTCGATCGACGAGATCATGGGCCTGCGCCACAAGACCCTGCCGGTGGAGGGCGTGCAGTTCCATCCCGAATCGATCCTGACCCGGCACGGCCACGACCTGCTGGCCAACTTCCTCGGCCTGCCGCGGCGGAAGCTGGCGGCATGAGCATGGTCGGCATCACGCCGCAGGAAGCGCTGCAGCGCACGATCGAGCACCGCGAGATCTTCCACGACGAGATGATCTCGCTGATGCGCCAGATCATGCGCGGCGAGGTGAGCCCGCTGATGACCGCGGCGATCATCACCGGCCTGCGCGTGAAAAAGGAAACCGTGGGCGAGATCACCGGCGCGGCGCGGGTGATGCGCGAGCTGGCCGCGCCGGTGCCGGTGATCGGCGACGATGCGCACCTGCTCGACATCGTCGGCACCGGCGGCGACGGCGCGTGCAGCTTCAACATTTCCACCGCGTCGATGTTCGTGGCCGCGGCGGCCGGTGCGCGCATCGCCAAGCACGGCGGGCGCAGCGTGTCGTCGAAGTCCGGCAGCGCCGACGTGCTGGAGGCGCTGGGCGCGTCGATCGACCTGGCGCCGGCGCAGGTCGCCGCGTGCCTGGCCGAGACCGGCATCGGCTTCATGTTCGCGCCCAACCACCATCCGGCGATGAAGGTGGTGGCGCCGGTGCGCGGCGAGATGGGCGTGCGCACGCTGTTCAACATCCTCGGCCCGCTGACCAACCCGGCCGGCGCGCCGAACATCCTGATGGGCGTGTTCCACCCGGACCTGGTCGGCATCCAGATCCGCGTGCTGCAGGCGCTGGGCGCGCGCAGGGCGCTGGTGGTGTGGGGCCGCGACGGCATGGACGAGATTTCGCTGGGCGCGGCCACCATGGTCGGCGAACTGCGCGACGGCGTGGTGCGCGAGTACGAGGTGGAGCCGGAGGATTTCGGCCTGGCGATGGCCTCCAGCCGCAACCTGCGGGTGGAGGACGCCGGCGAATCGAAGGCGATGCTGCTGGGTGCGCTGCACGGCGAACCCGGCGTGCCGCACGACATCGTGTGCCTGAACGCCGGCGCGGCCTTGTATGCTGCCGACGTGGTCGAGGACATCGGCGCCGGCATCGAACGCGCCCGTGCGGCGATCGCCAGTGGCGCCGCGCATGCGAAAATGCAGGCCTTCGTGGCCGCCACGCGGCGCCTGGCGGGAGTCCCGTAAACACGGTGCGGTTACACCGCGCGTCGCGGCCGACTACGATGCACCCGTCACCCCACCCGAGCGAGATGCCATGACCGACATCCTCAATCGCATCCTGGCGCGCAAGGCCGAAGAAGTCGCCGAGCGCCGCAGCAAGGTCCCGCTGGCCGAGCTGAGCGCGCGCATCGCCGACCTGCCGGACACGCGCGGCTTCGCCGCTGCCATCGAGGCGAAGATCGAGGCTGGCTTGCCCGCGGTGATCGCCGAGGTGAAGAAGGCCAGCCCCAGCAAGGGCGTGATCCGCGCCGATTTCGATCCCGCCGCGATCGCGCGCAGTTACGAGAAGGCCGGCGCGGCCTGCCTGTCGGTGCTCACCGACGCCGATTTCTTCCAGGGCAGCGAGGCGTTCCTGCAGCAGGCGCGCAAGGCCTGTTCGCTGCCGCTGCTGCGCAAGGATTTCATCATCGACCCCTACCAGGTGCACGAGGCGCGCGCGATCGGCGCCGACTGCATCCTGCTGATCGTCTCCGCGCTGGACGACGACGAGCTGCTGCCGCTGGCGCTGCTCGCCGCCGAGCTCGACCTGGACGTGCTGTGCGAAGTGCACGACGAGGACGAGATGGAGCGCGCGCTGGCGCTGCCGGTGCCGCTGATCGGCGTCAACAACCGCAACCTGCGCAATTTCGAGACCGCGCTGGAAACCTCGCTGGCGCTGCAGGAACTGATCGAATACGACCGCGTGCTGGTTGCCGAATCCGGCATCCACACGCCCGAAGACGTGGCTCGCCTGCGCGCGGGCGGCGTGCAGGCGTTCCTGGTCGGCGAGGCGTTCATGCGCGCCGAGGACCCGGGCCGCGAACTGCGACGGTTGTTCGCCAACGCATGAGCGCCCCCGTCGAACCTGCCACGGCCGCGCCGGGGGATGACGCGGTCGCCGCGCCGTGCGAGAACACGCCGCGCGTGGTGCTGTTCGACTTCGATGGGGTGCTGATCCACGGCGATTCCTTCGCCCTGTTCGTGCGCAGCCGCTATGCCGGCTCGGCATGGCGCAAGGGCGTGGCCTTGCTGGCCTCGCCGTTGTTGCTGCTGACGTGGCCGCTGTCGCGCCGCCTGCCGCTGTACCTGCTGGTGCGGATCGCCTTGCTGGGCCTGCGCGAGCCGCGATACCGGGTGGCCGCCGATGCCTTCGCTGGCGTGCTGGCGCGACGCCCGAAGCAATTCTGCCGCGAAGGACTGAGCCGGCTGCGCCGGCATCAGGCGCAAGGCGATCGGGTAATCGTGGTGACCGGCTGCGAAGAGACGCTGGCGACCGGCATCCTGCGCGAACTGGGGCTGGCCGGCGTGGAAGTGGTCGCCTCGCAGCTGCGCCCCGGCTGGCTGGGCATGCGCCTGCGCCGGCACAACGTGGGCCGGCGCAAGGTGCAGTCGCTGGCCGAGCACGGCGTTGCGGCGTGGCAGGTGGCCTACGGCGATTCGATGCACGACGTGGCGATGCTCAAGCAGGCTGCCGAGGCGGTGCTGGTCAACGGCACGCCGAAACTGTGCAAGAAGGTGGAGAAGGCACTCGGCCGCACGCTGACCCGCGTCGAGTGGTTGTGAAGGCCGGAGTTCGGCGCGCGTAGGGCGGGCACCGCCCGCCGGCTCGTGCTCAATGGGATGAAACATGGCGGGCGGTGCCCGCCCTACGCGTGCAGCAGCTGCACCAGGCTGATCGCCACGATCAAGGTGCCCACCGCGGCCATCACCGCGCGTTCGGGCAGGTGGCGCACGAGCCACGCGGCAAACGGCGCGGCCAGCACGCCGCCGGTGAGCAGGCCGAGCACGATCGGCCAGTGGCCGACGCCGACGTGCCACGCCAGGGTCGCGGAGATCGAGGTGGCCACCACGAACTCCGCGGCGTTCACCGAGCCGATCGTGCTGCGCACGCCACCGCCGCGGGCGATCAGGGTGCTGGTGGCCAGCGGTCCCCAGCCGCCGCCGCCGATCGCGTCGAGCAGGCCGGCGAAGAAACCCAGCACGCCGGTGTGCTGCACCCGGTGCCGGCTCAGCCGCTTGCCGAACGCGCGCAGCAGGACCATCGCGCCGAGGATCAGCAGGTAGGCGTTGATGAACGGGCGGATCGTCTCGCCGGGCACGCTGGCCAGGAAGGTGGCACCGAGCACGCCACCGATCGCGCCGGGTATCGCCAGCTGCCAGAACAGCGGCCAGCGCACGTTGCCGAACCAGGCATGCGAGGCGCCGGAGGCGCAGGTGGTGGCGATCTCGGCGGTGTGCACGGTGGCGCTGGCGACCGCCGGTGGCAGCCCCAGCGCCAGCAGGATCGAGTTGGACACCAGCCCGTAGGCCATGCCCAGCGCGCCGTCCACCACCTGGGCGAGCAGGCCGACGCCGACGAAGAGAAAGAACTGTGCGAAGTCCAAACGCCGTCTCGCAGCCGGGGCGGGAGACCATGCTCGACTGGCGGCCGTAAAAACCCGGTTCAGGCGAACCGGTGGCGGTGCCGGCCGGGCGTGGTCAGCGGGTGCCGCGGATCACGATGGTCTTGCCGGAGACGTCGATCATGCGCTGCTCTTCGAGCTGCTTGAGCACGCGGCCGACCATCTCGCGCGAGCAGCCCACGATGCGGCTCACTTCCTGGCGCGAGATGCGGATCTGCGTGCCGTCCGGGTGGGTCATCGCGTCGGGCTCGTCGCACAGGTCGAGCAGGGTGCGCGAGATGCGGTTGGTGACGTCCATGAACGCCATGCGGCTGACCTGGCGCGAGGTGCGCAGCAGGCGATTGGTGAGTTGGGCACCGATCGCGAACAGGATCTTGGGGCACTCCTCGCGCAGCGGGCCTTCCATCAGCTGGAACAGCCGCTCGTAGCTGACCTCGGCCATCTCGCACGGCGTGCGCGAGCGCACCACCGACTCGCGCTGGGCCTGCTCCACGAACAGGCCCATCTCGCCGATGAACTGGCCGCGGCTGATGTAGGCGAGGATCAATTCGCGGCCCTGCTCGTCCTCGGTGCATACCGCCAGCGAACCCTCGACCACGTAGTACAGCGTGTTGGCCGGATCGCCGGGACGGATGATCGCGGTCTTGCCCGGGTAGCGCCGGCGGTGGCAGAGCGCCAGGAAGCGCTCCATCGAGGCGGGGTCGGGGGCGAAGCCCAGTGGGGCCTGCGAGCGTTCGAAGGCCTGTTGCAACTGGTATTTCAGGTGTGGGGCCACGTCGACTCCTCAGGTCAGGCAAGGTTCTGCGGCGCTTGTCGCCTCCGCGGCAAGCGTGACCGCAATCACGTCAGCTTGCCCCGCATTATGGCAAACATGCCGATTGGCTGCAGGTTCATTTCCTGACGCGTTTGCCGCATACTTCGCGGTCTTTCGACAGCGGCAACGTCGAGAGCATGCCACCAACCAAGGGTCGCAGGCACCAGCCTGTGCTTCACACCAATCGCGGGGACCCTTGTCGCTAACCCGCCTCTACAGCCGGCCGCCATGGCCCATGGAGAGTCGCTCGTGGTCAAACCGCTTCCCCGTCTTCGCCTGCAGGGTTTCAACAACCTGACCAAGGCGCTGAGTTTCAACATCTACGACATCTGCTATGCGGTGTCCGAAGAGCAGCGCCAGCGCTACATCGAATACATCGACGAGCAGTACGACGCCGACCGCCTGACCCAGATCCTCACCGACGTGGCCGAGATCATCGGCGCGAACATCCTCAACATCGCGCGCCAGGACTACGATCCGCAGGGCGCGTCGGTGACCATCCTCATTTCCGAGGAACCGGTGGTGGAGAAGCTCGGCCGTGATTCGATCGCCGGCGCGGTGGTGGCGCACATGGACAAGAGCCACATCACCGTCCACACCTATCCGGAGACGCATCCGCACAACGGCATCGCCACCTTCCGCGCGGACATCGACGTGGCCACCTGCGGCGTGATCTCGCCGCTGAAGGCGCTGAACTACCTGATCGACAGCTTCGAGTCGGACATCGTGGTGTGCGACTACCGCGTGCGCGGCTTCACCCGCGACGTGAAGGGCAAGAAGCACTTCATCGACCACAAGATCAATTCGGTGCAGGACTACCTGGCGCGGCACATCCGGCAGAAGTACGAGATGTTCGACGTCAACGTGTACCAGGAGAACATGTTCCACACCAAGATGCACATCAAGGACTTCGACCTGGACACCTACCTGTTCGAGTCGCACGCGGACGACCTGTCGTTCAAGGAACGCCAGCGGATCGAGTCGCTGCTCCGGCGCGAGATCGAGGAACTGTTCCACGGCCGCAACCTGATGTGAACCAAGAAAACCCGCCGGAAGGCGGGTTTTTCGTATCAGGCCCGTTTGGGAGGTGCGAGCCGAAGATCCCTTCTCCCTTCGGGAGAAGATGGCGCGCAGCGCCGGATGAGGGTGCGGGGCGCCGCGTTGAATACCACAAGGAACGCTGCCGCAGCGCGCTCCGCCCGTACCCTCTCCCCAACCCCTCTCCCACGGGGAGAGGGGCTTCCCTCAGACCTGTTCCAGCCAGCCCCACTTGTCGTGGGTGCGGCCGTCGAACAGGCCGAAGAACAGCTCCTGCAGGCGCAGCGTGACGCGACCGGCCTTGCCGGCGCCGACCTGCTTGCCGTCGACCGAGCGGATCGGGGTGATCTCGGCGGCGGTGCCGCACATCAGCACCTCGTCGGCCAGGTACAGGTACTCGCGCGGGATGTCGCGCTCGACCACCTCGATGCCGTCCTCGCGGGCCAGCGTCTTGAGCGTGTCGCGGGTGATGCCGGCAAGGATCGAGGCGCTGGCCGGCGTGGTGTGCAGCACGCCGTCGAAGACCAGGAACAGGTTCTCGCCGGCGCCTTCGCTGAGCAGGCCGCTGGAGGAGAGCGCGATGCCTTCGCCGAAGCCGAGCCGGCGCGCCTCGCGCGCGATCAGCTGGCCGGAAAGATAATTGCCGCCGGCCTTGGCGCCGGCCGGGATGGTGTTCGGGGCGAAGCGCTGCCAGCTCGACACGCAGGCGTCGATGCCGTTCTGCAGCGCTTCCGGCCCGAGGTACGGGCCCATCGGCCAGGCGGCCACGGCCATGTCGATCGGCGTTTCGGCGGACAGGCCGAAGCCGCCCAGGCCGCGATACGCCACCGGGCGCAGGTAGGACGCGCCGAGCCCGTTCTTGCGGATCACCTCGCGGCAGGCGGCGGCCAGCTCCTCGAACGAGTGCGGCAGCTGCATGTCGTAGATCTTGGCCGACAGGAACAGCCGGTTCAGGTGGTCGGTGAGGCGGAAGATCGCCGCGCCGTCGGGCGTGGCGTAACTGCGGATGCCTTCGAACACCGACGAACCGTAATGCAGCGCGTGCGACATCACGTGGGTAGTGGCTTCGGCCCACGGCTTGATGTGGCCGTTCTGCCAGATCCATTCGGGGTACTGCTGCGCCATGTTCGGTTCTCCATGAAGACTGCACATGATAGCGCGTCGCTGCGGGGGCGGCGTTTACGGCGCGTTGCGCAGCCACAGGCAGCCGGCCTGGCGCACGATGTCGAAACGCCACGTGGAACCCGCGCCGTCGGCGCCGGCGGTGTGCAGCACCAGTTGATCGGGCGCGACGGTTGCCGCTGGAGCAGGGTCGCCGGCGAGGGGCGGCCAGTTGTCCGGCAGCGCCGCGGCGGATGCCGCGGGAGCGGGCAGGTCGACCTGCAGCAGCGGTTGTTCCATCAGCGTGGTCAGCGCGCGGATGTCGGCGATCGCCGCACCGCGGCCGTAACCGTCCCACAGGATCAGCCCGCCCATGCGGACGCTGTCGCGCCGCGCGAACGCATCGATCACGCTCTGGCGCAGCTCCTCGATGTTGGCGGCACACAGCACCGGCGGCGGCCCGCTCGGCGCGGGGGTATCGGTGGGCGTCGCGGGGTTGACCGGCGTGGCGCGCAGCGCGGCGCACGGCTGGTCGGTGAACACCGCGCCGCCGTTGGCGCCGATGCAACGATGGATCGGCGTCTGCGCCGCCGCGGGGGCGGCGCACGCAAGCAAGGCCAGGCTGAGCAGGGCGACCAGGCGCAACATCCGGTCAGCATAGCCGTCCCGCGGCGCCACGAACGACTTCCCGTTGGCGCATCACCATCGCAGGAGCCTGCTGGCGGGCGATGCTCTTGCTTGCAAATCCCCGCCTCAAAGGCATCGCCCGCCAGCGGGCTCCTGCGGGAGGTTGTGCGCGGTGGTGGTTTCAGGCCAGCTGCTGCAACACCGCCTGCGTGGCGCGGGCGCGGTTGAGCGTGTAGAAGTGCAGCCCCGGCGCGCCGCCGTCGAGCAGGCGACGGCACAGTTGCGCCACCACCTCGGCGCCGAGCTCACGCACCGCATCCGCATCGTCGCCGTGGGCCTGCATGCGCTTGGCGATCCAGCGGGGGATTTCCGCGCCGCACATTTCCGAGAAGCGCCTGAGCTGGCTGTAGTTGGAGATCGGCATGATGCCCGGCACGATCGGCACGTTCACGCCAAGTTTGCGCACGTCGTCGACGAAGCGGAAATACGCATCCGGGTTGAAGAAATACTGGGTGATCGCGCCGTTGGCGCCGGCGTCGATCTTGGCCTTGAAGTGCATGAGGTCGCGCAGCGCGTCGTCGGCCTGCGGATGCGTCTCCGGGTAGGCCGCCACCTCGATGTGGAAATGGTCGCCGCAGTGCCGGCGGATGAAGGCCACCAGTTCGGCGGCGTAGCGGAAGTCGCCCGCCGTGGCCATGCCCGAGGGCATGTCGCCGCGCAACGCCACGATGCGCCGATAGCCCGCCGCGCGGTAGCCGTCGAGCAGCGCGGCGATCTCCGCCCGGGTGCCGCCCATGCACGACAGGTGCGGCGCCACGTTGAGCCCGTGCTGCGTATGCAGCCGCGCCACCGTGTCGCCGGTGTAGCTCAGCGTGGAACCGCCGGCGCCGAAGGTGACCGAGGCGTATTCGGGTCGGTGCGCCTTCAGCGCCTGCGCCGCGCGGTCGAGCTGCGCGCGCTGGTCGTCGGTCTTGGGCGGAAAGAATTCGAAGCTGATCGACGGCATCGCAAGGGTTCCGGGGTCACGGTGCCCGGCAGTATATATCTTCGATTCGCGATGGAGCGATATATGCCGTCCGGGTTCAGTTTGCCGGCGGCTCGTTCGGCGCGGCGGCCGGCGGTACCGGCGCCTCGCTGGGGCCGTGGTGGCGCCCGGTGCGGTGGGTGGCGATGCGCCACGCGCTGGACAGGCCCGGCAGCGGATCGTCGAAACGGAACGTGTGGTAATGCGCGCGCGCCCACTGCCGCAGGATCTTCGACCACGGCTCGCGGGCCTGCCGCGACTGGCCGCGCACGGCGTTGATGTCGCGCTGCAGGTTCACGCAACCGGCGCCGACCACGTAATCCGGCGCGGCGGCATCGACCGGCAGGCCCAGCGCGTCCTGCCAGGCCATTTCGCACACGTTGACGCCGCAGCGCGCGGCGAACTCGACATAGGTCCAGGCGCGGGTATTCACCTCGAGGATGCGGAACTGGCCGTCGCGGGCATCGCGCTTGAACTCGGCGCTGAAGATGCCGCGGTAATCCACCTTCGCCAGCAGCGCGGTCAGGTTGGTCGCCGCCGGCTCGACCTGGGTCAGCGGGATGCTCTCGCAGTACGAGCTGTTGCCGAAGTCGGCCGGGTGGATGCGGAAGCGTCGCCGCGCGAACAGGCCGGTGAAACGTCCCTGCGCGTCGCGGAAGCCGTCCACGAAATAATGGTCGGCGGCGGTGCCGGGCACGTACTCCTGCGCCATCAGGCGGAAGCCCAGGCCGTGCAGGCGCTGCCAGGTTTCCAGCAGCTCCTCGCGGCTGTGTACCCACACGCCCTTGATGCCCAGCACGTCGCTGAACTTCTGCGAGTTGACCGGCTTGATGAAGACGCGGTCGAGCCGCTCGAACGGCATCGCCGCGATGTCCGCCGCGCTGTCGATGCGGTAGGTCGGCGGGTGCGGCATGCCGGTTTCGGCCAGCAGCGCGGCGAAGCGCGACTTGTCCTGCAGCAGTTCCTGCGTCTGCCGCGAGCAGGTGCTGGTGCGGAAGCGCTGGCCCAGCTCGCTCTGCGGCAGGTCGGCCAGCCACAGTGCGGCGTCGTCGGCGCCGGCGATCAGCACCGCCTCGTCCAACGGCAAGTCACGCAGGTGGTCCAGTGCCTGCGGACCGGGCACGCCATCCCACGCCGTCGGTCCGGGCGTGGGCCGGAACCAGCGCGAGCGCGTCACCTGGTCGCCCGCGCGGCAGGCCACGTAGGTCGGGATGCCGGCCAGTTTCAGACAACGCAGGATGCCCAACGCTGTGGGGCCGCAGCCCATCACGATCGCCGGCACGTGCCGCCCGTCCCGCTTGCCCATGGATGTTTCCCCTGATCGCCGCATGCGTGCGCTCGACGCCGCGCCTGTGCGGCCATGCTAGCACCCGCGATGGCCACCGGGCCGCCGCGCGTGGGGGTTCAACGGTGCAGGTGGCGCCACCACCTGCGCAGCCGCGAACCGCGCAGCCGGCTCTTGGCTCGCAGCCAGTGCATCGGTGCGGAATCGCCCACGCGCACCTCGACCAGGGTCACGCCGGGCGCCTCGATCGCTGCGGCCAGGGTGGCCTGCGCATCGCCTTGCAGGCGTACGTGCGTGGCACCGACGGCCGCGGCCAGGGCGGCGACGTCGACGCTGTCGAACTCGGTGCCGTACGCATGGCCCGAGCCGGCCAGTTGCTGCATGCGGATCAGGCCGTAGGCACCGTCGACGAACACGATCACGGTCAGCCGCAGCCGTTCGCGCACTGCGGTGAGCAGCTCCAGCCCGGACATCGCCAGGCCGCCGTCGCCGACCAGCGCCACCACCGGCCGCGCCGGATCGGCCAGGCAGGCGCCGATCGCGGCGCCGATGCCGAAGCCCATCGACTGCAGGTTGGTCGGCACGATCAGGCCGCGCGGGCACAGCACCGGGAAGTGGCGGCGCGCCAGCCCCTGGTGCTGGCCGGAGTCGGTGAGCAGGCAGCCGTGCCGTGGCAGCGCCTGGCGCAGCGCGGCGAAGAACGCCTGCGGCTGGCCGCCGTCCACGCCGTGGATGCGCGGCTCGACCCGCCGCCGGTCGCGCTCGTCGTCGGCGCGCCGCCGCCACTGCGCGATCTCGTCGTGGCTGAAGCCGGCATGGCCAGGCTTGGTCTGCAGCCGTTGCAGGAGGGCGGCCAGGAAGGTCGCCGCGTCCGCGCATATCGCGTGGCGCGCGGGATAGTTGGCGCCCAGCACGGCGGCACTGGCGTCGACGTGGATGAGTTTTTCCGGCGGCAGCCGCAGCTCGAAGCCGCGGCTGCCGTTGTGTGAGAACTTGCAGCCGATCGCCAGCACCGCGCCGCTGGCCTCGACCAGCGCGTTCAGCGTGCCGCACTCGTTGCCGGCGAACGCGAAGCCGAGCGACAGCGGGTGATCCTCGGCCACCACGCCGCGCCCCGAGGTGGTGGTGACCACCGCGGCGGACAGCGTTTCGGCCAGCTGCGTGGCCAACCCGGCCGCGGCGGCGCAGCCCTGGCCGAGCAGCAGCATGCAGCGACCGGCCTGGCGCAGCGTGGCCAGCACGGCGTCGAGTGCGGCCTCGTCGAGCGGTGGCGGCGAAGGAGGCGCGACATCTGCCAGCGGCGCCGCTTCGCGCAATGCATCGCTCGCAAACTGCACCAGCACCGGACCGGGTTCGCCGGCGCCGGCCTGTGCGTGTGCCGCGAGCAACGCGGGGGCGATCCCGGTGGCATGGTCGACGTGGTACTGGCCCTTGCTCAGCGGGCCGGCGATCGCCGCCTGGTCCAGCGCCTGCAGCTGGAACTGCTGTCCGGGCGAGCGTGCCGGCTGCATGGTGAGGTGCAGCAGCGCGGCCGAATCCAGCGCCGCCTCCGCCAGCCCGGTCAGTGCCCAGGTGAAGCCCGGGCCGGGAATCGTCAGCAAGGCGGCGATCCGCCCCGAGGCGCGGTAGTAGCCGTTGGCCATCATCGCCGCCGACAACTCGTGGGTGGCCACGACACTGCGCAGCGGCGCGCGGCGCAGCGCCTCGTACAGACCCGTGGTCTGCGTGCCGGGCAGGCCGAACACGCAATCGACGCCGGCGCGCGTCAGCGTGGCGCAGACCAGTTCGGCCCCGGAAACCACGGGCTCGCTCATTCGGCCATGCCGGTGGGGCGGCGCAGGGCACGGTGCACGCCGCGGCGGGCGCGCTGCGGCAGCGTGGTTGCCCAGTCGCCGAGGCGGAAGCGGATGTCGTCGGCACGCGAGACCTCCAGGCACAGCGACAGCTCGCCGCCCATCTGCGACTTGAACGTCGTGACGGGGTTGAGTTCGGCGTCGGTCAGGTCGTTGGCGCGGTAGCCCTCGGCGGCCAGGTGTTCCAGCGCGCGCCAGCGCAGGAACGCCGATGCGCCCAGGCTCAGCAACGCAGCCTCGGCGCCGGCGCAGACGGTGTGGCTGACCGGGTGCGGCCCGGTCAGCACCAGCTGGCTGGCGGCCACGCGGCCGTCGGGCATCCGTGCGTGGTAGAGCCGGCCCAGGTTGCGTTCGCGCAGGGTTTTCACGAAGCGGCGGAACGCCTCGCGCGGCAGGTACAGCGGCGCACCCTTGCGCTCGTGGGTCTGCAGGTGCAGGTGGTGGAAGGCGTCGAAGTCGTCGTCCATGCTCAGTTGCAGGCCCTGCTCGGTGCAGCGCCCGATCAGCCGGCGATGGTTCTTGTCCACCCGCGTCCATGCGCTGGCGAGGTCGCTGATGTCTACCACATAAGTGTAGGTCGGCTGCACGCTCCAGCCGCGCGACTGGAACGTGCGCAGGTCGGTGCAGGTGGAGCGGCTCTTGAAGCGCAGCCGCCCCAGCGGCAGGCGCGCGAGCGCGTGCTCCAGCGCATCCATGGTCTGCAGCCGGCGCGAGGTGGCAGTGGCCGGGCAGCTGCAGGCATGCGGCACCAGCACCAGGCCGTTGTAGTAGAGCAGCCGCCGCGGCGACACGAAGGCGCCGCGGCGGTCGCTGCATTCGAACAGCGCGATGCCGCCCACGATGTGGTCGTCGCGCTCGGCGGCGAGCACGCGGAAGCGGCCGCCGGTGGCGGCGCACAGCGCGTCGAGATACTCGGGCAGCGAATACACGCTGCCATCGGGGGAGGCGGCGACCGCGGCGACCCAGCGCGGATAATCCGCGGGATCGAGTATGCGGGTTGTCGGTAGCGTGGCCATCGTCGCGCGTCCTTTTCGCTGGAGAGAGCGTCAGCGAGGCGCCTGTCGAGGCGCCGTTCCACCGTTGAGGGTTCCCCTGCGAACCTCCCGGCGGCTGTCTGCTCGCCCGCCGGTGCGCCATCCTAGGCCACCGCACGGCTTGCGTGCAAAGCCCTCCGGCAGCCGGCTGCGCCGCCATGCGCGTACGGTGCCAACAAGAGAGCGGCCCGAAGGCCGCTTGAAGGGTGGGGTGCAGGGAGTTGCCGAATCAGCTCTTGCCACCGAAACCCCAGTACCCGTTCCTTTCGGAATTCGGCTATCTGCCGGAGTAAGCCGGACCGCGCAATACCACTCCCGGCAGCGCGTCCGTCATCTTGCCGCCATCGATCACCGGGACCCCGTTGACCAGCACATATTGCATCCCGACCGACAGCTGGTTCGGGTCGGTGAAGGTGGCGACATCGCGGATCGCAGCCGGGTCGAACACGACGATGTCTGCCCACATGCCATGCTTGAGCACGCCGCGATCCGGCAGATGCACACGCTGCGCCGCCAATGCGCTGAACTTGCGGATGGCGTCCGGAAGCGTGAGCAGCTTCTGCTCGCGCACGTACCTGGCGAGAATGCGCGGAAAGGTGCCGTAGGCGCGTGGGTGCGGACGATCCTTGCCGAGCAGGCCATCGGGCGAGGTTCCCTCATAGTCCGTGTCGATCGAAACCCACGGCTGCTTCAGCGCCAGCTCGACATCGGACTCCTGCATGCCGAACACCACCGAACTGGTGGCGGCGTTGTCCTTGATCAGGAAGTCGCAGATCGTGTCGATCGGATCCTCGTGCCACTCCGCTGCAATCTCACTGACCCGCTTGCCGACGTACTTCTGCAACGCCTTGTTGTTGACGCTGCCGATCATGATGCCGTGCGCCTGCTCGATGGCCGCGAGCCACTCATTGTCCCAGGCATCGCTGGGAGTGAGCATGTCCTTGCGGATGCGCGCACGCGTGGCCGGATTCTTCAGGCGTTCGATCAGTTTCAGGTTGCCGCCGTCATGGGCCCAGGGCGGGATGAAGGCCGACAGATCGTTCTGCCACGCGGTATAGGCGTAGGTGTCCGCCGCCACGTCGACGCCGCTGGCACGAGCCGCGTCGATGCGCGCGATCACCCGTGCCATCTTGCCCTTGAGATTGCCGGTGGCCTTGAGATGGAAAATCTCCACCGGAATATCCGCCTCGCGGCCGATCCGGAAGGTTTCGTCCAGCGCAGCCATCTCGGCATCGCCCTCGTTGCGCATGTGGGTCGCGTAAATGCCGCCATGGCGTGCGGCAACCTTCGCCAGGGCGATCAACTCGTCGGTTCCGGCGTAAGGCGCCGGCGTGTACTCCAGCGCCGTGGACAGCCCCAGCGCACCTTGCTTCATCGCTTCCGCGACCAGCGCCTGCATCTTCTTCAACTCGTCCGGCGTGGGTGCGCGATTCTCGTAGCCAATGACCATCTCGCGCACTGAAGTGGCGCCCACGTACGTGCCTACGTTGATACCCATGCCTTGCTTTTGCAGGCGCGCGAAATATTGTTCGAACGTGCGCCAGTCCGGCGTTATCCGATAATGCGCGTACGCCGCCTGGCGTTGCCTGATCATCTCGGCGTCGAGCGGCGCCACCGATTCGCCTTCTCCGGTGATCTCGGTGGTGATGCCCTGGAAGATCTTCGACGGCACATGCGGATCGACCAGCATGGTGATTTCCGATTGACCAAGCATGTCGATGAATCCCGGCGCCACGACCAGGCCGTGGACGTCGATCATCTGCCTGGCATGCGCGTCGGCGAGGTTGCCGATCGCGGCGATGCGACCATCCTTCACGGCGATATCGGCCGCGTACCAGGGCGAACCCGTACCGTCGATGATGTGGCCGTTGCGGATGATGGTGTCGTACTCGACGCCGGCAGCCGCAGATGGCATCGCTGTCGACAGCCCGATGGCCGCGACAATCGACATGCAAGCGGTGCGAATGAAGACGGGCATGAACCACTCCCCTCAAAGGGCCATCTGTCGGCGAGGCGTTGCCCGCCATCGGGCGGGCGACGAAAAGCCCTGGCCGACGCCAGGGCTTTCGTCCGGTGCGGCAATCGACCGCTCGACTAGAAATCCTGCTTGAAGCTGATGCCGAACGTGCGCGGCTGGCTGAAGCCCGTGTACACCTGTCCATTCGGGTATTCCGGCACCACGCCGTGCGCACCGCAAACCGTTACCGCACACTCGGAGAACTTGTACAGCGCGGCGCGCTTGTCGAACGCGTTGTTGATATAGGCACTCACCGACCAGTTGTCCCCCTGGAGACCGGCGGAGAGGTCGACCGAATTGTAGGCAGGCAGTCCGCCATAGAGGCTGCGATCGAGCAGGAGCAGGCTCGTCGTGCGGTCCCCCACATGCGTCAATGCGCCCTGGACGAAGCCACTCTTGCTGCCGACATCAAAGGTATAACGCGCGATGAGGTTGCCCTTGAACCGTGGCGTGATGGGCAGGCGGGTGCCCGTTGGTGCCAGCGGCCCGTCCACCGTGTCGCCCGTTTGTGTATTGATCGAGCCGGCCGGACAGTCGGTGACGGGGCGGTTGTTGTTGTCGGTGAATCCGCAGTAGTTGGCGGTCAACTTGGCGTCATACAACGCGATGCCGGCGCTCAGCTGCAGGTTGTAGGTCGCCTGCCAGTTCAGCTGCGACTCCAGTCCGTCGATGCGGGCCGAATTGGCATTGAGGATTTCGGAAATACCGTTCGGACCCGTGATGTCGAACTGGAAATTATCCCAGGTCTCGCGGAACACGGCCCCGTTGAAGGTCAGCCGATTGTCGAACCACGAGGTCTTCCAGCCGAGTTCGAGGTTGGTCAGGAAATCCGCCTGATAGGGCGGCAGCGACGCGTTGCGATTGATGCCACCCGGGCGATAGCCCTCGGACCGGGTGAAATAGACCATGGCATGGGGTGTGGCATGCCAGGTCAGGTTGACCTTGTTGAGCGACCCGCTTTGCTTCACCCGCTTGTTGAAGTCCAGACAGGGCGCGCCCTCGAATGGCTCGGGCGAGATGCAGCCGGCCTCGCCGTAACTCGAGCCGGGGAAATAGCCCTCGCTGAAACCGAAGAAGCCGTAAAAGCTGCCGCTGTCGCGGTAATAGCGCTCGCCGATCGTGCCCGTGAGGACATCGGGGATGAAGTCCCACGACAGTTCGCCGTACACCGACTGGTCGCGATCGTAGCGGACCTGCCGGCTCAGATAGAGGGTGTCCGGCCAGCCGGTAACCGTCAGCGAATCGGCCAGGCCGCTGATCTTGTACTGGTACTGGATATCGTGTTTCAGCTTCTGCCAGAACGCGCCAGCGACCAGACGCAGGCGATCGTCGCTGGGCGAGACAAGACGCAGTTCGTGGCTGTTGTTGGTGTAGTGATCGCGGAAAAACGGATGCTGCGACGGATCGATCAGGTCTCCGCCGTTATCGTAAAAATAGACACCGGAGCCGTACAGGGTGTCGTACCAGAATGAGTAGTCCGTGTAGTCGGACTCCTGCTCCTGGTTGCGCTTGAGGTGCGCGTAGGCATAGGTCGCATCGAAATTGCCGATCTTGCCTTGCACGGTCAGCGCGCCCTGCCACCAGCGATCGTTGTTGCGTTCGGGAAAGAAGTGCGTGACGGCGAGATCGCCCACGCTCGGATCGCTGGAAGATGAACCGTGGGAGATCGTCTGTTGCCCCATCAGCGTCGGGCTGATCGACCAGTTGTCGTTCAGGTCCACTTTCAGCGCGGCGCGTGCGCCCTGGGTGTCGGCGTCGTTGTAGTGCTTGCGGGCGTGTCCGTGGCATTGCAGCAGCACGCCGGGGGTGCAGTCGTCGGCGTTGCTGATGGTAATGCCGGAAGACGGGTAGGTACGCGTGCCGGCCTTGTTGTCGATGTAGCCCGCATCGTGTTCGCGCCAACCCACGAGGCGAATGGCGGCACTCTTGCTGAGCGGAATGTTGACCATGCCCTCGACGGTGGAGCCGATGCCACCGTGTGCAACCTTGTTGGCGCCGAGCGTGTAGTTTGCCGCGAAAGCGGCGGGGTCGGGCGTGTTGGTGATGATGCGCAACGCACCGGCTTCGGCGCTGGCGCCATACAACGTACCCTGCGGTCCTGCCAGCACCTCGATGCGGGCGATGTCGTACATGTGGATATCGACCGGCCCCTGGATCGTGGTGATCGGCTGGTTGTCGAGGTACATGCCGACGCTCGGCCGCGACCCGGTATAGTCCCCGCCGCTGCCGCTGCTGACACCGCGCATGTAGATGATGGCAAAGCCTTGCGCGCCATTGCCGCCACCGTTGTCCTGAAAGGACACGCTGGGCAGGTACTTCACGTAGTCCTTGAAGTTCTGGACGTGCAGGGCCTCGAGTTGATCCTGTGCCAGCACGTTGATGCTGATCGGCACCTTCTGCAGATCCTCGGTGCGCCTCTGCGCGGTCACCGTGACCGTACCCAGGGTCTTGACCTTTTGCGCTGCCGCCGAGGTCGTCGCGGCCGATGCGGGCTGCTCGGCAACATCCTGGGCGAGCGCTGGTGCGGCCACGGCAAAACCGATCGCCGCCGCGAGCGGCAAGCGCGCCAACATCACCCGCTGCGCCTTGCCACCACACTTGAAATGACCTTTGGACATGATCTGCTACCTCCCCCGTGAGCGTAACGGAGCAACCAAACCTGCCGAGCCTTATCGCAACCTGATGAAATGCCCCGTGGGCCTCGCAGGCGCGTCGCCATGGGAACAGGCCAGCACGGTGGCCATGGCCGGAGTCTTGCGTTTCATGGGTGATCCCCCGGGGTGTGTGGACTTGCCTGCGGGAGATCGGGCGCTTCCGCGAGCAGCGCTTCGACGACCGCGTCGGCACCGGTCGCGATCGGGTCGAAGACGACCAGGCCGGTTTCCGCGTGCGCGCGGGCGAACGCGTCCGCGCGTTGGCTTTCGCTCATGCCGTGCGTGTTGAGCGCGACGGCGATGCAGCGTGCGGCGCGGTTGGTCAGGCGCGCGGCCTGTTCGTTGGCGGCGATGCAGGCGGTGAGCGTCGGCAGCGGATAGTCCGGATAACCGTCGATGTGCGTGCGTCGCGGGTCGTGGCACAGCACGAGTGCGTCCGGCTGCGAGCCGTGCAGCAGGGCGAGGCTGACGCCGGCATAGGCCGGGTGGAACAGCGAGCCCTGGCCTTCGATCACGTCCCAGTGCCCGGGCTCGTTGTCGGGCGACAGCGCTTCGGCCGCACCGGCGGCGAAATCGGCGACGACCGCGTCGATCGCGACGCCGGCGCCGGCGATGAGGATGCCGGTCTGCCCGGTCGCGCGAAAATCGGCGGCCATGCCGCGTCGCGCGAAGGCGCGGTGAATGGCCAGCGCGGCGTACTTCTTGCCCACCGCGCAATCGACGCCGACCATCAGCATCCGGCGGCCGCTGCGCTTGCGGCCGGAGCCGACGTCGAAATGCGTGTCGGCGTGGCGCACGTCGAACAGCCGCACGCCGGCCAGGCGCGCGGCCGCGGCGATCCGCGGATTCTCGCCGAGGCGTGCATGCATGCCGCTGGCAATGTCGAGGCCGGCGTGGATCGCGGCCAGCAGGGTGTCGATCCACGCCTCGTCGAGCGCGCCGCCGAAGGTGGCCACGCCGATCACCAGCGTGCGCACACCGGCGCGGGCGGCGGCGGCCGGCGTCATGTCAGGCAGGCCGAGGTCGACCGTGTCGGCGTCGAGCCGGCATTGCCCGGCGCACAGCTCCGGGCGCCAGTCGAGAATGCCGCTGGCCGTCTTGGCGTCGAGGCGGTGCGGGGTGTTGCCGAGGAAGAGCAGGTACGGGGCGGCGATCTGCATGTCAGCGTGCCTCCTGGCGGCGCAACACCTGGCCCGGACGGGCGCCGGTCGCCTTGCCGTCGGCGAGGACCGCGATGCCGTTGACCCACACGCGCGCGATGCCGACCGACAGCTCGTGCGGCTTCTCGTAGGTGGCGCGGTCGGCCACCGTGCGCGGATCGAACAGGACGAGGTCGGCCGCCGCGCCGACGCGGATCTGGCCGCGGTCGCGCAGGCCCATGTGCTGCGCTGCCAGTCCGGTCATCTTGTGCACGGCCTGCTCGAGCGTCAGCATCTTCTGCTCGCGCACGTACATGCGCAGCACGCGCGGGAACGTGCCGTAGCCGCGCGGGTGCAGGCCGTCGAGGCTGCCGTCGGAACAGATGTTCGCCTGCGGCCAGGCGATGAACTTCGCGATGTCGCGCTCGTCCATGCTGCGGCTGATGACCTGCGCGGTGCTGTGGGCCGCTTCCGATTCGCGGATCAGGGCCATCACCGTATCCGCGTCGTCGGTGCCGCGCAGGCGCGCGATATCGGCCACGCTCTTGCCGACCAGGTCCGGTTCGGGCTTGAACTGCGACAGGCGCAGGCCGTCGGCCGGGGAGAGGTGCTTGAGCACGAATTCGGCGGTCGCGCGGTTGCCGAAGTCGCGCTCGGGCCACAGCACGATCAACTCGCTGTGCCAGCTGTCGTAGGGATAGATGTCGAGCGTCGCGTCGACGCCTTCGGCGCGCGCCTTGTCGAGCAGGCCCAGGAAGCGGTCGGCCTGGCCCCACCAGTCGGTCATCGCCAGCTTGGCGTGGCTGACCTGCACCGGGATCTTCGCCTCGCGGCCGATCGTCAGCAGTTCGTCGAGCGCGTCCCAGACCTTGCGGTCCTCGCTGCGCATGTGGCTGATGTAGCGGCCACCGTAGGGCGCGACGGCGTCGGCGAGCGCGAGCACCTCGGCGCGCGTGGAGTAGAGGCCCGAGTCGTACTCGAGGCCGGTCGACAGGCCGAGCGCGCCGGCCTTCATGTCGGCGGCGAGCAGTTGGCGCATCGCCTGCACCTGCGCTGGTGTCGCCGCATGGCTGGCGTCGGCGCCCATCACCTCCTCGCGCAGCGAGTTGTGGCCCGCGTACGAGGCGATGTTGATCGCCGCCGGCCTGGCGCCATAGCGGCGGAACAGGTCGGCGATCGGCTCCTGCGAGAAGCCGTCCTGGCCGACGACGATCGTGGTGACGCCCTGGCTGGTCACCGGCAGCGCGTCGAGCTGGCTGTCGAGGCCGCGGTCGTGGTGGCTGTGCGTGTCGATGAACCCCGGCGCGAGCACCAGCCCGCGGGCGTCGACCACCTGTTCGCCGCGCTGCGCTGCGAGTTCGCCGATGGCGGCGATGCGGCCGTCGGCGACGCGCACGTCGACGTGCTGCGCCGCGGCGCCGGTGCCGTCGACGACGACGGCATGGCGCACGATGAAGTCGGCCGCCGCTGCACGGCCGGCTGGCAACACGACCAGCGGTGCGACCAGCAGCAGCGAGATCAGTGTTCGGCTCGTCATGGAATCGGTTCTCCTGGAAAACATGCGGTTCAGCCCCACAGCGCCGCGCTGGGCGGCGAGACGAGGCCACGCTGGTAGTGCAGGCCCGGGTCGCGGTCGCGGCCGATGAGGAGCGGGCCGTCGAGATCGACGAAGCGTGCGGCACCGGCGACGAGCGTCGCCGGCGCCATGCCGAGCGACGTCCCCTCCATGCAGCCCACCATCAACCCGAAGCCGAGCTGGCGCGCGCGGGCGGTCATGCGCAGCGCCTCGGTCAGGCCACCGGTCTTGTCCAGCTTCACGTTGACCAGGTCGTAGCGGCCGCGCAGCGCGTCGAGGTCGGCGCCGACGTGCGCCGACTCGTCGGCGCAGACCGGCACGCGGCGTTCGATCCGCGCCAGCGCGTCGTCCTTGCCCACGGGCAGCGGCTGCTCGACCATCGCGACATGCGCGGCCTGCAACGCCGGCATGACGCTATCGAGCAGCAGCGGGTCCCAGGATTCATTCGCGTCGATGACCAGGGTCGCCGCCGGAGCGGCGTCGCGCACGGCCGCGACGCGGGCGACGATGTCGTGCGCATCGAGCTTCAGCTTGATCAGGGCGCCGTCGCCGTCGGTGGCGACGATCGCGCGCGCCTTGTCCGCCTGCTGCGCCGCTTCGCCCACGCTGATGGTCTGTGCGGTGCGCACCTGGCCCGGGGCGGGGACTCCGATCAGCTCCCAGACACGCTGCTTCGCCAGTTTCGCGCGCAGATCCCAGAACGCACAGTCGACCGCGTTGCGCGCGGCGCCGGCCGGCACGCGATCGTGGATGCGGTCCCATGACTCGCCGCGGGCGAGGCGGGCGAGCAGTTCGCGCACGGTCTTCATCACCCCGTCCACGCTCTCGCCGTAGAACGCCGTGGGCGTGCATTCGCCGCGGCCGACGGCACCATCGCACGACAGCGTTGCCACGATGACGTCGGCATGCAGGTAGGTCTCGTGCGCGATGACGAATGGCGCGGCGAGCTCCCAGCGTTCGTGGCGAACCTCGGTCTGCATGCAAATCGGCCTCTGGACGAGTATGCACAATTTATATCATAGTAACTCTCATGAAAGAAAACTTGCAATCGGCGAATGATGACGAACCCGGGCTGGCGCGCACGCTCGGCCCGCTCCAGTTGACGATGATCGGTGTCGGCTGCGTCATCGGCGCCGGCATCTTCGTCATGACCGGCACCGCGGCGGCGACCCATGCCGGCCCGGCGGTGGTGCTGTCGTTCGTGGTGGCGGCGATCGCCTGCGGATTCACCGCGTTCTGCTATGCCGAGCTTGCCGGCACGATGCCGTTGTCCGGTTCGAGCTATTCGTATGCGTTGCTCACGTTTGGCCGCTTCACCGCGTGGTGCGCCGGCTGGCTGCTGCTGCTCGAGTACGGCATTGCCGCGGCGACGGTCGCGGTCGGCTTCGCCGGCTACGCGGTGGCGTTGCTCGACCAGTTCGGTCTACACCTGCCGGCGTCGATCACCACGCCGATGCTCGACTTCCGCACCGACGGCGGCAGCAACCGCCTGCAGTTCGGCGGCGGCATCAACCTTGTCGCCGCCGGCGCGATCCTGGTGGTGACGGCTGTCCTGTTGCGCGGGATGAAGCAGTCGTTCGCGTTCAACACGGCCATCGTGCTGCTCAAGATTGCCGCGCTGGTCGCCTTCGTGCTGGTCGGCATCGCCTTCATCGACCCGGCCAACCTCACGCCGTTCGTGCCGCCGGCGCGGGGCGATTTCGAGTTCGGCTGGCCCGGCGTGCTGCGCGGCGCCTCGGCGATCTTCTTCGCCTACGTCGGCTTCGAGACCGTGTCCACCAGCGCAGCCGAGGCGCGCAACCCCCAGCGCGACCTGCCGATCGGCATCTTCATGACGCTGGCGGTCTGCACGGTGCTGTACATGGCCGTTGCCGCGGTGATGACCGGCATCGTGCCCTATGCCCGGCTCGGCGTCGCCGACCCGATCGCCGTCGCCGTCGACGCGATGCAGCTGCCGATGTTCGGCATCGCAGTCAAGTCCGCCGCGGTGATCGGCCTGCTTTCGGTGCTGCTGACGTCAATCTACGGCCAGACCCGCATTTTCTACGCGATGGCGCGCGATCGCATGCTGCCGCCGGTGTTCGCGCGGATCGACGGCAGGACGCGCACGCCGCAGGTCGGCACCATCTATACCGGCGTGGCCATGGCGTTGCTCGCGGCGTGCCTGCCGATCAGCCTGCTCGGTGACCTGATCAGCCTCGGCACGGCGGTCGCGTTCGCGATCGTTTGTGCGGCGGTCATGCGCCTGCGCGTGGTCGAGCCCGATCGGCCGCGATCGTTCCGGGTGCCGCTGGGCGGCATCCGCGTGCGTGGCTGGTGGATCGGCATCATTCCGGCACTCGGCATCGCCTTCGCCGCGCTGATGGGCCTGCCGCTGCTGATCGACATGGTGCTGCGCGCCACGCGCGGCGACGTGCTGCCGCTGGCGATCGTCGGCGGCTATTTCGCGGCCGGCCTGGTCATCTACGTGGTCTACGTGCGGTCGCGCTGAACGGGAGCGGCGCTCCTGGTTCCGCAGAAGCGCGGGGCCTCGGCCCGACGGTGCGCTGCGTGCTCAAGGCTCGATGTCGCCGCCCTTCTTGCGCTGCCCGCGCGCGGGTTTCCCGACGTGGCCGACGAATTCCTGGTAGAGGTCGGAGACGTGGGCCAGGCGTTGCTCCACGCGTTCGCCGAGCGCGAGAACCACGCCGTTGACCAGCAGCGCCAGCGCCGCGTGGATCGGAACGGTGGTGCCCCAGAAAATCCCGCTTTCCGTCGGCAATGCCAGGATGTGCGGCGTGTATTCGCTGGCCCAGTGGCAATACTTGTCGGTGATCATCACCAGCGGCAGCCCGCGTTGCCGGCAATGACGGGCGAGCAGCTGTGCCTGGCGCGAGTAGCGGCGCGTCTCCACGATCACGACGCAATCCTTGTCGGTGCCGTCAAGCAGCACCTCCGAGAAGCTTCCGGTAGCCAGGTCGGCCACCCGCACCCGCGGGCGCACGTATTGCAGGAAACTGGCGAAGTGGGCCGCAAGCCCGCGCTCGGTCTGGAATCCCACGATGTGCAGGGTCGAGCAGTGCGCCAGGTGCGCGACGATATCCTGCCATTCGCGCGTTTCCGCGCGGCGGTAGACCTCGATGATGCCGGCGATGGTCAGGTCCAGGTCGCGTTGCAGCGCCGGTTCGCCGCTGCCGGTCTGCAGCATCGAGCGCAGGCCTTCGCCGATCGGCCATGGCGCGACGGCCACGTCGAACTTGAAAGCCGACTTCAGCTCGCGGAAGTTCCGGTAGCCGAGGCGACGGCAGAACCGGCCCACCGTCGCGGCGCTGATGGCGAGCTTGGCGGCGAGCGAGTTGGCGGTCTCGAACGGCACCGCCTGCCGGTTGGTGAGCAGGAAGTTCGCGATCACCCGTTCGGACGCGGTCATCCGGTCCATTTCACTGCGAAGCTGGCTGAACAATCGCCGGTCGGCGCTGCTTGGCTTTGGCGACATCGACGCCGTCTCCCGTGGGTTCGACCGTGTTGGATCGGTACGAAAGTATGATCCGGCGCGGCGCTGGCCGCACGGTGCACGCTGCCCAGTGGTGAGCCGGTGATGGCAGAACGGGCGCCTTGCGCGCCCGTTCTGCTGCGACCGACCGATGATCCGCTGGCGGCTCAGTAGCGGTAGTGGTCCGGCTTGTACGGGCCTTCCACCGGCACGCCGAGGTAGCCGGCCTGCTCCTTCGTCAGCGTGGTCAGCTTCACGCCGATCTTCTCCAGGTGCAGGCGGGCGACTTCCTCGTCCAGCTTCTTCGGCAGGATGTAGACCTTCGCCTCGTACTTGTCCTTGTTCGCCCACAGGTCGATCTGCGCCAGGGTCTGGTTGGAGAACGAGTTGGACATCACGAAGCTCGGGTGGCCGGTGGCGCAGCCGAGATTCACCAGGCGGCCTTCGGCCAGCAGGAAGATCGCGCGGCCGTCCGGGAACACGTACTTGTCCACCTGCGGCTTGATGTTGAGCTTCTCGACGCCGGCCATCGCGTTCAGCGCATCGACCTGGATCTCGTTGTCGAAGTGGCCGATGTTGCAGACGATCGCCTGGTCCTTCATCGACTTCAGGTGCTCCAGCGTCAGCACGTCCTTGTTGCCGGTGGTGGTGACATAGATGTCGCCGCGGCCCAGGGTGGATTCGACCGTGTTGACCTCGAAGCCTTCCATCGCCGCCTGCAGCGCGTTGATCGGGTCGATCTCGGTGACGACGACGCGCGAGCCGTAGGCACGCAGCGAATGCGCGCAGCCCTTGCCCACATCGCCGTAGCCGCAGACCACGGCCACCTTGCCGGCCAGCATCACGTCCATCGCGCGCTTCAGGCCGTCGGCCAGCGACTCGCGGCAGCCGTACAGGTTGTCGAACTTGCTCTTGGTGACCGAGTCGTTGACGTTGATCGCCGGCACCAGCAGCGACTTCGCCTCGGCCAGCTGGTACAGCCGGTGCACGCCGGTGGTGGTCTCCTCGGAGACGCCCTTCCAGTCCTTCACCACGGTGTGCCAGTAGCCGGGGCGCTCGGCATGCACGCGCTTGAGCAGGTTCTTGATCACCTGCTCCTCGTGCGAGGAGGCCTTCTCGTCCACCCACTTCGAGCCGTTCTCCAGCTCGTAGCCCTTGTGGATCAGCAGCGTCACGTCACCGCCGTCATCGACCACCAACTGGGGCCCAAGGAAACCGCCCTTGCCGTCGGGGAAGGACAGCGCGTCGAGCGTGCAGTCCCAGTATTCCTCCAGCGTCTCGCCCTTCCAGGCGAACACCGGCGTGCCGCTGGCGGCGATCGCGGCGGCGGCGTGGTCCTGGGTCGAGAAGATGTTGCACGAAGCCCAGCGCACGTCGGCGCCGATGTCCTTCAGCGTCTCGATCAGCACCGCGGTCTGGATCGTCATGTGCAGCGAGCCGGTCACGCGCACGCCCTTGAGCGGCAACGTGGCGGCGTGCTTCTTGCGGATCGACATCAGGCCCGGCATCTCGTGCTCGGCGATGTCCAGCTCCTTGCGGCCGAAATCGGCCAGCGAGATGTCGCGGATCTTGTAGTCCTGATGGTTTTCTTTGAGTGCGGCGTTCATGAGTATCTCCGGTTAGTGCGGGGCTCTTGCGAAGGGTCCGGCCATGGCTGGCCGGTCTTTTCGCGAAGGGACTCGCGTACAGACAACCGGGCGCCGTTGTGGAACGTGCCGCGCCGAGCCTGGCCGATGCGTGGGGCTGCAGATGGATCTGCCTCACGCCAACGGTCGCAGCGCCCCTCGGCGGGCAGTGCAGCTTGCCATTGTAGCGGCAGACATAAGCTTATGCCCGCCGGCGTGGTGCCGCGGCCGCGCCGATTCGGTAGGCTGGGCGCTTGGCCGCAACGTGGAGCACGGCGTGGAGACAGATCGCGAGCCCGAATTCCTGCCGCACGACGGCCCGCTGCGCGAAGACGTGGGCCGGCTGGGTGCGATGGTCGGCCGGATGCTGGCCGAGCAGGGCGGCGAGGCGTTCTTCGAGCGGGTCGAACAGGTGCGCATCGCCGCGATCCGGCGGCGCGCCGAGGGCGCCTCGACCGACGAGCTGGCGCATTCGCTGGCCGGCCTGGAGCCCGACCGTGCCGAGGCGCTGGCGCGGGCGTTCGCCACCTATTTTCACGCGGTCAACACCGCCGAGCGGGTGCACCGCATCCGGCGCCGCCGCGACTACCAGCGCGAAAGCGACCAGGTGCAGCCCGAATCGCTGCTCGATGCGCTGGGCCAGCTGAAGGCGCAGGGCGTGGATGCGGCCGAATTGCTGGGCTGGCTCGATCGCCTGTGGATCGAGCCGGTGTTCACCGCGCATCCTACCGAGGCGGTGCGGCGCTCGCTGCTGGAGAAGGAGCAGGCGATCGTGCGCTCGCTGGTCGACGGCTTCGATCCCGCGCGCACGCCGCAGGAACGCGCCGCGGACGACGAGCGCATCTACATGGCCCTGTCCGCCGGCTGGCAGACCGCCGAGGCCTCGCCGATCCGGCCCACCGTGCAGGACGAGCACCACCATGTCGGCTTCTACCTGGCCAACCCGCTGTACCGGGTGGTGCCGGCGCTGTACGAGGCGCTGGCCGAAGCTCTGCAGGCGGTCTACGGCGTGGCGGTGGAGCTGCCGCGCCTGCTGGGTTTCGCCACCTGGGTCGGCGGCGACATGGACGGCAATCCCAACGTCGGTGCCGACACCATCGCGGCCAGTCTCGCCACGCAGCGCACGCACGTGATCGAGCACTACGTGGCGGATGTGGCCAACCTCGCGCGCCTGCTCAGCCAGACCGACAGCCGGGTGCAGGTGGCGCCGGCGTTGCGGCAGCGGCTGGCCGAGTATCGCGAGCGCTTCCCGCGGGCCGCCGAGCGCATCCGCCCGCGCCACGCCGACATGCCGTATCGCTGCCTGCTCACCTTGATCGGCGCGCGGCTGGAAGCCAGCCTGCACGACGATGACGCCGACGGCTATGCCTCGGCCGCCGACCTGCAGGCCGACCTGCAGCTGATCGTCGACAGCCTGATCGCCCATCGCGGCCTGCACGCCGGCGCCTACGCGGTGCAGCGGCTGGCCCAGCGCGTGCGCACCTTCGGCCTGCACCTGGCGCGGCTCGACGTGCGCCAGGATTCGCGCGTGCACGACGACGCGCTGGCCGCGCTGCTGGCCGACGAGGGCTGGGCCGCGCGGCCGGCCGCCGACCGCACGCGCCAGTTGCGCGACTATGCCAGCGGCGATGCACGCTTCGCGATCAGCCATGCCGAGGTGGTCACCACGCTGTACGACGTGTTCGCCACCCTGGGCGACACCCGCCGGCGTTACGGCAGCGAGGCGGTGGGGCTGTACATCATCAGCATGGCGCGCAGCGCGGCCGACGTGCTGGCGGTGCTGGCACTGGCGCGCTACGGCGGGCTGGTGCAGGACGACAACGTGCCGCTCAACATCGCGCCGCTGTTCGAGACGGTGGACGATCTGAAGAACGCGCCGGCCACCTTGCGGGCACTGCTCGATGACCCGGTCTATCGCCGCCACCTCGCCGCGCGCGGCGACCAGCAATGGGTGATGCTGGGCTACTCGGACAGCGGCAAGGACGGCGGCACGCTGGCCTCGCGCTGGGGTTTGCAACGCGCGCAGGAGGAGCTGCTGGAAGTGGCGCGTGCGGCGGGGATCGGGTTGGCGTTCTTCCACGGCCGCGGCGGCTCGGCCAGCCGCGGCGGCGTGCGCATCGCGCCGGCGCTGATGTCCTCGCCGCGCGGATCGGTGGCCGGCGTGCTGCGGGTGACCGAGCAGGGCGAGGTGATCCACCGCAAGTACGGCATCCGCGCGCTGGCGCTGCGCAACCTGGAACAGACCGTCAGCGCCGTGCTGCGCGCCTCGCTTCGCCCGCGCGCCGACGATCCGCGCGAAGAGCGATGGCGCGCGCGGATGAACGTGTTGTCGGCAGCCAGCCGCGAGACTTACCGCGCCTTCGTCGAACACGCGCACTTCGTCGAGTACTTCCGCAGCGCCACGCCGATCGACGTGATCGAGCGCATGACCCTCGGCTCGCGCCCGGCCAGTCGCCGCAGCATGCGCGGCGTGCAGGACCTGCGCGCGATCCCGTGGGTGTTCGCGTGGACCCAGTGCCGCTCGATCCTGCCCGGCTGGTACGGCCTCGGCAGTGCGCTGGGCCACGGCGTGCGCGAGTTCGGCGAGGAGGCGATGGCCGAGATGGCCAGCGACTGGCCGTTCTTCAGCAACATGCTGGACGACGTGGAAATGGTGCTGGCCAAGTGCGACCTCGACATCGCCGAGGCGTTCTCGCGCCTGTCCGGGCCGCTGCACGAGGAAATGTTCGGCCTGGTCCGCGGCGAGTTCGAGCGCACCCGCCGCGTGCTGCTGCAGTTGAACGGGCACCGCACCCTGCTGCAGGACGCCCCGCGGCTGGCCGCCTCGATCCGTCTGCGCAACCCGTACGTGGATCCGATGAGCCTGCTGCAGGTCGACCTGCTGCGGCGCTGGCGCGAGAGCGACCGCGAGGACGACGCGCTGCTGCAGGCCCTGGTCGCCTGCGTCAACGGCGTGGCGCAGGGGCTGCAGAACACCGGCTGACTCGCCCGTTGCCTCACCTGTAGGGCGGGCACTGCCCGCCGCTCCTGCTACGCGTCGTCCGGGAGAAAAACGGCGGGCAGTGCCCGCCGTACCGCGCCGAACAGGCCCTGCACGTACGACTTCGGACAGGGGTGTCCGCTGGCGAACGACGAGAGTGCCTGGCGGGCGACGAAATCGCTTGTCCGGAGGGCCTTCGCGCCCTGGCACGGGGCTTGCTCCAGCAGGCGCATGGACATGGCCAACCCCACCCTGAAACTGCGCAAGCGCCGCCGGCTCCGCCTGCTCGCGGCCGCAGCCGTCGTGCTCGTCGCGATGCTGGTGACGGTGCTGCTGCGCCTGGGACCGGCGTTGCCGCGGGCCGATCGTGCCAGCCTGTGGATCGACACCGTGCAGCGCGGCGACATGCTGCAGGAGATCCGCGCCACCGGCACCCTGGTGCCGCGCACTTCGCGCTGGCTGGCGGCGGCCACCGCCGCCCAGGTGGACCGGATCCTGGCGTGGCCGGGCACGGTGGTGCAGCCGGACACCGTGCTGATGACGCTGTCCAACCCCGAAGTGCAGGACAGCCTGCGCAACGCCCAGGCCCAGGTGGCGGCGGCACGTGCCGACGTGGCCGCCCGGCGCGCCGAGCTGCAATCGCAGTTGCTCGACCACCGCGCCACCCAGGCGCAGGCACAGGCCGACTACGCCTCGGCCAAGGTCAAGGCCGACGCTGATGCCAAGGCCGTGGCCCGGCACCTGATTCCCGAGGTGCGCTACGAACAGGAGCAGATCGCCCTGGCCCAGCTGAAGAACCGCATGCAGGTCGAACAGCAGCGCGTGCACGCCTTCGGCGCCAGCATGCAGGCGCAGCTGGACGCGGTGCAGGCGAAACTGCTGCAGCAGCAGAGCAACCTGCAACTGCGCCAGCGCCAGGCCGATGCGCTCCAGGTGCGCGCCGGCATCGCCGGCGTGCTGCAGGAAGTGGCTGTGCAGGAAGGCGCCCAGGTCGCCACCGGTGCCAACCTGGCACGGGTGGCGCGCACCGACGTGCTGATCGCACGATTGCAGGTGCCCGAGGTGCAGGCCAAGGATGTATTGATGGGCATGGCGGTGAACGTGGATACCCACGACGGCGTGATCGCCGGCAAGGTCGAACGCATCGATCCGGCCGTGCGCGACGGCAGCGTGCGGGTGGATGTCACGCTCGCCGGCGCGCTGCCGCCGGGTGCGCGGCCCGATCTTTCCGTCGACGGCCGCATCCGCATCGCCGAACTGCACGACGTGCTGTCGGTAGGGCGTCCCGCGCTGGCTGCCGCCGGCAGCGACCTCAGCCTGTTTCGGCTGGAACCCGACGGCGACACGGCCACCCGCGTACCGGTACGCATCGGCAGCGCCTCGGTCGATCGCGTGCAGGTGTTGCGTGGATTGAAAACCGGCGACAAGGTCATCCTGTCCGATACCAGCCAGTGGGACAAATATGACCGCCTGCGCCTGCGCTAACTGGGGTTGGAAGTGAGTGAAGAGGAGTGTGGCGTGAGAGAAAAGCCCGCACCCTCATGCTCCTCACTCACTTCTCTCCACTCACTCCTCACTCCTCATGTCTCTCGGTATCGTCATGAACCAGTCAACTAGCGTCATCACCCTCGACAGCATCCGCAAGGTATTCCAGACCGACGAGGTGGAAACCCATGCACTCGCTGACGTGCATCTGTCCATCGCGCGCGGCGAGTACGTCTCCATCTCCGGGCCGTCCGGCTGCGGCAAGACCACCCTGCTGTCGATCCTCGGCCTGCTCGACACCGCCAGCGCCGGCCGCTACGTGCTGAACGGGCATGACGTCGCGGCACTGAACGCGGCCGAGCGCGCGCGCATCCGCAACGCCGAGATCGGCTTCATCTTCCAGGCGTTCAACCTGATCGGCGACCTGAGCGTGCAGGAGAACGTCGAACTGCCGCTGACCTACCGCAACGGCATCGGCGCCGCCGAACGGCGCGAGCGCGTGCAGGAAGCACTCGAGCGCGTCGGCATGGCGCATCGCATGCGGCATTACCCGGCGCAGTTGTCCGGCGGCCAGCAACAGCGCGTGGCGGTGGCCCGCGCGCTGGTCGGCCGGCCGGCGATCCTGCTCGCCGACGAGCCCACCGGCAACCTCGACTCGCGCAATGGCGAGGCGGTGATGGCCCTGCTCGACGAACTGCACAAGGGCGGCGCTACCCTCTGCATGGTCACCCACGACGCGCGCTACGCGGAACTCGCCCAGCGCAAGATCCGCCTGTTCGACGGCCGCGTGGTCGACGAGGAAACCTACGAGCGCCTGCGCCACGAGGACGAGCAGCGGTTGGACGCGCTGATCGGCCAGCGCGTGGAAGTCGGCGCGTGAACGTCTGGCTTGCCGAGATCTGGCGCGCGTGGCGCGCCAGCCTGCGCCGGCCCGGCTTCCTGTTGCTGGCTGCCGGCGTGCTGGCGCTCGGCGTCGGCGCCAGCGTGGCGGTAACCACGCTGATTCAGAACAGCTTGTGGCGACCCCTGCCGGTACCGCAGCCGTCGCGACTGGTGGTGCTGGGCCAGATCCGCGACACCAGTCAGGTGGGCGGCATCTCGCCGCACGAATACCAGTACCTGGACAAGCTCGACGGCGTGGCCTCGCTGGGGTTGTGGTGGCCGGGTTCGATGGTGAATGTCGCCGGCGTGAGTGTGCCGGCGCAGGTTCCGCTGATCCGCATGGACAAGGGATTGCTGCCCACGCTGGATCTGCAGCCGGTGCTGGGGCGCAACTTCGATGCGCAGGAGGATCATCCGCACGGCCCGCCCGTGGTGATGCTCGGCTACGGCTTCTGGCTGCGCAGTTACGGCGGCGACCGCAGCGTGATCGGCCGCAGCCTGCAGGTGGAAGGCGTGCCGCACACCATCGTGGGTGTGCTGCCGGCGGCCTTCAACACCGTGCTTGGGTCGGGCGACGTGGTGCTGCCGACGGCGGTGCCGGTGGGCAGCCGCGATTACAGCCACAACGGCACTCTGGCGCTTGCACGGCTGGCACCCGGTGCCGACATCGCCGCCGTGTCGGCGCAGGCCGATGCGCGCGAGCGCACCATGTACCGCGACATGGGCATGGGCGGCAACTGGAAGAAGCCGCGCTTCGGCGCCCTGCATCTGGCGTCCGTCATGCGGCAGGACGCGCGGCCGATGCTGCTGCTGTTCATGACCAGCGCGGTGCTGGTGCTGCTGATTGCGCTGGTGAACCTCGCCAACCTGATGCTGCTGCGTGCGTTGTCGCGCAACCACGACGCCGCGGTGCGCGGCGCGCTGGGCGCACCGCTGTTGCGGCTGATACTGCCGGCCTTGGGCGAGGGCCTGCTGGTCGGTGGCGCTGGCGCGCTGGCGGGCATGGCGCTGGGGACGACTGGCCTGGCCTTGCTGCAAGGCTTCATTCCCGCCGAGTGGTTGTGGGGCGGTCGCCTGCATGTCCGTGCTTCGGCGTGGCTGCTGGCGTTCGCCGTGGGCATGCTCGGCGCGCTGCTGGCGGCGGGGCTCGCGTTGTGGCGCAGCCGCAGCGCGACGACGGTGGACGAATTGCGCGAGGGCGGCCGTAGCGGCATCGGTCTGCGCGGCGGGCGGCTGGGCCGCGTACTGGTAGTGGCGCAGGTGGCGTTGGCGACGGTGCTGCTGTGCGCGGCTGGCGTGTTCATGCATGGGCTTTATGACGCCTCGCGGATGCATCTTGGCTTTGCCGACAGCAATGTGCTCACCTTCGACCTGGCGCCGGTGCGGGCCGATTACCCGGATGTCGCCTCGGTGTGGGGCCTGTCGCGGCGGCTGGTGCAGCGGCTGCGCGTGATCCCGGGCGTCGCCGACGCCGTGGTGACCACGAACCTGCCTGCCAGCAACGGCATGATGGGTCAGCTGCAAACCACCCTGCACACCCCGGATGGGCGGGAGTTCGCGTCCCAGTACCACGGTATCGGGGACGACTTTTTCCGCTTGTTCTCCATCCCGTTACTCAAGGGGAGGGACTTCTCGCGTGACGACACGACAGGAGGCGAGCAGGTGGCCATCGTCAGCCAGGATCTGGCTGACAGGTTCTACGGCGGTCATGCGGTGGGCAAGCGGATCGAGATGACAGGCGTTGACGGCAAGCTTGTTTCGCTGCACATCGTCGGCGTAGTGGGCGCCACCTATCAGAAGGGGCCGTTGCAGCCCATGCAACCGGTGCTGTACGTGCCATTGGCGCAGGTACCCGATCCGGTGATGGCATTGGTCCGTCACCTGGAGCCGCTGCGCTTCGCGTTGCGCGGCCACGGCAACCCGATGGACTGGCAGGACGGCGTGCGCGCGGCGCTGGCCGAGATCGCGCCCGAGCAGCCGATCGCCAACTTGCGCACGATGCGGAACGTCGTGCAGCAGACCACCGCGAGCGCACGGCTCAGCCTGTGGCTGATCGGCTTGTTCGCCACGCTCGCGCTGCTGCTCGCCGCGGCGGGGCTGTACGCCGTGGTGGCGGTGGCGGTGGCCACGCGCGAACGAGAGTTCGGCGTGCGCATGGCGCTGGGTGCCAGACCTTCGCGACTGCTGGAGCTGGTGCTGCGCGGCGGCTTGCTGCAGATTGCGGCGGGGCTGGCGCTGGGCATGGCCGGGGCGTGGCTGGCGGCACGTGCGGCATCGCAGGTGCTGATGGGATTGATTGGCCGCGCCGGTGCGCTGGACCCGCTGGTGATGGCCGGTGTGAGCGTGGTGCTTGCGTTCGCCGGCTTGCTGGCCTGCCTGTTGCCGGCGCTGCGAGCGGCACGCGTGGCGCCGATGCGTGCCTTGAGGGGAGAGTGACGATGATCGTGCGCGAACTTCGCGAGGCCTGGCGACGGCTGGCGCGGCGGCCCGGCTATGCGCTGCTCTCGGTGGCGGTGCTGGGCGTGGGGCTGGGGGTGACGCTGTTCCTGTTCAGCCTGGTCAACACGCTGATCCTCGAACCGTTGCCGGTACCGCATCCCGAACGCCTCATGGCGCTGGGCGAACCGTCGCACAGCGGCAACGGCATCGGCAGCCTCGACAGCGACCAGTACCTGGCCCTGCGCGACGGCCTGCGCAGCGCCGACGAGGTGGGTGCCTACGTCCCCATTGGCGCGGGCGTGGAGGAAAACGGCGGCGCGACGTACTACCCGGGCAGTCGCGTGACCGCCTCGATGATGCCGCTGCTGGGCGTCACGCCGCTGCTGGGGCGCGGCCTGCTGCCGTCGGACGAGGCGCCCGGCGCCGCGGACGTGGTGTTGCTGGGCGA
Source organism: Rhodanobacter sp. UC4448_H15 (assembly GCF_052978265.1). The sequence goes on along the minus strand of NZ_CM129665.1, from coordinate 3,481,630 downwards.
GAACCTGTGGCGGCGTGGTTTCAAGGCCGATCCGCACATCGCCGGCCGCGAGGTGCGGATCAATGGCGAGTGGGCCACCGTGGTGGGCGTGCTGCCGGCAAGGGCGGCGCGCATGCCGGTCAGCGGCAGCGAGGTCTGGCTGCCGCTGAAGCTGCCGCCCGGGCAGCACCGCGATGTGTGGGGCGTGGTTCGCCTGGCGGCCAACCACCAACTGGCGCAGGCGCGCGCGGAGCTGGACACGTGGGCGGCGCGCCTGCAGGCCGCGCTGCCAGCGGGGAAGCACACCCGTGGCGTCACGCTCAAACCGTGGAAGTTCAGCTTTGTGCCGGAGGACATGCGCCAGTGGGTATGGCTGATGTTCGGCGCCGCCGCGCTGGTGCTGCTGCTGGCCTGCGTCAACGTGGCCAACCTCCAGCTGGTGCAGACCCTGCAGCGGCGTCACGAGCTGGCGCTGCGCGGCGCCCTGGGCGGCAGTCGGATGCGACTGGTATCCGCGGCGCTGACGGAGAGCCTGCTGCTGAGCCTGGCCGCGCTGGCGGTGACGCTGCCGATCGTGCACTGGGGAAACCGCTGGATCGTCTCGGTGTACTTCAACGATGCGTCGGGCGCCGCGCCCTTCCATCATTTCGGCCTCGACGGCCGGGTGCTCGTGGCGGCTTTCGTGGCCGCCGTGCTGAGCACCGCGCTGGCAGGCGTGATCCCCGCCTGGCGCGCCGCGCGCGCCGACCTGCAGGACGTGCTGCGCGACGGCGGCAAGGGTTCGGGTGCCGGCTTCGCCCGCGTGGCCCGGGTCATGGTGATGGCGGAAGTCGCGCTGACCGTGGTGCTGCTGGTGGGGGCGGGCACCTTCGTGCGCGCGGTGGGCAGCGTGCTGTCGCAGCCGGTGGCCGGTGCGGCGCATGCGACGCAGGTGCTCACCGCCGATGTGATGCTGCCGGCGGCCAGCTATACCGACGATGCGCGGCGCATCCGCTTTTTCGACGCGGTGGGCGAACACCTGCGCCAGGGTGCGGGCGTGGTCGACGCCACCGGATCGGATACCGTGCCCGGCGCGGTGCTGGGCAGCCACGAGGACGTCTCGCTGCCGGGCCACCCGCAGCCCGCGGAGGGCTGGCCGCGCGCGCAGATGGGTATCGTCGGTCCGCATTTCCTCGGGACCTACGGCGTTCACCTGCGGGCAGGCCGCTTCTTCGACACGCGCGACCGTGCGCACAGCGCACCGGTGGCCGTGGTCGACGCGAAGATGGCGACCGCGATGTGGCCGCACGACAACGCCGTGGGCCGCAAGCTGGTGTTGTGGCCCGGCCGTCCGTTTGCCGCCACGCTGACCGTGATCGGCGTGATCGAGCCGTTGCAGCTGGATGGCGTGCTGGAAAAGCCGCGACCGGGCCTGCTGCTGCCGCTGGACCAGTCGGCCGGCCAGTTGCCGCTGCATGCCGTGGGCCTGGCGGTGCGCGCGCACGTCGCCGGCGGCGTTTCCGCGCAGCAACTGGCCGATGCCGTGCACGCGGTCGAGCCGCAGGCGGCGGTGTACGGCGTGCGAAGCCAGGCCGCCGCGATGGCCGAGGCGCGGGCGGGATTGACCGTGCTCAGTACCGTGTTCGGCGCGCTGGGGCTGGTCGCGCTGTTGCTGGCCGGCGCGGGACTGTATGGCGTGCTGGCGTTCTCGGTGGCCCAGCGTACCCGCGAGATCGGCATCCGCCGTGCCATCGGTGCGGGCAGCCGCGCGATCGTGCGCGAGGTCGGGCGGCAATTGCTGTGGCAGCTCGGGCTGGGGCTGGGCATCGGCCTGCTGCTGGCATGGCCGTGGTCGGCGCTGCTGGCCGATCCCGGGCTGCACACGCAGGCGCACGATCCGCGGGTGTTCGCCCCGGTCCTGTTGACCGTGTTGCTGGTGGCGCTGATCGCTTCGCTGGTGCCGCTGTTGCGCGCGCTGCGCGTCGACCCCGCGATCGCGCTGCGCTACGAGTGACGCGATGCTTCTTGCAGTAGTCCGCTCGCGAGCCATGCGCTTGATCTTTCGATCGCCCGCCAAAAGCATCGCCCGCGAGCGGGCTCCTACCCTATGCTGGAAGACATGACACGCGAAACCCATCCCCTCGTGCTGCTGGTCGACGACCAGGCCGACGTGCGCGAGGCGCTGCGCCTGCTGCTGAAGTCCGAGGGCATCGCCAGCGTCGGCGTCGACGGCCCGACGGCGGCGCGGGAGGCGGTGCGCCAGCGCGAGTTCAGCTGCGCGCTGATCGACCTCAACTACACCCGCGACACGACCTCGGGCGAGGAGGGCCTGGCCCTCCTCGATGCGTTGCGCCAGCACGCGCCGGAGTTGCCGGTGGTGGTGATGACCGCGTGGGGCAACGTGCCGCTGGCGGTGGATGCATTGCGCCGCGGTGCCGGCGATTTCATCGAGAAACCGTGGGACAACACCCGTGCGCTCAGCATCGTGCGCACGCAGATTGCATTGGGCGAAGGTGCGCGACGGCAGCGTCGGCTGGAAGCGGAGAACGCATTGTTGCGCGGCGGCGGCGAGGCGCTGATCGCCGAGTCGCCGGCGATGCGGCGGGTGATGGAGCTGGTGGCCCGGGTCGCTCCCAGCGACGCCAATGTGCTGGTGCTGGGTGAAAACGGTACCGGCAAGGGCGTGATCGCCCAGGCTTTGCATGCGCAGTCGCGTCGCGCGGCGAAAGCGCTGGTCAAGGTCAACATGGGCGGCATCGCCGAGAACGTGTTCGAGTCGGACATGTTCGGCCACGTGCGCGGCGCGTACACCGACGCGAAGAGCGAGCGCATCGGCCGCTTCGAACTGGCCGACGGCGGCACGCTGTTCCTTGACGAGGTGGGCAACGTGCCGGCGTCGCAGCAGCCGAAGTTGCTGCGCGTGCTGGAGGATGGCGAGTTCGAGCGGCTTGGTTCCTCGCGCACGCAAAGCGTGGACGTGCGGCTGGTCTCGGCGACCAATGCCGATCTCGCCGTCGAAGTGGAGGCAGGTCGCTTCCGCAAGGACCTGCTGTACCGATTGAATACGCTGGAAATTCGACTGCCGCCATTGCGCGAACGCAGCGCCGACATCCTGCCGCTGGCGCGCAGCTTCCTGGAGCGCAGCGCGACGCGTTACGGTCGCAGCGGTTTGCGGCTGGCGCCGTCGGCCGAGCGTGCGCTGCTGGCGTGGCGCTGGCCGGGCAATGTGCGCGAGCTGGGTCATTTGATGGAGCGCGCCGCGCTGCTGGCCGAGCACGACCTGGTCAGCGACTCGGCGCTGGCATTCGGTCCCGGCTCGGCGAGGGCGGACTCCGCGCAAGGCATCGACGGCATGACCATCGACCAGGCCGAGGCGCATCTGGTACGAAGCGCGCTGGAACGCCACGACGGCAACCTGCAGCATGCCGCCGACGCGCTCGGCATCACCCGCCAGACCTTGTACCGGCGCATGGAAAAGTACGGGCTGCGCGATCCCTCGTCCGACGATGCCGACTGATTCCTCCCGCCGCCGCGGCCGCCTGCCCGCGTTCGAGCGGCGCGTGCTGCTGGGCAACTGGCTGGTGGCGCTGCCGGCCCTGCTCGGCGTGGCCGTGTTGTTGCTGGCCGGCGTGCCCGGGCGTGCGTTGTGCTGGTTGCTGGTCTTTGTGGTCGTGGTGGCCACCGCGTCGATCGCGCGCTGGCAGCACCGGCGCGTGGTGTATCCGCTGTACACCCTGGCCGGCTTGTTGGAAGCGCTGCGCGAGGGCGACTACAGCATGCGCGGCGTGCGGGGTGGCGTGCTCGGCGACGCGATCTACGACATCAACGCACTGGCCGATCGGCTGCAGAAGGAGCGCCTGCAGTTCGAGGATTCCGCGCGCCTGCTCGGCAAGACGTTGGCTGCGCTGGACAGCGCCGTGCTGGTGTTCGACCACGACGCGCGGCTGCGGCTGCTCAATCCGGCCGCGCAGCGCCTGCTCGCCGGCGAGCGGCACGCGCTGATCGGCTGCCGCGCCGATGAGCTGGCACTCGACGCGCTGCTGGCCGCGCCGTCGGCACAGGTGGTGCGGCACACATTCCCCGGCCGCAGCGGCCGCTTCGACATCCGCCATTCGCCGTTGCGCAACGAAGGCCGCAGCGGCCAGTTGCTGGTAATCAATGATGTTGGCCGGGTGTTGCGCGAGGAAGAACGCCAAGCCTGGCAACGCCTGCTGCGCGTGCTCGGCCACGAGGTCAACAACTCGCTGGCCTCGATCAGCTCGCTGGCCGGCACACTGGCCACCCTGATCGCGCGCGAACCGCTGGCCGAGGACTGGCGCGACGACGCACGCGGCGGCCTGCAGGTGATCGGCAACCGCGCCGAATCGCTGGCGCGTTTCCTGGCCGGCTACAGCCGGCTCGCCGCGTTGCCGCCGCCGCAGAAGCGCGAGCTGGACCTGGCCGTGCTGGTGCCGGCGGTGGCGCGGCTGGAACAACGCATGATCGTGACCGTGGAGCAGGGCGCGCCGCTGCCGGTGCAGGCTGATCCCGACCAGCTCGAACAGGCGCTGATCAACCTGCTGCGCAACGCCGTTGAAGCAAGCCTGTCCACCGGTGGCGCCGTGTTGATGCGCTGGCGCAGCGAGGGTGGGCGCGCGCTGATCGACATTCTCGACGACGGTCCGGGTTTGCCCGGCAGCGACAACCTGTTCGTGCCGTTCTTCACCACCAAGCCCGGCGGCTCCGGCATCGGCCTGGCCTTGGTGCGGCAGATCGCCGAAGCGCACGAAGGTGGCGTCAGCCTCACCGCCCGCGATGGCGCAGGCGCCATCGCGCAACTGTGGCTACCCAACCGTCCGCTGTCGCAGGAGGCCCACTAGCTGGCGATGCCTCGGGGCGGGATGACCAAAAGTGTGGAGGGTAGTGACCGCCGGCTCCGGCAAAGTGCGGCGGGCAGTGCCCGCCCCTACGGATCGAGGCTCGCCTGCAGCGCTGCGATGCGCTGGGCGCGCGGCAGCTTCTTCCATGCCATTTCCAGTCGCAATGCATCGCCGTGGTCGGTGACCCAGACCCAGCCCAGCAATCGCTTCGGCGGGTTGGACCGGGTGAAGCGGGCGCCCTTGCCGGCGAGATGTTTCGCGTAGCGTTGTTCGGGGTCGCGGGCGATGCCGGTGTAGACGCGGCCGTCGGCGCATTCGAGCAGGTAGACGGCCCAGGCGTCCGTGCCGGGGGTGTCGCTCATGGACTCAGGCCCACTCGATCAGGCCCTCGGCATCGCAGACCTGTTTCCACGACGGCCGTGCCTTCAGGCGCGTGGCCAGTGCGGCCAGCTGCGGCCATTCGGTGGCGGGCTTGGGCATGTTGCGCGACCAGCGCATCAGCATCAGGGCGTAGAGGTCGACCATGCTGAAGCGGTCGCCGAGCATGTACGGGCCATGCGCGGCGAGATGGGCGTCGATCTTCGTCCAGCATTTTTCGATGCCGGCGCGGGCGGCCTGCTTGATCGTGTCGGCACCGTCGGCCAGGTGTTCGCCGGGGTAGAACCACTGGCGGAACAGTGGCTGCAGGTTGTTGGCGAAGTACAGCATCCATTGCAGGTAGTCGGCGCGCTGCGCGCTGCCGGGGACGGGCGCCAGTGCCGCCTCGGGATGCCTCTCGGCCAGCAGCAAGGCAAGCGCTGCCGCCTCGCCGTGCGGTTGGCCGTCGACCAGCAGGGTGGGCACCACGCCATTCGGGTTGATCGCCAGGTACGCGGCGCTGCGCTGTTCGCCCTTGTCGAGATCGATGCGCTTGAGCTCGTGCGGGGCACCGATTTCGAGCAGGGCGAGGTGCACCAGCAGGTTGGCCGAACCCGGGGCGTAGTAGAGCGTGTACATGCGTGGCAGTCCGTGGGAAAGATCCCCGAATGATACGCCGGGAGGAAGGGCGAGAAGTGAGTGGAGAGGCGTGAGAAACGAGAGAAAGCACATGAGCGGGAGGTCTCTGCTCTGCGCTCACTCCTGCTTCGCTCAGCCATCCAATTCCGACCAGCGCGCGTAGACTGCATCCAGTTCGGCCTGCAACTTCACCAGCGCCTCGTTCGCCTTGACGATGGCCGCGCTGTCCTGCTGGAAGAAGGCCGGCTCGTTCATCGCGGCGGTGCGCGCGGCGATATCGCCTTCCAGTTGCTCGATGCGCTTTGGCAGTTGCTCCAGCTCGTGCTGTTCCTTGAAGCTGCGTTTGCGCTTTGCCGCCACGGGCGCCGCAGGTGTCGGAGCCGGCGCGGCGGCCTTGCCGGTGGCCGGGGTGCTGCGCGCGGTGGGCCGCTGGCGCAGCCAGTCGCTGTAGCCGCCCACGTATTCGCCGATGCGGCCTTCCCCTTCCAGCACCAGGGTGCTGGAGACCACGTTGTCGAGGAAGGCGCGGTCGTGCGAGACCAGCAGCAGGGTGCCCTGGTAGTCGGTCAGCAGTTCTTCCAGCAGCTCCAGCGTCTCGACGTCGAGGTCGTTGGTCGGTTCATCCATGACCAGCAGATTCGACGGCTGCGCGAACAGCTTGGCCAGCAGCAGGCGGTTGCGCTCGCCGCCGGAGAGGCGGGTGATCGGCGCGCGGGCGCGCTCGGGCGAGAACAGGAAATCCTGCAGGTAGCCGATGATGTGCTTGCGCTGGCCGTTGAGCTCGATGAACTCGCGGCCCTCGGCCACGTTGTCGAGCGCATTGAGCTTGTCGTTGAGCTGCAGCCGGTGCTGGTCGAAGTAGGCGATTTCGATATTGGTGCCCAGCTCGGCGGTACCGCGCAGCGGGGTGAGTTCGCCCAGCATGATCTTCAGCAGGGTGCTCTTGCCGGCGCCGTTGGGGCCGATGATGCCGATGCGGTCGCCGCGCATCACGGTGGTCGTGAGGTCGTCGATCAGCACGCGACCGTCGTAGGCCTGGTGCACGTGCCTGAGCTCGATCACCTTCTTGCCCGAAGCCTGCGCGCTGGCCGCCGTCATCTTCACGTTGCCACCCAGCTCGCGGCGTTGCGCACGTTCCGCACGCAGCGCCTTCAGCGCGCGCACGCGGCCTTCGTTGCGGGTGCGCCGGGCCTTGATGCCCTGGCGGATCCACACTTCCTCCTGCGCCAGCTTCTTGTCGAACAGAGCGTTCGCCTGCGCCTCGGCGTGCAGGCGTTCCTCGCGTCGGCGCAGGTAGTTGTCGTAGTCGCCCGGCCAGTCGGTGAGCGCGCCGCGGTCGATCTCGACGATGCGCGTCGCCAGCGCGCGCAGGAAGCTGCGGTCGTGGGTGACGAACAGGATGCTGCCGGCGAACTGCTTGAGGAAGGTTTCCAGCCAGCCGATCGCCTCGATGTCGAGATGGTTGGTCGGTTCGTCCAGCAGCAGCACGTCGGGCTTGCGCACCAGCGCTTGGGCCAGCAGCACGCGGCGCTTCATGCCGCCGGACAGCGCGGCGAAGTCGGTCTCGCCGGGCAGTTCCAGCTGGGTCAGCACGTCGCTGACGCGGCGGTCCAGGTCCCAGCCGTGCTGCGCCTCGATCTGGTGCTGCACGTCGCCGAGCGCGTCGAAGTCGCCTTCGGCCAGCAGGTGGTGGTAGCGCGCCAGCAGCCGACCGAGATCGCCCAGCCCTTCGGCGACCACGTCGAACACGCTGCCGGCCGTGCCCTGCGGCACTTCCTGCGCCATCCGCGCTACCACCACGCCGTTCTGGATGCGCACCTCGCCGTCGTCGGCGTGCAGCTCGCCGGCGATCAGCTTCATCAGGGTGGATTTGCCTTCGCCGTTGCGACCGACGATGCAGACACGCTCGTTCGCCTCGATCGACAGATCGACGTGTTCGAGCAGGAGCGGGCCGCCGATGCTGAAGTCGACGCGTTGCAATTGGATAAGGGACATTCGCCCATTGTACTTGGCAGCGACGTTGCGGCGTGACCGGCGGCGCCCGAGCCGGCTATTGGACGTGCGGGCAAGCCCGGTCGGGAATGCGCGAGTCGCAAACCTTGACCGTGGCGAAGTACCGGGCCCAGCGCACGGTCTGCTCCGTGGTCGGCTCGGCATGCACCGCGTGCTGCACGACATAACTGCTGTCGTTGCCGTTGATCATCTTGAACCAGGTGGTTTCCGGCGGCTTCTTCCGGTCGAAGTACGAGCAGGTCTGCAGCCAGAACGCGAACTTGTAGCCGTTCTCGGTGCCACTGGCGATCGGAACCGTGTCGGCCATGTCGCAATCCTTGCGGAAGCTTTGCCCCACGCGCTCGACATAGGCATCGATCGGCAGGTTACCGCCGCCGTAGAGGACGAGCATCGTATGGATCTCGCTCCAGTGATCGAGCGTCTCGCCGCTGGGGATCATCTCGGAGATCGCCACGGAACCCTTTTGATTGTGGTAGGCGGGAACGAAGCCGTCGGGGAGCGACATCAGCAGGTTCTCGCCTTCCATTTGCCCGGTCTGCGCCGCAACGAGCGGGGGTGCCAGCGCCAGCAGAAGCACGGCAGTCAGGGCAAAGGGATGGTGGCGGCGCGGGACTGAAGGCATGCGGCTTCCTTGCGATCTGCATTGGTGGAAAGTTCAGCATGAGTCCGGCGGAACGGGCGTGGAATCGGTGCGGCGCGCGGATGGGCGTAGGGCAATGCTGCCCGCGGCGGCAAAGAAATCAGCGATGATTGCGCTGGCGCGCGTCGTGTCCCGGGACGGTGAGGCGTACGACGGCAAAACGAAACGGGCCGCGCGAGGCGGCCCGTTTTTTTCGGTGCGCGGTGTTCGCGCACAAGATGCGCTCCTACAGCTTCGCGTCCTTGCGCAGCGCCTCGGCGCGGTCGGTCTTTTCCCACGAGAAGGTGGTGTAGGACTTGCCGCTGGCGTCCTTGACCACCTGCGGGGTGCGGCCGAAGTGGCCGTAGCTGGCGGTCTGCTGGTACATCGGGTGGATCAGGTCGAGCATCTGCAGGATGCCGTACGGACGCAGGTCGAAGTGCTTGCGGATCAGCTTCTCGATCTTCTCGTCGCTGATCTTGCCGGTGCCGAAGGTGGTGACCGAGATCGAGGTCGGATGCGCCACGCCGATCGCGTAGCTCACCTGCACCTCGCAGCGGTCGGCGATGCCGGCGGCGACGATGTTCTTGGCGACGTAACGCGCGGCGTAGGCGGCCGAGCGGTCGACCTTGGACGGGTCCTTGCCGGAGAACGCGCCGCCGCCGTGGCGGGCCCAGCCGCCGTAGGTGTCCACGATGATCTTGCGGCCGGTCAGGCCGCAGTCGCCCACCGGGCCGCCGATGACGAACTTGCCGGTCGGGTTGATGTGGATCTTGGTGGCCTTGTGCATCAGCTTGGCAGGCAGCACGGGCTTGAGGATGTGCTCGCGCACGGCCTCGACCAGGTCCTTCTGCTTGACCGACGGGTCATGCTGGGTCGACAGCACCACGGCGTCGATCGCGGTGGCCACGCCGTTCTCGTAGCGCAGGGTGACCTGGCTCTTGGCGTCCGGGCGCAGCCACGGCAGCGGCGAGTTCTTCCGCTTGCGGATCTTCGCCTGCTGCTCGACCAGCCGGTGCGAGTAGTAGATCGCCGCCGGCATGAAATCCTTGGTTTCGTTGGTGGCGTAACCGAACATCAGGCCCTGGTCGCCGGCGCCCTGGTCTTCCGGGTTCTTGCGGTCCACGCCCTGGTTGATGTCCGGCGACTGCTTGCCGATCAGGTTGATCACGCCGCAGGTGGCGCCGTCGAAGCCGACGTCGGACGAGTTGTAGCCGATGTCGAGGATCACCTTGCGGGTGATCGCCTCGAGGTCGATCCAGGCGCCGGTGGTGATTTCGCCGGCGACGATCGCCACGCCGGTCTTGACCATGGTTTCGCAGGCCACGCGGGCGCGCGGGTCGCGCGCGATGATCGCGTCGAGCACGGCGTCGGAGATCTGGTCGGCGACCTTGTCCGGATGGCCTTCGGAGACCGATTCGGAGGTGAACAGGTAGTTGGACATCGCGGTTTATATCCCTTTGTACGGATAGAAAGATAAAAGAGGTCGGGCATGATACATCGACCACTTCGACTTTGCAGCCTCCCCGTCCGCGGGGCGTGGCGGGGGTGGGTTTCCGTTCAGCCGTATGGACGGCCGAACGGGTTGGCGTCGCGCGTTGGCCCGTTCACTGGCCGGTTGCGCCGAAGGCCTTGTCCAGCCGCTGCGGCCAGTCCGGCGCGTTGATCCGCTGCAGCAGCGAGGTGTCGATCGGTTCGCGCAGGCGGCTGCCGGTGGGCAGGGCGAAAGCATAGTCCTGCCGCTCCAGCAGCAGTGGCAGCACCTTCAGCTGACCGCGGAAGTGCCGGCGGATGTTCCAGCGCAACAGGGGTTCGTCGTAGACCACGGCGTCGACGCGGCCGGCGGCCAGCTCCGCCAGCGCGGCATCGACGTCGCGGGCCTTGGCGTAGTCGAATTGCTCGCGGTCGAGCCAGTTGGCGCTGGTGCTGTCCGGCACGCTGGCGATGCGCATGCCGCCCAGGTCGGCGGCGCTGCGAATGCGCTCGCTGAGCTGGCCGACGGTCAGCGCGCTGGTGATCGCCGCGGTGAAGAACGACACGATGAGCAGCGCGGCCAGCATCCACACCAGGCCGATGATGCGTCCGCCGACCGTGCGCGGCGCGGTGTCGCCATAGCCGACCGTGGTCATCGTCACCATCGCCCACCAGAAGCCGGAGAAGATGCCCTGGCGGCGGCTGCCGCCGAACTGCTCCGGGTTGCGCTTGTGTTCGAGCAGCCAGACCAGGAAGCCGACCACCAGCAACAGCAGCGTCAGCGAGCCGATCACCTTGAGGAAGGCCGGCGACACCAGTGCCCGCGCCACCGCCAGCCAGCCGGCGGTCTGCCCGCCGCGCACCGCCACGGCCAGGCCCGAGCTGGTGATCGGGTGGGCGAAATCCATCCGCTGTTCGCGCGCGGCGGTGGCGGTGATCGCGCCCAGCGCCACGTCCACCTTGCTGTCGCTGACCGCCTGCAGCAGGCCGTCCAGGTCGTAGGGCCGGTAGACGTATTTCCAGCCGCGGTCGGCGGCGATCTCCTGCCACAGGTCGATCGCCAGGCCGCTGTAGTGGCCGTGGTCCTCGATCACGAACGGCGGCGCCACCTTCACCCCGACCAGCAGTGGCTGGTTCGCCCGCTTGAGCTCGGTGGCCGGCGTCACCGTCGCGGCGGTACCGGCGGCGATCGGGTAGACCTTGATGGTCTGGCCGGCAGCGTGGACTCCGCTGACGGATACCAGCGCCAGCAGGGAAAGCAGGCACAGCGGCCACAGGCGTTTTCTCATCGGTACTCCTCGGACGTCCGGATGCGGGCACGGCAATCCCGAGCCTAACGCAGGCATGGCCTGCGTGTCGTGGCGGAGCGGTTCGACGCCACGGCTGTCACGCCGCTGTCGCAGCGGGGCAATCGTGGTGTCGCCGAAGCTCCGCAAGCTGGCGTCAGGCCAACGCGAGGGGCGTGACATGCAAGCCATCGAGCAGCGTTTGCGGCAGCGTTATCCACGCTGGTTTCGCGGTCGGCGCGGGCGCCTCGCGGCGACCTTGCTGCGGTGGTGGGCGCGCTGGTCGGGTCTCGACCGGATCGACGCGTTCCATGCCGAACATGCGCAGCTGCGCGGACTGGCCTTCGTCGCGGCTGCCTTGCGCGAACTGGAACCGCGCCATGAGGTCGACACCGCCGCGTTGGTGCGCATACCCGCGCACGGGGCGCTGCTGGTGGTCGCCAACCATCCCTGCGGCGCGCTCGATGCGCTGGCCCTGCTGGACATGGTGGGACGCGTGCGGCGCGACGTGCGGGTGCTTGCCAACGAGGTGCTGGCGCTGGTGGAACCGCTGGCGGAACTGCTGCTGCCGGTGCGCGTGTTCGGCGGCGCCGCCGGCG